>JBAXNI010000050.1:0-18733 GCA_037133835.1 Comamonadaceae bacterium | reverse complement strand
CCCAAAATCATCACCCCCATGAGAATAGTGGAAAGTGGCCCAACCATGCCGACCTGCGACACCACACTGGCACCAATGCGTTCAATCGCCATCATAACCAGCAGCACCGGCAGCGCAGTGCACAGCGTGGCATTGAGCACCGAGAGCCAGATCACTGGTGGTGCCACCAGCGCAGCATTCCAGGAACGCAACAGCACAAACTGCGCAATGCACAGCACGCAGGCGACACTGGTGGCCAGCCCCACCAGGCGCAGCGAACCCAGGCGCTGCACCATCTCGCCGCTGAAGATCAGGTACCAGGCGTAGCTCACAGCACTCAGGAACACGAGCAGCGCACCTAGTGCGACGTCGCCGCCTTCGAGCTTGACCTCGTGACCAAAGACCAGCAGCACACCGCTGTAGCTGACCAGCATGCCGATGATCTGCACCCGCTTGACGCGCCGGCGGTACATCAGCCAGGCCAGCGCCAGCACCAGCGTTGGGTTCAGGTAAAGGATCAGGCGCTCCAGCGAGGCGCTGATGTACGTCAGTCCCGAAAAATCCAGATAGCTGGCCAGGTAGTAGCCGCTGATACCCAGCCCCAGAACGCCGAGCCAGTCCTTGCGTGTCAGTGCTGCCTTGCCACGACTCGCCCACCAGGCCATCAAAACAAAGAAGGGCAAGGCAAACAGCATGCGGTACATGATGAGCGTTACCGCGTCCACACCATGCCGGTAGGCCAGCTTGACGATGATGGCCTTGCCGCTGAAGGCGATGGCGCCAGTGGTGGCGAGCAGCAAACCGGTGGTCTTTGAGGTCGCAATTTGCGACCTCAAGTGGGTTCCAGGTCTCATGCGTGCCCAGGCCCAAGGCGATGCAGTGGATGGCTCTGTGCATGTGCCACGGCCACTGTGCCACTCATCATGCGAGCGAAGTCTGGTTTGTCATCATTTCGATAGGGAGTCATGGTGACGGACAGTTTATCGACTGACAGACGGCATGGAGCGATCCCTGAAGTTTGTTGATTGTGCGTCAAAATGACGTGCGCAATATAAAGGTGCAATCCGATATGGAGAAGAACAGGCTTGAAGCATTTTCGGACGGGGTTATTGCCATCATCCTGACCATCATGGTGCTGGACCTGAAGGTCCCGAAAGAGCACACTCTGGGATCGCTGGCACTGGCCTGGCCAATCTTTGGCGCTTACGCATTGTCCTATTGGAACGTGTTTCTGATTTGGCTCAATCATCACAACATCTTCTCGTCACTGGAAACCATTGATGGCCGCATTCTGGTCGCGAATGGCTTGCTGCTGTTCGTCGTTTCATTCATTCCGTTTGCAACAAGCTTTGCGAGCGAAACACATTGGCTGGAGACATTCCCTGTGGTTTTGTATGGTCTCCTTATGGCCCTTGTTTCACTCGCCTTCGTCAATTTGCGACACGCTGCCAGCCAAGGTTCAAACACCCCAAGCAAGGCGGCTCACCACCTTGCTGAAATGCGCGTGAGTCAGGTGCTGGCTTTGACCTTTGTCGCGGGCGCGATTGCGGCCTGGTCTGCCCCACGCTGGGCGCTCATCCTGTATGCGCTGGTTCCGCTGGTTCGGCGTCTGCACCAGCGCATTGCTCCAACTGCAAGCTAGCCATCGGTGGCAGTGTCGCAACACTCACCTTGATGCATTGAAAAGAAGTTGCCATACCGCACGTAAAGCGACTGCAATTGGGCGTAGGATGAGTCGACAATAACTTGAGGACGATCTCAATGGGGGGGAAGGTTCAGCTGATCTTGTCAGGGGTTTTGGCACGGATGGGTGAGCTGCGACGCAATCACCGGGCCGTGCAGGACGATGCCGCTATGGAGTCCATGCGGCGGATATTGATCACTTTCTGGTTCTTTGCGCCCTTGGAAGTTGCCTTGGCTGTCTGGTACTTCAGTTACCCGATTCAAGCGAATGAGCCAAAAGCACAGTTCTGGGCAAATTCACTCTTTCTGGTGCATGCGATCACGGCGGCTACAACGCTGCTGCTCGTGATAGTGGTTCACCGCGTCTTGCGCCGACCCGATCCCGGCACCAGAACTGTTCTGGTGCTGCAGGTCATGATGTGTCTCACCTACCTCATGTATGGCGTTGTCGTTTCGTACTTTGACGTTGCGGTTGGGGGTACCGAGGCGTTCATCCTGGTCTGTTTTGCAGTGGCTGGCCTTTCGCTCATGCGACCCCTGGTTTCCATCGCATTGTTTGGCATCACTACGGTGGCCATTTGGCAAATGTTGCTCCTTAGCGATCAAAGTGGGCAGCAACTGGCCATCATGCGTCTCAACTCGATCGCAGCCATCGTCCTGGCGGTCATTGTGTCGGCCATCATTTTTCATCAATACGCCAGGAGTCTGCTGTTGCGCCGCGAGCTCGAAGTCCTTGCAGGTCAGGATCCTCTGACTTTATTGCCAAACCGCCGCGAGTTGATGAATCGCCTGAAAGTGGCACTGAGCCTTGCTACGCGCAGTGGTAAATGTGGCGCTTTGCTGCTCATTGATCTGGACAATTTCAAGATCATCAACGATACACGCGGCCATGTCGCTGGCGACTTGCTGCTCAAGGAAGTCGCCGCGCGACTGCTTGCAAGCGTGCGTGAAGGTGACACGGTGGCCAGATTCGGTGGCGACGAATTCATGGTCATGCTGGAAAATCTTGGCAACAATTTGACCAGCGCCGCCCGGCAGACGGAAGTGGTCAGTGAGAAGATTCTGGAGGGGATTCGTCAGCAATATGTTCTCGCGGCATCCGAGTTGGGTCACAGTACCGCCAGCATTGGCATCGCCCTGTTTTCTCCCGGCGATCGTTCGACCGAAGAGTTGATCAAGCAGGCTGACGTCGCGATGTACCAGGCAAAGGATGGGGGTCGCAACACCACGCGTTTCTACGATGCTGCAATGCAGGCAAAGCTGATTGAACGAGCGGCCATGGAGGAAGATCTCCGGGTGGCAGTGGCGCTGGAACAATTTGTCTTGCACTATCAGCCGCAAGTGGATTTGGCCGGCAGGGTGCTCGGTGCGGAAGTTCTTGTCAGATGGTTGCACCCGCAGCGCGGATTGATGGCACCCGGCCAATTTATCGCCTTGGCCGAAGAGGCTGGCCTCATCTCAGCCCTTGGCAACTGGGTTCTGGAGACGGCATGCAATCAACTGGCGTGCTGGGCGATGCAGCCGACAATGTGCGAGCTCACGCTGTCAGTCAACGTGAGTTCACATCAATTCCGCCAATCGGATTTCGTGGATCTGGTGACCCGGATACTCCTGCATACTCGGGCCAATCCACAACGCCTGAAGCTGGAATTGACCGAGGGCATCATGGTCAGGAGTGTTGACGAAGTTGTGGCAACGATGAACACGCTGCGCGGTCTGGGCGTAGGCTTCTCACTGGACGATTTTGGTACCGGCTATTCCTCCCTGGCGTACCTGAAGCGCATGCCAATCGATCAACTCAAGATTGACCAGGGATTTGTGCGGGATATCCTTACAGACCACAACGATGCGGCCATTGCCAAAATGGTTGTGGCACTGGCTGAAAGCATGGGGCTTTCCGTGATCGCCGAGGGTGTCGAGACCGAGCAGCAACGCGACTTCCTCGCAGCCCTGGGTTGTCATGAATACCAGGGCTACCTGTTTGGCCGGCCGCTGCCAGTGAAGGACTTTGAGACGATGCTGTCAGGCACAAACCATCAAAGCCCGACCGCCTGAACATCCCGGCGCGCAGACTGTCAATCCTCCACAAATGCCTCTTCGCGCTTGGCCTTGATGGAAGGCAACAAGACAATGATCAGCATGACGGCTGCCGCAGCCAACAAACCAGCCGACAGTCCGCGCGTCACGAACACGCTCCAGTCGCCACGCGAAAGCAGCAAGGCGCGGCGCAGGTTCTCCTCCATCATGGGCCCCAGAATAAAACCCAGCATCATCGGTGAGGGCTCCATACCGAGCTTGTTGAAGGCATAGCCCAGAAAACCAAAGCCGGCCACCAGCCAGATGTCGAAAGTGCTGTTGTTCGTGGTGTAGACGCCAATGGCGCAAAACAGGACGATGGCCGGAAACAGCCAGCGATAGGGCACCGTGAGCAGTTTGATCCACATGCCGATGAGAGGCAGGTTCAGAATGATCAACATCGCATTGCCGATCCACATCGACGCGATCAAACCCCAGAACAGTTCGGGGTTGCTGGTCATGACCTGCGGTCCTGGTTGAACGTTGTGGATGGTCATGGCCCCCACCATCAGCGCCATCACGGCGTTTGGCGGTATGCCCAGGGTGAGCAGCGGAATGAACGAGGTTTGAGCACCTGCATTGTTGGCCGATTCCGGGCCCGCCACACCTCGGATATTGCCTTTGCCAAACGGAACTTCGCCCGGCTTGCCCTTGATCTTCTTCTCCAGCGCGTAGGCGGCAAAGGATGCCAGCAAGGCGCCACCGCCCGGCAGGATGCCAAGTGCGGAGCCAAGAAAAGTGCCACGCAGCACAGCCGGCGTCATGTCCTTGAAGTCCTGCCTGGTTGGCCACAGACCCTGCACCTTGGCGGTAAAGACCTCCCGGTGTTCTTCTGGCAGCGCCAGATTCGAGATGATCTCGCCGTAACCAAAAACCCCCATGGCAACCGCCACGAAGCCAATGCCGTCGGTCAGTTCCGGGATGTCAAAACTATAGCGCGCCACGCCGGAGTTGACATCGGTGCCGACCAGCCCCAGGAGGAGCCCCAGAACAATCATGCCGATGGCCTTGAGCAGTGAGCCCGACGCCAGCACGACCGCGCCGATCAACCCGAGGATCATGAGCGAGAAGTATTCGGCCGGACCGAACTTGAAGGCCAGTTCCGTCAGCGGCGGCGCGAAGGCGGCCAGTATCAGCGTACCGACGCAGCCGGCAAAGAAGGATCCCAGACCGGCCGCAGCCAGTGCCGGTCCGGCTCGCCCCTTGCGTGCCATCTGGTAGCCGTCAATACAAGTGACGATGGATGATGACTCGCCCGGCAGATTGACCAGGATGGCCGTAGTGGAGCCGCCGTACTGCGCACCGTAGTAAATACCGGCGAGCATGATCAGGGCCGATACCGGTGGCAGGGCGTAGGTAGCCGGCAGCAGCATGGCGATGGTAGCCACCGGGCCAATGCCGGGCAGCACGCCAATCAGGGTGCCAAGCATGCAACCAATAAAGGCATAGAGCAGGTTGATCGGGGTAAAGGCTACGCCAAAGCCGAGCGATAGATTTGCGATGAGGTCCATGTGCTTTTCCTCTTCAACCTGTAATGAACGCCGGCCAGACCTGAATCTGCAGCTTGAGCAACAGAATGAAGGTCACGTAGCTGCCAACGACAAGAATTGCCGACAGGATGAGGATTTCCTTAAGTATGAAATCCGTCCCAGCCTTGGCGGAAATCAGGGTCAACGCGATGATGGCTATCACCATGCCCATAGGCGGCAGGTGAATCGACGGCAAGCCTCCGAGCAGCACGCCGAAGGCCAGGTTGGCAGCGACGATGTAGCCCACCGGGCGCCAGATCCATTTGCCGATTTTCTCTCCGTCCTCGGTTTCAATGACCATGGACTTGAAGGCAATCACGGCTCCAATGATGGCCAGCAGAACCCCCAGCATGAGAGGAAAGTAACCTGGACCCATGCGCGCACCGCTTCCGACTGTGTAGGTGGTCGCACCCCATGCGAATGCTCCACCAACCGCCATGAAGACCACGCCGGAGAAAAAGTCTTTTTGACTTTTAATGCTCATTGACCAGCTCCTCGAAAAGTTCGGACAGCGCATTCTGCACCGAAAACAGGCGCTGATGACCGACTCATGTCAAGGGAGGCGTCGCCGACAGGACTTCCTGCAGCATGGTCAGGCCTTCGGCCACGCGCAGAGCTCCCGCCAATCTCAGGGGTCGCATGCCATCGCTGATGGCCTGGCGTTTAAGTGCATCAGCATTGGGTTCGCGGTTGATCCTCTCCTTGAAGGCTTCGCTGACGACCAGCAACTCATAGAGCCCCATGCGCCCCATAAAACCTGTCATACGGCAATCCACACAACCCACCGCCTTGAAAGGCTTGTAGGTACCACTGATCTGCCAGGGTTTGACAACCTCAGCAAGGGTCTCGCGCGTCGCATCCAGATCCGGCGTCTTGCATTGCTTGCACAAGGTGCGCACCAGGCGCTGCGCCAGTACGCCCAGCAAGGTAGCGTTGATCAGGTACGCTGGCACACCGAGTTCGAGCAGCCGGGTGACTGCCGATGGTGCATCGTTGGTATGCAAAGTGGAAAACACCAGATGCCCGGTCAGCGCAGCCTGCACTGCCATCTCTGCGGTCTGTTGATCGCGGATTTCCCCCACCATGATGATGTCGGGATCCTGCCGCATCAGGGCACGCAGACCTTCAGGAAAACCGAAATCGAGTTGCGTCTGCACCTGGGTCTGGTTGAAGGCCGGCTCAATCATTTCGATGGGATCTTCCACCGTGCTCACATTCACTTCTTCCGTTGCGACCCGTTTCAGCGTTGAATAAAGCGTGCTGGTCTTGCCGGAGCCCGTCGGTCCCGTGACCAGAATGATGCCGGTGGGCCGTTTGACAAGCGCTTCCCAGCGCTGCGCATCGTGGCCGGAAAAACCCAGCGCATCAAGGTCCTTGACCGCTGTGTCCGGGTCAAAAATACGCATCACCATTTTTTCGCCGAAAGCCGTCGGCAAAGTCGAAATCCGCATCTCGACTTCGTCACCCCTGGGGTTGCGCGTCTTGATGCGCCCGTCCTGCGGTCGGCGCCGCTCCACCACATCCATGCGCCCGAGCAGTTTGATGCGCGCCGTCATGGCGCTCAGAACGCCAATGGGCATCTGGTAGACCGGGTGCAGCACACCGTCAATGCGAAAACGAATCACGCCCTGCTCGCGCCGCGGCTCCAGGTGGATGTCGCTGGCGCGCTGGTCAAAAGCATACTGCCAGAGCCAATCCACCACCTGCACCACGCTCTGGTCATTGGCGTCGATCTGCTTGTTGCTTTGCCCCAGTTCAACCAGTTGCTCAAAACTGGAGCCACCGCTGTTGCCACCGGACTTGTTGGCGGCCTTGACCGATTTCGCGAGTGCGAAGAATTCAGCGGTGTAGCGCTGAATCTCCAGCGGACTGGCCAGCACCCGACGCACCATCCGGCGTGCCTGCCGCTCTACTTCGGCGACCCAATCCACGATGAAGGGCTCGGTCACTGCCACCACCAGTTCCGTCGTGCTGACCAGCACCGGCAGGATCTTGTGCCGCTCCGCGAATGCGGCGCTCATGGCATCAGCCACTTTGCCGACATCGACCTTGAGTGGGTCTATGCGCAGATAGTCGAGACCGGCGCGCTGCGCCAGCCACTGCGTGAGCAACTCGATATCAAGCGCCTTGTCGTCAACCATCCGGCGCACCGAAACACTGGCCAGGCGCAGCAAGGGGTGTTGCGCGCTTTCGGCCTGAGCGCAACGTGCCGTGATGCGCTGCGCCTCCTGCGCACTGATCACTTGATCGAGTTGCAACCACTCGACGAGGCGGCGCCAGTCGAGCGGCCCCTTGTGTTCGGCTCTGGCGGAAGACTTCGTACGCAGGTTATTGGTCATGTCAGCATCGGCCTCATTACGCGAACCCATTTGCTTGCCGGAAGGCCCCACATGGTCTGAATCAGTTCCGCGCGCCTCAGCAAGAGTTCTCGCCTGGGTCTGCTGGCACAGCGCTGGGCCAGCACGACCGTGTTGCCTTCACGGGTTGGCTTGAAGGCCCAGATGGCGTCGGCACCGAAGGCCGCAGAGATCTTTTCGACACTGCGCACAAAGCTTGATGCGCGACCGAACAAATTCACCGTCATGCTTCCCTCGGGCGTCAGCAAGCGCCGGCAACTGGCATAAAACGGCAGACTGTCGAGTACCGGTGTGGCGGCCTCGTCGTCGTACAGATCAACCTGCAAGGCGTCGATCGTGCCCCACCATTTGACATTCTCGATCTCCGTCGAAGCATCGGCCAGAACCACCTGCAAGCGGGAATTTTCCGCCGGCAATTTGAACCAGCCGCGACATGCCACCAGCACTTGCGGATTAAGTTCCACGGCCGTCGTCTTCATGCGCAGTTCTTTGTGGCAAAACTTGGTCAGTGAACCCGCACCGAGTCCCAGCTGCATGGCCTGGCGCCGGCTTACGCTGTCAGGCTCGACAAACAGCAGCCAGGCCATCATTCGCTGGACGTACTCGTGAAACAGTGCAGTGGGCGCATCCAGCAGCATGCTGCCCTGTATCCACTCCGTGCCCAAATGCAGGTGGCGCAAGGGGCCATCGTCGGAAAAATTGACTTCGGGGAGAGCGCGACTGTTTTTTTTCAAGATGCTTTCATTATCTCCAAAGTCAATCCGCAGAATTCAGGCTGACAATTCATTACAGTTTCCTCAAACCAGGTCAGACAGGTGCCGCAGAATACGGGATGCGCGGATCGCGCGTACCTTTGGTAGCAGAGGGGAACTCATGAAGCCGTTTTCTCATGGCAGTGCCTATGTCCTGCCTTGTGTGCTTGCCGGATTGCTGGCCGGCTGTGCCCTTCCGTCCGTCAAGCCAGACGCCCCGCCACTGACGCTGCTGACCAGCGACACGACCGGAGTTCTGAACCGCGTGACCTGGGGCATCAGCCCGAAACTGGTCACGCAAGTCGATCAAGTCGGCCTGGCGCGCTACCTCGAGCAGCAATTGCATCCCGTTGCGGCGCCTCTGCCAACGGCGGTGCAGGAGCAAATTGCGGGCATGACGATCTCGCAACGCAGTCTTGCAGAGTTGCATCAAGACATGGAGCGTCAACGCAAGGAGGCCGATGGCAAAGCAGACGAGGAGGAAAAGAAAAGTGCGCGCCAGGCTTACCAACAGGAACTCAACCGCCTGGCAAGGGAAGCGGCCAGCCGGTCCTTGCTGCGCGCGCTTTATTCGCCCAACCAGTTACAGGAGCAACTGACCTGGTTCTGGATGAACCACTTCAATGTGTACCAGGGAAAGCACAATCTGCGCGCCATGGTGGGTGACTTTGAGGAACGTGCGATCCGTCCTCACGCACTGGGCAAATTCCGCGATCTGCTCAGAGCCACGACGCAGCACCCGGCCATGCTGCGCTATCTGGACAACGACCAGAACGCGCTGCATCACATCAACGAAAACTACGCCCGCGAACTGCTGGAACTGCACACGCTTGGTGTGAATGGTGGCTACAGCCAGCGCGATGTGCAGGAACTGGCGCGTGTTCTGACCGGCGTCGGTGTCAACCTTGGCACGGGCACGCCCAAGCTGCGTCCCGAGATGCAGGCGCGCTACGTGCGCCATGGCCTGTTCGAATTCAATCCGGCCCGACACGACGCGGGCGACAAACAACTGCTGGGTCAGACGGTTCGCGCGGCCGGTTTGGCCGAACTAAGTGAAGTTTTGGACCGACTCAGCCGCCAGAGCGCGACCGCGCACTTCATCAGCAGCAAACTGGCCGTGTACTTTGTATCGGATGAACCTTCGCCGGCCCTGGTGGAGCGGATGGCGCAGACCTTCTTGCAGTCTGATGGTGATATCGCGGCAACCCTGCGCAGCATGTTCACTTCCAATGAATTCTCCGGCTCACTTGGTCGCAAGTTCAAGGACCCCATGCACTATCTGGTATCGGCCGTTCGATTGGCCTATGACGACCAGGCGATAACGAACGTAACGCCGATGCTGAACTGGCTCAGTCGCATGGGTGAAACGCTCTACGGCCACCAGACACCCGATGGCTACCCGATGTTGCGCGCCGCCTGGGACAGTCCGGCCCAGATGATGACCCGCTTTGAAGTCGCCAAGGCCATTGGATCGGGCAGCGCCGGGCTGTTCAAGGCCGACGGTACCGCGGCGCAACGGCCGCCCTCGTTTCAACAGGCCAACCCGGGCTACATTGAGAATTACCAAAAAGCCTTGAGCGCCCAAACACGTGAAGCGCTCAAGCAAGCCAAGACAGCGCCGGAATGGGCCACGTTCCTTCTGTCTTCACCCGAGATGATGCATCGCTGAGCCGGAGAAACTTTCATGAAACGACGCACACTGCTTCAATCGCTGGCGGCCTTGCCGCTGGGCGGCGGCGCGACCCGTCTGTGGGCAGCACCCTCCACATCGACGCGCCTGCTGCTGGTCTTTCTGCGCGGAGGCTACGACGCAGCCAACCTGCTGGTTCCGATTTCCAGCCCGTTTTACTACGAGGCGCGACCGCAGATCGCCGTGCCACGCCCGAGTACTGACCTGGCTTCGGCCCTTCCCCTCAATAGCGATTGGGGGCTGCATCCGGCACTGCGCGACAGCATCTTTCCGATGTACAGCGCCGGGCAGGCCAGCTTTGTTCCCTTTGCCGGCACGCATGACCTGTCTCGCAGTCATTTTGAAACCCAGGACAGTGTGGAACTCGGTCAAGCGCTGGAGGGTAGTCGCAACTACCGGTCCGGCTTCCTGAATCGCCTGGCCACAACGCTCGGCGGCAAGGGTGCGATGACCTTTACCGAGCAGTTGCCCTTGATCATGCAGGGCGACTTGCAGGTACCCAATGTGGCGCTTCGGTCGCTGGCCAAGCCATCGCTCGATGCACGGCAAAGCAGCATCATCAGCACGATGTACCGGAACACGGACCTGAACGCCAATGTCCAACAGGGGTTTGTGGTGCGCGACGAAGTGCTGCGCGAATTGAACGCTGAAATGACTGCCGCGAGTCGAAATGCGATCAGCAGCAAAGGCTTTGAACTGGAGGCACACCGCATCGCCACGCTGATGAAAGGCAAGTACAACATCGGTTTTGTGGATGTGGGTGGTTGGGATACCCACGTCGCGCAGGGTGGCGCCGCCGGTTATCTGGCCGGACGGCTGGAAGAACTTGGTCGCGGCCTGGCGACCTTTGCCAGGGAAATGCAGGATGCCTGGCGCGACACAGTCACGGTCGTCGTCAGTGAATTTGGCCGAACTTTGCGTGAGAACGGGAACCGTGGCACGGATCATGGTCACGGCACCGTGTACTGGGTGCTCGGTGGCGGCATTCGCGGCGGTCAGGTACTCGGCGAACAGTTGGCAGTAAGTTCTGCCAGTCTTTTTCAAAATCGCGACTTCCCGGTGCTCAACGAATACCGGGCTGTTCTCGGTGGACTGTTTGCACGAATGTATGGTTTGAACGCAGCACAAATCGAACATGTCTTTCGCGGTGCCAGCGCGCGCGACATCGGTCTGATTTGATGGCGGACAACAATTGACAAATGGTAGTATCCGCCCCGGGACTGCGATAACAAAAGACACACCAAAGCAAAACGAACGAGACCGTTAAATGAACAACCTGAATCTGGTCAGAGGCCTGGTCCTCATGGCCGTAGCCCTGGTCTTTGGCCTGGGCTCACTTAATTACCAGCTAGGCCAATTCAGCAGAGCCGGCCCGGGGATGTTTCCCCTGATGGTCAGCAGCATGGTGTTCCTGATAGGCCTGATCACCGTCGTCAGATCGCGCTATGTCAAGCCCGAGCCCCTGAGCTACAACATGAAGAACATCTCCCTGGTGCTGCTCGGGCTGTTCGGGTTTGCCGTGATCTCCATGCACCTCAACATGATTCTGGGCATCATCTTCCTGGTGTTTTGCTCCTCCTTTGCCGGCACCGTGCCGTATTCCATTGCGCGCAACGCCAAGATCTCCGCTGGCCTGATTCTCATTGCCTTTGCGTTTCAAAAACTTCTCGGTCTGCAACTGCCCTTAATCTGATGGAAATCCTTCATAACCTGGCGTTTGGGTTCGAGCATGCCCTGACCATGCAAAACCTGATGTACTGCGCCATCGGCTGCGTGGTAGGCACCCTCATCGGGCTGCTGCCCGGGCTGGGCCCGCTGTCAACCATCAGTTTGCTGCTGCCGCTGACCTACTCCATTCCGACCACGGGCTCGCTCATCATGCTGTCGGGCATTTACTACGGCGCGCAGTACGGCGACTCTGTGAGCGCCATCACCATGAAGATCCCGCACGCCAGCAGCATCGTGGCCTGTATTGACGGCTACCAGATGACGCTCAAGGGCAAGACCGGCCTGGCCCTCTTCACCGCAGGTATCTCCAGCTTCATTGGCGGCACCGTGGCCATTGTGGTTCTGGCAACGGCGGCTCCGGCCCTGGGCGAAGTGGCCTTCCTGTTTGGCCCGGCCGACTACTGCGCTCTCATGCTCTTTGGCTTTGTCTGCGTCAGCTTTGTCACCACGGGCAGCCTGCTCAACGGATTGGCCATGGCCATGATAGGCGTGCTGCTCGGGACCATAGGGACGGACGTGAACAGCGGTGTTCAGCGCTTCACCATGGATTTGCCCTTTCTGGCCGACGGCATAGGCCTGATCAGCATCGCCCTGGGCTGCTTCGGTATTGCCGAGATTGTGAAGAATCTGGACAGCGGCAGCCAGCTCACGCCCTTTAACGGCAAGATCAAGCTGATGCCGACCTGGCCGGAGTTCAAACGCATCATCCCGAGCGCCTTGCGTGGCAGCGTGATTGGCTCCTTCCTTGGCATCCTGCCAGGTGGTGGCCCGACCATCGCCCAGTTTGCGGCTTACGCCATCGACAAGCGTTTCAGCAAGTACAAGGACGAGATTGGCCATGGCGCCATTGAAGGCGTTGCCGGGCAAGCCGCAGCTGACGAAGCGGCAGCACGTACCAGCTTTATTCCTCTCATGGCCATCGGCATTCCGGAGAACGCCGTGATGGCGCTCATGATGGGTGCCTTCATCATCAAGGGCATCCAGCCCGGACCCAACATGATTGCCGGTCACCCCGAGTTGTTCTGGGGACTGGTAGCCAGCATGTGGGTGGGCAACTGTTTTCTGGTGATCCTGAACGTGCCTCTGGTGCGCTACTGGCTCTCGGTCTTCAAGATTCCGTTTGCCGTGCTGTTTCCATCGATTCTGTTTTTCTGCTGCATAGGCACCTACAGTATCAACAACAACCTGGACGACATCTTCATCACGTCGCTCTTCGGCATCATGGGTTATGTGTTCATGCGTCTGAGGCTCGACCCGGCGCCGCTGATGCTGGGTTTCATCCTGGGTCCGATGCTGGAAGAAAACTTCCGCCGCGCCATGCTGCTGAGTCGGGGGAGTTTCAACGTCTTCATCAACCGCCCCATCAGCGGTACCTTGATTGCCGCGATTGTCCTGTTCATCACCTGGCAGGTGCTGGTGTTCTTCTATCAGTCCCGAAAGGCGAAGAGTGACCTGCCTGTTGCCCAGGGTTGAACGGGTCGTCAGTCGATTACCAGAGCAGACTTGAATCCCATGTCAAGCAGCAGCCAGCCAACTTTTGAAGTCGAATGGAAGGCACGCGTCGGCCAAGCCGGGTTGTGAAGCGGCTCACCTTTTGACAAAGCCAGTGTCACGGACCTGGGGGCTTCGACACTCACCGGACAAGTCCAGTTGCGACCATCCTGGATCTTGCAACCCGTCAGTTTCGCTGAAGGCTCCTGCTCGCCCAAAGTCCAGAACAGTACTTCTCCGCGTACCTTCAAAGCGCGGTAGCGATAACGCGGACCTGGCACGATTTCTCCAGCACAGCGATTGCCATCCCAACTGCCGCCGCGACAATCCACGGTGTAGATGGTGCGCTCGCCCTGCAAAGTGACTTTGTCTGTAGTCCAGACGAAGAAGGCAAAGCCAAGCATCAACGGAATAGCCACCCATCTGAGTTTGAATCGTTTAGCCTGGTTCATGGGGCGTGATTCTCGCATCCCGCGCCGCTGGTTTCGTATCGACTATTGAAATCAGCAGGCCCTGTGTCTTGGAACTGACACAAACCGCTGGGTAAAATCCGCCCGGACGTGCCCACGGCGTCTGTCTGTTGGCTCAATAACAATCTGCCGTCTGTCATGTCCAAACTCCACGCCCACCTGTTTCGCTCTTTGTTTCTGCTTGCGTCCTGCGTCTTTTGGCAATGGGCCAGCGCTCAGTCCACCGCCCCAACAGATCGTGCAACTGAGATCCCTGCGCCTGAATTGCTGAATGTGCATGGGCAACTCACGGTCGTTACGCAAAGACATGGCGGGTTTGCCTCGCCCTATATGGGTCCCAACAGTTTGCGACCTGACGAAGGCAGCCAGGAAACGGTAGATGGCACACTGTTTCTGGGCCTCAGGCTATGGCGCAACGGGGAACTCTATGTGAACCCCGAGTTCGACCAGGGTTACGGTTTGTCCGGCACAACGGGCGTCGCAGGTTTCACCAGCGGTGCCGCCTACAAGGTGGGACACGATTCGGCCTACGGTCGCCTGCAGCGCCTGTTTCTGCGACAAACCTATGCGCTCGATGATGATGTGGAGAAGGTCGAATCGGGACCCAACGCCTTGGCCGGCTCCAGGAGCAAACAGAATCTGGCGCTGACTTTGGGCAAGTTTTCGGTGGTCGACATTTTCGACAACAACAGTTACGCCCACGACCCGCGCGCCGACTTCCTGAACTGGGCCGTGATCGACGGTGCCGCTTTCGATTATGCCGCCGACTCCTGGGGCTATACCTATGGGATCGCGGCCGAGTGGACGCAGCAGGACTGGACATGGCGAGGCGGCTTGTTCGCGATGTCAACCGAGCCCAATGCGGAAACCATCGACAAAAGTTTCAATCAACGCGAATGGGTCGCCGAGCTGGAGCACCGCCATGATTGGCGCGGTCATCCGGGCGCCCTGCGCCTGCTCGTCTTTCTGAATCAGGCACGCATGGGTTATTACGCCGATGCCGTGGCCTTGGCACAAGTCGGTGGCCAGAGTGCCGACACAAGCAATGTCCGAAACAGGGCCAGCAAATCAGGTTTTGTTCTCGGTGCAGAACAGGAGTTGGCAAAGGATGTCGGTGTATTCGCACGCTTTAGCAGGAACAGTGGCGACACCGAGGCTTATGACTTCACCGATGTCAACCAATCCCTGTCAGCCGGTCTGTCTGTGCAAGGCAATTTTTGGAGTCAGCCAGCGCACAGAGCCGGAGTCGCCTTCGCGGTCAATGGTTTGTCCAGAGAGGCACGAGCCTACTTTGCTGCGGGCGGCGCAGGCATTCTGATTGGCGACGGGCAATTGCCGCACTATGCCACCGAGCAGATTCTGGAAGCGTACTACAGCATCGCTGTGAGCAAAGCACTGGCCGTGACGGCAGACTTCCAGCATGTCAGAAACCCTGCCTACAACCCTGATCGGGGTCCGGTTTCCATAGCTGGTTTGCGCCTGCATGCCGAGTTTTGAGCCATGTTCTGACGGCCATGCTGTAATACCGCAATAGCTGACCGCACTCGCAATCACCGACACCAAGATGGACATATTTTCCTGGCTCTATTACAAAGTTCGCAAGTACTGGAAAGCGCTCCGGCTCTATCTGGTCATTGCCGGACCGGGTCTGGTTGTCATGGTGGCAGACAACGACGCCGGCGGCATCACAACCTACGCCGCCACCGGCGCCAAATATGGCTTCAACCTGATCTGGTTTCTCTTGATCCTGATTCCGGTCGCCTACTACGTGCAGGAGATGACAGTGCGCCTGGGCGCGGTCACCAAGCGGGGCCACGCCGAAGCCATTTTTGACGGCTTCGGTGCCTTCTGGGGCTGGTTCTCGCTGATCGACCTGATGATTGTGGACTGGCTGACACTTGTCACCGAATTCATCGGCATGACATCGGCGCTGAGCATCTTCGGCGTTGCACCCTGGATCACGGTCGCCGGCGTTGTGACGCTGATGGGCATCATTGTGATCAACGGGCGCTACTGGACCTGGGAAAAGATTGCGTTGCTGTTTTGCACCCTCAATCTGATCTACATCCCAGCGGCATTCATGGTGCATCCTTCGGTGTCCGATATATTCAAACAGGGCCTGATTCCAAACTTCCCGGGCGGATTCAACGGTGAATTGTTCTTCATCCTGATGGCCAACATCGGCACCACGATTGCCCCCTGGATGCTGTTCTTCCAGCAAAGCGCTGTGGTCGACAAAGGCATGCTGGAAAAGGATATCCCCTGGGGCAAATTCGATACCCTGGTAGGTTCCATATTTACTGTCGTCGTGGCCGTGTTCATCGTGATCCTGACCGGCGCCGTGCTCAAGGGTGTTGCCATCGATGACGCCGCGCAGGCGGCGTCGATGCTGATGGAAACCAACCATTACGTCGGAACCTTCATGGCGATCGGCCTTTTCGACGCTGGTTTGCTCGGTGCCATTTGCATTTCGCTGGCCAGTTCCTGGGCCTTCGGCGAGATATTCGGCTGGGCCCACTCCCTGAATCAAAACATCAAGGAAGCCCCCTGGTTTTACATCAGCTACTTCTTCACGCTGATTACGGCGGGCCTGGTGGTATTGATACCGGGTGCGCCGCTGGTGCTCATCACGCTGTTCGTCCAGGTTGTCGCGGTAACCCTGTTACCTGCGGCACTGGTGTTCCTGATTCTCCTGCTCAACGACAAGAAGCACATGGGGGAGTACTGCAATAGCGTGACGGAAAACGTGATCGGTGGCTTCATCGTCATTGCCATCGTGATTCTGTCAACGCTTTATGGTGTCAGCGTCATGTTCCCCAATCTGTTTCACTGATCAGAGGAAATAAACATGGTTTCGAACATCCATCGCCTGATCAGGAAGGTTCAGGAGATCAACCAGCGCTATAGCAAGCCGCATATCGAGATGACACCGTTGGTGAAAATATCCCTGATGGCACTGCGCATCTATCTGCTGCTGCTGGTGGGTCTGATTGTCTACAAATTTGTCGTCACCTTGAGTGCCGGGGCGGTCCAATGATCACCGTACTGGAACCCAGGTTCTTTCTCAGCGAAGTCATTGGCCGCAAGGTCTATTTCAAGTCGGTCCAAATCGGTCGCCTGGACGACTTGGTGATTGTTGAAACCGGAAAGTTGCCCGAGGTCAGCCATTTTGTTATCAGTCGCTCTTTTGGCTACCCTTCGCTGCTTCTGCCCTGGGACAAACTTAGCCTGATTTCCAATACTGAAATTGTTTTCGACCTGAGTTCCCCGCACGAGTTCGAGCGACATCCGCCCGAGGGATCCATCCTGCTTCGCGCCCATGTTCTGGACAAGAAGATTCTCGACATGGACGATCATGAAGTCGAGATTGTCTATGACATCAGCCTGCACTTCCAGGCCGACAAGCTGTATGTGACCGAAGTCGATTTCAGCCGACGTCGTCTGCTGCGCAGAATGGGGCTCAAAAGACTTGCTAACTGGATATCGGAGCGACAGCAGGAGACAACCGTTTCCTGGCTCTATGTCCAGCCATTGCCGGAGCACATCGGGGCTTTCAAAGGTCACGTCAAGCTCAGTGTCCTCAAGGAAAATATCAGCGACATTCATCCGGTGGACCTGGCCGATATTCTGGAAGAACTCGAAGGTGACCAGCGCCTGGCCGTGTTCAAGGAACTCGAGACCGAGCACGCGTCCGATACGCTGGAAGAAGTCGAACCACGGGTGCAGCGAGAGCTCATCCGGGCCATCGAAAAACGCCATGCAGCACAACTCATCAATGCCATGAGTCCAGCCCAGGCCGCAGACATTCTGGCAGCCCTGCCCAGTTCAGAGGCCGATGAGTTGCTATTGCTGATGGACCGCGAAAGCGCCGCCAAAATACAGAAGATCGTTGACCAGCACGACGAAAACATCCTGTTGTTCTCGACGCAGAACTTCATGAAGATGCCCAGGTTGGCGACAGTACGGGAAGTCATCACGCTCTTTCACGAAATTGCCCGGGACATCGATGTCATCATGTACGTCTACGTGGTGGACGAACGCAACGTCCTGGAGGGCGTGGTGGATTTTCGCGAGCTCATGGCAGCGGAGCCTGACCAGCCCATGGCCGAAATCATGACGGAAAACATCATCAGTCTCAATCCGCAAGACACACTGAGCGACGCGATGGCCATGTTTGATCGCTACGCGTTTCGTGCCATTCCCGTTACCGACGAACAAGACGTTCTGCTGGCACTGGTTTCATTCAAGGACATTCACGGCATCAAGCCGCGGCTGGATTAGCTGCGCCGCGGTTGTTGGCAAAGAAAGCAATCCTCAGCAACAGGCCTGTACCCCCATGTTCGGGCGTTTGCACCTGCACCGTGCCAGCGCATTGAGAGACAAGTTCCTTGACAATGGCCAGACCCAGTCCACTGCCGGCAGTCCCTGTCTCTCCAGCGCGGTAAAAGCGTTCAAAAATCCTGCTGCGGTTGTGCTCGGCAACGCCCGGTCCGTTGTCTTCCACAACCAGCGAGATCTTCTCCCTACTCGATTCAATTCGCACCGTTACCACTCCACTCGGCTGGGTGTAACGAATGGCGTTATCGATCAGATTGACCGTGATTTCGCGCAACGCCGCCGGATCGATGGAGACAACCGTATCTGTTCCGGTGCGCTCAAAGCCAAGATCAATGTGCTTTTGATGCGCCTGAAAAGCCATGTCTTCCAGGACTTTTTGCACGACATCACAGCAGACCTGAGTTGAGGTGGGCGTCATGACAGCGACGTAAGCTTCAGCCGCAGAAAGCGTCAGGAACTGGTTTACCAGCCGTGTCGTCTGCTGCAGTGTCCGGCGCGCCGCCAGCAGTGGCACTTCCGCCTCGGCCTTGTCCGGCGCGCGGACGGCGTCGCTGATCTGCGTGTTGAGCA
Source organism: Comamonadaceae bacterium (assembly GCA_037133835.1). Lineage (GTDB taxonomy): Bacteria > Pseudomonadota > Gammaproteobacteria > Burkholderiales > Burkholderiaceae_C > Rhodoferax. The sequence continues at coordinate 70 of JBAXNI010000050.1, read as the reverse complement.
CGGTCAGTGGCGTACGCAACTGGTGGGCTGCGTTCTGAATGAAGCTGCTGCGCAGATTCGTGTGATTTTC
>JBAXNI010000049.1:0-18949 GCA_037133835.1 Comamonadaceae bacterium | reverse complement strand
GCCACGCTGAGCCCCGCCAACTTCATCATTTCCAGGTCGTTGACACCATCGCCGACAGCGATCACCTGCTCGTGCGAGCAACCGATCTGCCGGCAGACCTGGGCCACCGTGTCCCGCTTGGCGTGTTGATCAATCACGGCGCCGAGTACCCGGCCAGTCAGCCTGTCATCCTGGATTTCAAGTTCATTCGAGTAGGCGAAGTCCAGCCCCAGGCGAGGTTTGAGCCGATCTGTGAAGTACGTGAAACCGCCTGAAATCAGCAGGATCTTGAGCCCGTCCCAGCGTGCATAGGCGAGCAGTTGCAAGGCCCCGGGATTAAGTCGAAGCCTGTGTTCATAGACGCGTTGCAGGGCAGAGACGTGGGTGCCAGCCAGAATGGCCAGTCGACGGCGCAGACTGTCTTCGAAATTGCTGATTTCGCCACGCATCGCTGCCTCGGTAATGGCCTGAACCTGCGGACCCATGCCCACCACATCGGCAATCTCGTCGATGCATTCAATGTCCACCAACGTCGAATCCATATCGAAAGCAATCAGCCGGTAGTCACTGAGCTTCAGCTCAGGCTTGATGCCCTGAATGAACAGTCCAGTACTGTCTTTGAGCGCGTCGCGGGGTCTTGAGGGGGCGGCCATGGGTACTTATACCAAATTGCGCAGGAGATCCCGCACCATCTTCGCCCGGTCGCGCATTTCAGGGATGGCCCGCTCAATGCGAAGCTTCTCGTTACCGGCCAGCTTGATGTTCCGGTTCTTTTGAATCAGCGCAATGATGCGCATCGGATCAATCGGTGCATCCTTCTTGAAGGTGATCGTGGTGACCGTGGGTGAGGCGTCCACTTTGACGACACCAAAGGGTTGGCTTGTCACGCGCAGACGATGAACCTCGATCAGTGTTTGTGCCTGTCCTGGCATTTTTCCGAAACGGTCTACGATTTCCTCAAGTAGCGCGTCGACCTGATCGGTATTCCTGGCGGTTGCCAACTTTTTGTAGAAGGACAGCCGTAAGTGGACGTCACCGCAGTAGTCGTCCGGCAGCAGGGCGGGCGAATGCAGATTGATGTCGGTAGTGACGCTCAATGGGCCAAGCAAATCAGGTTCGATGCCGGCCTTCAGGCAGCGCACTGCCTCTGACAGCATCTCGTTGTAAAGCTGAAATCCAACTTCGAGCATATTGCCGCTTTGATTTTCACCCAGTACCTCGCCGGCGCCGCGAATTTCCAGATCGTGCATCGCGAGGTAGAAACCGCTGCCCAATTCCTCCATCTGCTGAATGGCGTCCAGCCGCTGGCTGGCTTGTTTGGTCAGCCCTTGCAAATCGGGCACCATCAGGTAAGCATAAGCTTGATGGTGGCTGCGGCCAACGCGGCCACGCAGCTGGTGCAACTGCGCCAGACCAAACTTGTCCGCGCGACTGATGACAATCGTGTTGGCAGTGGGCACGTCGATACCGGTTTCGATAATGGTCGAGCACAACAGGAGATTGAATCTTTGTGCCACAAAGTCACGCATCACCGATTCGAGCTGGCGTTCCGGCATCTGGCCATGCGCTACGGCAATTCGCGCCTCCGGTAGCAATTCCTCCAGCTTGGCGCGGCGGTTCTCGATGGTTTCCACTTCATTGTGCAGAAAGTAGATCTGCCCGCCACGTTTGAGCTCACGCAACACGGCCTCACGGATGACGCCATGGCCTTCGGTGCGAACAAAGGTCTTGATCGCCAGGCGACGCTGCGGAGCAGTCGCAATCACACTCAAGTCGCGCAAACCTTCGAGCGCCATGCCCAGGGTGCGAGGGATAGGAGTGGCGGTCAGGGTCAACACATCGACTTCCGCACGCAGTGCTTTCATGGCTTCCTTGTGACGCACACCGAATCGGTGCTCCTCATCGATGATGAGCAAGCCCAAATCATGAAACCGCGTGCTCTGGCTGAGTAACTTGTGCGTGCCGACAACGATATCCACGGTTCCGTCGCTGAGTCCCTTCAGGGCGGCGGTAATTTCCCTGGCCGAACGGAAGCGGCTCATTTCAACCACCTTGACAGGCCACTTCGAAAAGCGGTCAACGAGTGTCTGGTAATGCTGCTCTGCCAGCAAGGTTGTGGGGGCCAGCAGTGCCACTTGCTTGCCACCAGTGATGCCGATGAAGGCAGCTCTCAAGGCAACTTCGGTCTTGCCGAAACCAACGTCGCCGCAGATCAGGCGATCCATCGGTCGCGGGCTGATCATGTCCTGTATAACGGCGTGGATTGCGGCGCTCTGATCGGGTGTTTCTTCAAAGCCGAAATCATTGGCGAAAGTTTCGTAGTCGGCTGCGGAATAGCGAAAGGCATGGCCTTGCCTGGCGGCACGGCGGGCGTAGATATTGAGCAGTTCAGCCGCGCTGTCACGTACCTGTTCGGCCGCCTTGCGCTTGGCTTTCTCCCACTGGCCAGAACCGAGTTTATGCAGAGGCGCCTCGTCGGCACTGACGCCGGTGTAGCGGCTGATCAGTTGCAACTGACTGACCGGCACATAGAGTGTCGCCTGGTCGGCGTATTCCAGATGCAGGAATTCCTGCAATTCGGAGTCACCATCGGGCTGTGGTTTGCCCAGGTCAAGGTGGATCAGTCCCCGGTAGCGGCCAATGCCGTGCGCCGAATGAACCACCGGGTCGCCGATATTGAGTTCACTGAGGTCTTTGATCAACGCTTCGACGTCGCTGACCTGTTCCTGCTTCTTGCGCCTGCGGGTTGCGGCACTGACAGCAAACAATTCAGTTTCTGTTACAAAGTCGATTTCCGCCGCCATCCAGGAGAAGCCGGCATGCAGAGACGCCGTGGCAATGCCTAACGGCTCATCGCCAAGTTCGAACGCTGCAAGACCATCAAACGACGGTGGCGTCAGGCCACTGGCATGCAAGAAGTCCAACAGGCTGCTCTTGCGTCCCTCGCTCTCGGCCAGTACCAGCACCCGGTGTTTGGTCCTTCGAAGGTGCTCCTTCAAGCGTGCGAGCGGCTCATCCGCTCCGCGCACGGCCGTCAGCTCTGTCAGCCTTTGGAATAGCCCGTTTTCGGCGAAATCCTCGATCGTCGAGCGGACTGACAATTGTGGGTGTTGATTGACCCGGCCATAGAACTGCTCAATACTCAAAAATAGCGTTTCAGGCGGCAGTGTCGGTCGTTCAGGGTCGCCTTGCACCAGTCGGTAGCGCTCGCGCGCGTCCTGCCAGAAGTTCTGAAACACAGGCTCCAGTTCTCCATGCAACACGATGGTTGCTGCAGCGCCAAGGTAATCAAAAACGGTGGCGGTTTCCTGGAAGAAGAGTGGCAGGTAGTACTCGATCCCTGCCGTGGCAACGCCATTGCCGATATCCTTGTAAATTCTGCTCCTGGTCGGATCGCCATCAAGGACTTCACGCCAGCGACTGCGAAAGCGGGCACGAGCCCCGTCATCCATCGGGAATTCTCGGCCTGGCAACAGGCGGACCTCGGGCACCGGGTACAGACTGCGCTGACTGTCAGGATCAAAAGTGCGAATGCTGTCAATCTCGTCATCGAAAAGATCAACCCGGTAAGGAACCGGTGAGCCCATCGGGAAAAGGTCGATCAGGCTGCCCCGCACTGCGTACTCCCCGGGGCTGACCACCTGGCTGACGTGGCTGTAACCCGCCAATGTCAGCTGCGCTTTGAAGCTGGAGTCATTCAGTTTTTGCCTCACCTTGAAGTGAAACGTATACGCGGCCAAAAATGCCGGCGGCGCCAGACGATACAAAGCTGTGGTGGCAGGGACGATGACAAGATCTGCGCCCGTTTGGCTATCGTGCTGATTGATGCGCCAAAGCGTTGCCAGTCGTTCGCTGATCAGATCCTGGTGCGGAGAAAATGTGTCGTACGGGAGCGTCTCCCAGTCCGGGAACAGGACACAGCGCAGGTCCGGGGCGAAAAATCCGATTTCATCGATAAGGCGCTGCGCGTCCGCAGAGTCTGCGGTCACAATCGCGGTCAATTTTCCGTTGTCGCGCTCACGTAATCCCAATTGGGCCAGCAAAAGCGCGTCGGCGGATCCGGTGGGTCTGGGTAAGGTGAAACGCTTGCCGGGAAGAAGCTTGGGTAAGTCCATGAACGGCTTATTTTAGAATGAGGCATACCCATGTCTCACACACTCGAGAATTCACCAGCCGATGTCTCATCAATGGCACGCTGCTGGGCCCTGATTCCTTGTGCTGGCAGTGGTTCCCGTGCCGGCCTGGATCACCCGAAACAATATCAGTCACTGGCCGGTAAGCCCATGGTGTTGCACACACTGACTGCCTTCGCCGCGATACGTCGCATCAGCGGGATTCTTGTGGTGGTTGCCGCCGGCGACTCATTTTTTTCAAGCCACCAGGGAGACTATCGCGTCGCTGAATGCGGTGGTGCAACCCGGGCTGAGAGTGTCGCCAATGGTCTGAACATTCTGCGGGAACAGGGTGCGTCAGGGGGCGATTGGGTTTTGGTGCACGATGCTGCGAGATGCCTGATCACGCCGGCGCAAATCAATCTGCTGATCGATGCCTGTGCGGCGGATCCAGTGGGCGGATTGCTGGCTCTTCCCATGGCAGATACGCTCAAGTGTGTCGTAGATGCCAGGGTGACGGCAACCCTGCAACGCCATGACAAATGGCTGGCGCAGACACCTCAGATGTTTCGCATCGACGTGTTGAGGCGTGCGCTGGGCCAGGCAGGCCCTGAAGCGACCGATGAGGCGAGCGCGGTTGAGAGTATCGGTCTACAGCCTTTGGTGGTTAATGGCAGTGCACAAAACTTCAAGGTGACTTACCCGGAAGATTTTGCGCTGGCCCAAGCGCTGCTGCAAGGGCGTGCAGCGGGCGGTGATGGATCAGACAAGTGTTGGACGACAACCGGAGAGGGTCGATGACATGAACTTCAGAATCGGCGAAGGCTGGGATTTGCATGCGCTGGTCGCGGGTCGCAAACTCATCCTGGGCGGTGTGGTGATCGATTTTCATCTTGGGCTGCTCGGTCACTCCGATGCCGACGTGCTGTTGCACGCGATCACCGATGCCCTGCTGGGCGCCGCAGCGCTTGGTGATATTGGCCAGCATTTTCCTGATAGCGATGAGCGCTATAGAGGTGTTGACTCGATGGTGCTGTTGGCAGAGGCGGCGCGCCTCGTGCGCGAACACGGCTTTCAGATTGGCAATGTTGACTGCACAGTCATCGCCGAAGCACCAAAGTTGATGTCATATCGCGCAGCCATGTCTGCAAGAATTGCATCGGCCCTTGACATCGCCGTGAATCAGGTCAATGTCAAGGCAAAGACCGCTGAGAAGATGGGGCCTGTTGGACTGGGTCAGGCGATGGAAGCGCGCGCCGTCGTGCTGCTGATCCCTGACGAATAGTCACGCAAGCGATTCTTCGTCCTCGAACCGACCTTATGCTCACGTCGGCAACGTGAAAAGCGGAATGTCCTTGTCTCGTGCCAAACTGTCCAGTGCCTCGCGGGTCATGCCATCAAGGTAGGCGGCGATCGCCTGATGGGTTTGCGCAGACAGCATGGTCAGAATGTTGACATAGTGAACCTGTGCTGCAGCGCAAAGGGCTTTGGCAAAGTGGGGCTCGAGAGCAGCCACTGCCACACGACCGTCCTTGCAGGCATAGACACGGTAGCCTGCGTGGCCTCCGCCGACTGCGGCGCCGCTCTGCGTCAAACCCCAGGTCCGTGGGAGCGCCAGATACTGCGCTGCTGCCGACAGGGCAACTTCAAGGTAACAACTCTTGCCCTGCTTTTGCAGCAGCGCTGCTTGCAGCACCGCCTCCGAAGTCATCAGTGAGCCACCCATGTCGGCATAAAGGGTAGGGGGTAACTCCAGCCCGTTGACGAGATTGTTCTCCGCCAGATAGGTCAGATCGTGCCCCGGCTCCTCGGCGCGGGAGCCGGGTGCACCAACAATAGCCACTTGTGACAGCATCGGGTAGCATTTATGCAGGACCTTCCACTCCAGACCGAGTTTTGCCAGAGCCGACGGGCGAAATGACGTCAGCAGAATGTCGGTCTTGGCCAACTCACGCTGCAACGCCCTTTGACCCTTGTCGGTTTTCAAGTCCGCCACGAGCAGACGAATGCCGAGATGCAACACGTCAAAGGCCGTGCGGTTGTACATACCCATCGGGTCACCCGATGCGCCGGGCGCTGAACCTGCGGGCGCCGGAGGTTCCAGTTTGACGCAGGTTGCGCCCATTTGCCGACATCGCATCAGAGCCGCCGGCCCCGGCAGATTCAAGCTCAAACTAAGTACGCGCACGCCCTTGAGCGGCTGGATTCTGGTGCTGGTGGTAGTGGCCATATCAGGAAAGATGTTTATGAAAAGACTGCCTAATACCGATGCTGGTTTTCGCGACGAGTTGCCAAGCGAACCCGGCGGGACCCTAATCTACCGTATTGCATGACGCAAATCTGTCCCCAACGCGCTTTTCAGACACAAATTGGAAATGGCAGAAAGGTAGAATTCGCGCCATGTGAGGCTCCTCAATGTCTCAATTGTTTTCTCCCTGGGCTTGCTTGAGCAATCAGTCAAGACGGTAGCCAGGTCTGCCGCTGGGCCCAAGGAATTGAATGAAACGTGTAGATGACTTCCGCCTGAAGTTTGGGAATAGAGAGTTCGTGCCGATCATGATTGGCGGCATGGGCGTGGATATTTCAACCGCCGAACTGGCGCTTGAAGCGGCGCGACTCGGTGGCATAGGGCATATCTCGGACGCCATGGTGACCGATGTGTCAGACCGCCGTTTTGATACCAAGTTTGTCAAGAACAAGTTGAAACTGTTTCGTCACAATATTGACAATTCAGACAAGTCAATCATCAAATTTGATTTGGGTGCGCTGGCTGAGGCAACGCGTCGACATGTCGAATCAACGATGCAATCAAAAAGGGGCGAAGGCCTGATTTTTGTCAACTGCATGGAAAAGTTGACCATGAATGCACCACGCGAGACCTTGCAGGTGCGCATGGCATCGGCTCTGGACGCCGGAGTAGACGGTATTACGCTGAGTGCGGGTCTGCATCTGGGTTCGTTTGGATTGCTTGCCGATCATCCAAGATTCCGCGATGCCAAACTCGGCATCATCGTATCGTCGGTGCGCGCATTACAACTGTTCCTGCGCAAGAATGCCAGGCTCAGTCGCATGCCTGACTATGTGATTGTTGAAGGGCCGCTGGCCGGTGGACATCTGGGCTTCGGTAGCGACTGGGCTCAGTACGATCTGGCCACCATCATTGCGGAGGTTGTGCAGTACCTGCGCGCGGAACAGCTGGTGATCCCGGTCATCGCCGCAGGAGGTATTTTCACCGGAAGCGATGCGGTGTCCTTTCTGGAAACCGGCTCTGCAGCGGTGCAGGTCGCAACCCGCTTTACGGTGGCCAATGAATGTGGACTGCCCAAGAAGGTTAAGCAGGAATATTTCAAGGCAAGTGAAGAGGACATCATCGTCAATACGGTGTCTCCCACCGGCTATCCGATGCGTATGCTGCGCAACACACCAGCCATTGGCGCCGGAACTCGGCCCAATTGCGAAGCCTACGGTTACCTGCTTGATGGCAACGGTGGTTGTGCCTATATCACCGCGTACAACCGGGAACTTGCCTTGCACCCGGACGCCAAGACGCTGTCGGTCATGGACAAGACCTGTCTGTGTACCCACATGCGTAACTTCAATTGCTGGACCTGTGGTCATACCACGTACCGCCTGAAAGACACGACACGCCGTCTCGACGATGGTAGCTACGAGACCCTGAGCGCAGAACACATCTTCAGGGACTACCAGTTCAGCATTGATCACAAAATCGCCTTGCCGGGAACTGCGGCCTAGGCGCGTTGCGCCTGCACCGTCCTCCTGGCCGTGACATCTTTTGGAGATTTCAATGAAGTTTCGTTTTCCCATCGTCATCATCGATGAAGATTTTCGCTCTGAAAACACCTCTGGCCTGGGCATTCGGGCACTGGCTCAAGCGATTGAATCAGAAGGTTTCGAAGTGCTGGGGGTGACCAGCTACGGTGACCTGAGCCAGTTCGCCCAGCAGCAGAGCCGTGCCAGTGCATTCATCCTTTCGATTGATGACGAAGAATTTACGCCGGGACCGGATCTCGATCCGGCAGTTCTGAACTTGCGCCATTTCATCGAGGAAGTACGTCGGAAGAACCTGGATGTACCGATCTATATCTATGGCGAGACGAAGACATCGCGCCATGTACCCAACGACATTCTGCGTGAACTGCACGGCTTCATCCACATGTTTGAGGACACGCCGGAATTCGTCGCTCGCCATATCATCCGTGAGGCCAAGACCTATCTCGAAGGTGTACAACCTCCGTTCTTCAAGGCATTGCTGGACTACGCCGAAGATGGTTCGTACTCGTGGCATTGCCCCGGCCATTCCGGTGGGGTAGCCTTCCTGAAAAGTCCTGTAGGTCAGATGTACCACCAGTTTTACGGCGAGAACATGTTGCGGGCCGACGTTTGCAACGCCGTCGAAGAGTTGGGGCAACTGCTGGACCACGACGGAGCCATTGGAAAGAGCGAGCGCAATGCAGCGCGCATCTTCAACGCAGACCATTGCTTTTTTGTCACCAATGGCACCAGCACCAGTAACAAAATGGTGTGGCATCACACAGTCGCGCCAAACGATGTGGTAGTCGTCGACAGAAACTGCCACAAGTCGATACTTCATGCCATCATCATGACGGGGGCAATTCCCGTGTTCCTGAAGCCGACGCGAAATCATTTTGGCATCATCGGGCCGATACCCAGGAGCGAGTTTGAACCGGAAGCGATCCGGAACAAGATCAGAACGAACCCCTTGATTCTCCAGCATCTGCAGGGGGCTGATGCCGGCAAGATCAAGCCCCGCGTGCTGACACTCACCCAGTCAACCTACGACGGTGTGTTGTACAACACCGAGACAGTCAAGGGTCTGCTCGATGGCTACGTGGAAAACATTCACTTTGATGAAGCCTGGTTGCCGCACGCCGCCTTTCATCCTTTTTACGGCAGCTATCACGCCATGGGCAAGAACCGGGGGCGTCCGAAGCACGCCATGGTCTACGCTACACAGTCCTTGCACAAGTTGCTCGCAGGGATCAGCCAGGCCAGCCACGTTCTGGTGCAGGACTCGCAGACCGTCAAACTAGACAAACACCTCTTCAACGAGGCTTACCTGATGCATACCAGCACCAGTCCGCAATACAGCATCATTGCCAGTTGCGACGTTGCCGCTGCCATGATGGAGCCACCCGGCGGTACCGCCCTGGTCGAGGAGAGCATCGCTGAAGCGCTGGACTTTCGCCGTGCCATGCGCAAGGTCGATGAAGAGTATGGAGACGACTGGTGGTTCAAAGTCTGGGGGCCGGACAAGCTGGTCGAAGAAGGTATCGGTCGCGCGGACGACTGGATCATCAAGGGCGAGTCGGCCAAGGCCAAGGCAGGGGTCAACTGGCACGGTTTTGGCAAGATGGCTGCCGGTTTCAACATGCTCGACCCGATCAAGTCCACCATCGTGACCCCCGGCATGGACTTGAGTGGCAAGTTTGCCAAGACCGGCATTCCGGCAAGTATCGTGACCAAGTTCTTGTCCGAGCACGGCGTGGTCGTGGAGAAGACCGGTCTGTACAGTTTCTTCATCATGTTCACCATCGGCATCACCAAGGGTCGCTGGAACAGCATGTTGACAGCACTGCAGCAGTTCAAGGACGACTACGCCAAGAATCAACCGATGTGGCGAATCCTGCCGGAATTCTGTCAGAAGCATCCGAAATACGAGAACATGGGACTGGCCGACCTGTGCCAGCATATTCATCAGCTATACGCCAAGTACGACATCGCCAGATTGACGACGGACATGTACCTGAGCGACCTGACGCCGGCGATGAAACCGAGTGATGCCTATGCCCATATTGCGCTGCGCAAAACCGAGCGTGTCGAAATTGACGATCTGGAGGGGCGTATCACGGTCGGACTTGTGACGCCATATCCGCCCGGCATTCCGCTGCTGATACCGGGCGAAGTCTTCAACAGAAAAATTGTTGACTACCTCAAGTTTTCACGTGAGTTCAATGAGCGTTGTCCCGGCTTCGAGACCGACATCCACGGTCTGGTGGAAGAAGACATTGACGGGCAGCGCCACTACTATGCGGATTGCGTCAAGCCTTAGGCCCGAAACCGACACAGACTTCGTCAGACTGCGGGGGCCTCAACGACGGCCACGGCGGTCTGGCTGACGCCGCAGTCAACATAGGAAATCTGCCCGGTCATGCCGGATGCCAGATCACTCAGTAAAAACGCAGCAACGTTGCCGACCTCTTCAATTGTTACATTGCGCCTGAGCGGGGAGGCGCTGGCCGATATGGAGAGCAGTCGGCCAAAATCCTTGATGCCGCTGGCTGCCAGAGTCTTGATGGCACCAGCACTCAGCCCGTTCACACGAATTCCCTGCGGCCCGACCGCATCGGCCAGGTAGCGCACCGACGATTCCAGTGACGCCTTGGCAAGCCCCATGGTGTTGTAACTCGGCACGACGCGCACACCACCCAGGTACGTCAGCGTCAGCAGGGATGCCTTGTCGTTCAGGTAAGGCAAGGCTGCTTTGGCCATGGCCGGAAAGCTGTAGGCGCTGATGTCGTGCGCAATACGGAAATTTTCGCGGCTCAGCCCATCCAGAAAATTGCCTGCAATAGCCTCTCGTGGCGCGTAACCAATGCTGTGAACAAAGCCGTCGAAACGTGGCCACGATTGTGCCAAATCGCCAAACAGTTTGCCTATCTGCGCGTCGTCCGCGACGTCGCAGTCAAATACCAATGTCGATTCAAAATCGGCCGCAAACTCGGTGATGCGCTCCTTGAAACGCTCGCCCACGTAGCTGAAAGCCAGTTCCGCTCCCTGCTCGTGGCATGCCTGCGCAATCCCGTAGGCAATAGAGCGCTTGGATAGCACACCCGTTATCAGCAATTTTTTACCGCTCAAAAATCCCATATCTTCCTCTCGATATTCAGCCTGATCTGCACCGATATGCGGTGTCTGTGCAGAATTGTCGCATGCGTTGCTGGCAGATTGCCCTGAGTGGGCGAAGCTTGCGTAACTGTGTGCTAAGGTTATGTTTTGTCTTCCCGGTGGATTTATGAAACGTTGTCTCGTGTTTCTCGGAACCTTTCTTGCCGCATTGACATTGCACGCCAGTCCGGTAGCAGTGGCGGGTTTCAGCCACGTCAAGACTGCCGGCGGCATGGATGAATACCGCCTCGATGCGAACGGATTGCAGGTCTTGCTGTTGCCTGAGCATTCCAGTCCGACGCTGACGTTCATGGTGACGTACCGCGTTGGTTCCAAGAACGAGGTGACTGGCAGCACGGGTGCCACGCATATTCTGGAACACCTCATGTTCAAGGGCACTTCGCAACGTGACCGCTCCAAAGGCAACAATGTTGATCAGTTGCTGGAACGCACAGGTGCCAGGTACAACGCAACGACCTGGCTGGATCGAACCAACTACTATGAAAACCTCGGCAGTGATCAACTCGCTACCGTGGTCGAGATGGAAGCGGATCGCATGCGCAACCTGCTGCTGCGCGACGAAGACCGTCGTCCAGAGATGACCGTCGTGCGCAACGAGTTTGAGCGTGGTGAGAATTCGCCAGTCCAGGCTTTGTACAAGGAAATCTACCAGGCCGCTTTTGTGGCTCATCCCTACCATCACAGCACCATTGGTCACCGCAGCGACATAGAAAAGGTTTCCATCGAAAAACTGCGCGAGTTTTACGATACGTACTACTGGCCGAACAACGCAACGGTGTCCATCATCGGAGATTTTCAGCCTGCCGAAGCCCTCTTGCTGGTCAAGAAGTCTTTTGGCGTTTACCCGAAATCCAGCAAACCGATTCCTGCCGTGTACACGGAAGAGCCGGCGCAAACGGGAGCGCGGCGTGTCACAGTCAAGCGTGCCGGTCAACTTGGGGTGGTCGCCATCGCTCACAAGATTCCGGCTGCAACGCATGCAGACTATGCGGCAGTCACGCTGCTAAGCGCAATTCTGGCGGATGGAAAGAACAGCCGCCTGTACAAGGCGGTTACCGACAGGAACCTTGCCACCGAGGTCGAGGCCGACGCGGGCTTTAACAGTGATCCGACCTTGCACATCCTTTTTGCACCCTTGGCCCCAGGTGTGAAACATGATGAAGTGGAAAAAGTGATCCTGCAGGAGATCGAGCGACTCAAGACGGACGGTGTTTCTGATACCGAATTGAAGGCAGCCATTGCAAAGACATTGGCCGATGCTGCATTCAAGCGCGATGGCTCGTTTGCCATCGCGGGCAGTCTCAACGAGTGTATTGCGGCTGGCGACTGGTCTCTCTTTTATTCACTCGACGATGCAACCCAAAAGGTGACAACTGCTGACATACAGCGCGTGGCCCGGCTTTACTTGAACGAAGATCAGAGCACCACCGGCTGGTTTGTAGCGACGGCGGCGGGGGGAGGAGCCGCAGCCAAGACCAACGCCAAAGCATCGCGCGCCGGGGCGCCGTATTACTACCGCACCCCGGAGAGGATAAGCGCTGCGGAAGTGCCGGCATTGCCCGGCGGCGTCTCGGTCGGTGACGCCGGCGCCAGGATTGCCCCCAACGCCAAACTGATGAAACTCGCCGGTATAGACGTCATCGCTTATCCGACGGGCGTCAAGAATGTCGTCTCATTGAGGGCTTCCTTTCCTGCAGGCAAGGGGTCTGCCGTTGGCGGCAATCCCAGTATTCCCACGCTCACCGGCATGCTGCTGGATCAGGGCACCCGCAAGCAGGACAAGTTCTCTATCGCAGAGAAGCTTGAAGCGGTCGGTGCCAGCATCGAGTTCAGGGTTGGAGCCGATTTGCTCGAGATTAGCGCGAAGTCGCTGAGCAAAGATGTCCCCCTCGTAATCAGTCTGATAGCCGAACAATTGCGGATGCCGGCATTTTCTGCGGAAGAGTTTTCCAAAGCCAAGAAGCAGTATGCCGGCAGTCTCAAACGCAGTCTGGAGAACACCGACTTTCGTGCAGGTGATGCCTTTTCCCGGGCGGTGTATCCGGTTGGCCACCCCAATCGACACCCTGCTCCAGAGGATTTGCTTGCGGCGATTGAAGCGGCAAAAATTGAGGATGTGATTGCTTTTCACCAGACTTACTACGGGCCGCAGCAGATGACTCTGGTTATGGTTGGAGATCTCGATCTGGATCGATTCCCGGCGCAGATCGTGCAGTCATTTGACGGTTGGCAAGGGGGTATGAAGCCAGTCCGCGGCGAATTCCAGGACCTCGGCAACGTTTCGAAGAGTCAGGAAGTGATGATTGCCGACAAGACCAGTGTCTCGGTCGTGTTGGGGCAGGCCAGTAGCTTGCAATACAAGGCGCCCGATTACCAGGCATTGCGCCTTGGCACAGCGATTCTGGGCAGCGGTTTTACGGGGCGTCTGATGGCCAATGTGCGTGACAAAGAGGGCTTGACCTACGACGTTGGTGCCAGGTTGGGCAACGACATGTTTCAAACAGGCGATTGGAAGATCACAGCGTCATTTGCCCCCGCCATGCTTGATCAGGGCATTGCATCGACGCGACGACAACTTGCGCTGTGGTATGACCGCGGTGTTACGGCTGATGAAGTTGAGGCGCGCAAGAGCAGCCTGATAGGCTCATTCAAGGTCGATCTTGCCACCAGCGACGGTATGGCTGGTGCTTTGCTGACAACTGTCAATCGAGGCTATGGTATCAATTGGCTTGATGACTTTCCGGTTCACGTCAAGGCATTGACTTTGGAGCAGGTCAATGCTGCCATCCGGAAGTATCTGAAGCCCGACCAGATGATTCTGGTAAAAGCCGGTACCTTGCCCTAAAATTGCGTTCAAAATCATGGTAATTGCGACGTTTTGAGATACAATCCGGTTTCACGACCAAACGGGCGGGTATCTACCGCCCGTTTTTTTTGGGCGATTGTTTTTTGGGTGTATCTGAACACAAGTGGCATTTAAAGAAGTTATTGAGCAAACGGTAGCCGGTCTGGGCTATGAACTGGTGGAAATTCAACGTTCCGCCGCTGGATTGCTGCGCGTCACGATTGATCTGCCCTGGGGGGCAGCGACGCAGGCAGGCACAGGAGGCTACCTTAATGAGCGGTTCGTGACTGTCGAAGACTGCGAGAAGGTGACGCGTCAATTGCTGTTTGTCCTGGAAGTGGACGGCATTGACTTCAAGCGTCTGGAAGTGTCTTCACCAGGAATAGACCGCCCCTTGCGCGGTGAGAAGGATTTTGAGCGCTTTGTCGGACAAGTCATCGATCTGACCTTGAAAGAGCCGGTTGGTACGCTGATTGCAGACGGTCAGGTCAGTGCCAGCCGCAAGAAGTTTCAGGGCAGACTTGAACGCAGGCAGGGTGCGGACGGCAACGAGGTGTTGGCGGGCTGGCAGATTGTCTGGAGTGACGCGCCCAAGACCAAGCCAGGTCAGCGGGTCAGCAAGAAAAGGCTGCCTGCGCCAATGCGAGCCCTTGGATTTACGCTTGATGAACTCAGAGAAGCGCGCTTGGCGCCGATTGTCAGCTTCAAGGGTCGTGCTTCCACGGGAAGCACAGAGTCGAACACGGATTGAATTGAAACAGGAGAGTCATGGCATGAATCGCGAAATGTTAATGCTGGTAGAGGCCATCTCACGCGAGAAGAACGTCGAACGTGATGTGGTGTTTGGTGCGGTTGAGGCGGCGCTGGCGCAGGCAACCAAGAAACTTTACCCGGGCGATGTCGATATTCGGGTAGCCGTCGATCGCGACAGTGGCGTCTATGAAACATTTCGGCGCTGGCACGTCGTGCCGGACGAGGCGGGTCTGCAATTGCCTGACCAGGAAGTCTTGTTGTTCGAGGCCAAAGAGCAGATTGCCGATATTGAAGTCGACGAATACATCGAAGAAACTGTCGAGTCGGTGCCGATCGGCCGCATCGGAGCAATGGCAGCCAAGCAGGTCATCCTGCAGAAGATACGGGACGCAGAGCGGGAAATGTTGCTGAATGATTTCATGTCGCGTGGCGACAAGATATTTGTCGGCACCGTCAAGCGCATGGACAAGGGCGACATCATCGTTGAAAGTGGTCGGGTTGAAGGCCGCCTGCGGCGCGGCGAGATGATTCCGAAAGAGAATCTGCGCATGGGTGATCGCGTTCGCGCCATGATCATGGAAGTTGACCTGACGCTGCGCGGTGCGCCCATCATTTTGTCCCGCTCGGCCCCGGAATTCATGATCGAACTGTTCCGCCAGGAGGTGCCGGAGATTGAGCAAGGACTGCTGGAAATCAAGTCCTGTGCTCGGGATGTCGGTTCCCGCGCGAAGATCGCCGTGCTGTCGCATGACAAGAGGGTTGACCCGATCGGCACCTGTGTCGGCGTGCGTGGCACGCGGGTCAATGGTGTCACCAACGAGTTGGCCGGCGAGCGGGTGGACATTGTGCTGTGGAGCGAGGATCCTGCTCAATTTGTGATTGGTGCACTCGCCCCAGCCAACGTGTCATCCATCGTGGTGGACGAAGAGCGCCACGCCATGGATGTCGTGGTGGACGAAGAAAACCTGGCTATTGCCATTGGGCGCGGTGGTCAGAATGTGCGCTTGGCCTCTGAATTGACAGGTTGGAAGATCAATATTCTGGATGCTGCCGAGTCTGCACAAAAGCAGGCCAGCGAGACCGACTCTGGTCGCAAACTGTTCATGGAAAAGCTTGACGTGGACGAGGAGATTGCCGACCTTCTGATAGCCGAGGGATTTACCAGCCTCGAGCAGGTGGCCTATGTGCCGCTGGAGGAAATGCTGGAAATCGAGAGCTTTGATGAGGACACGGTCAATGAACTGCGTACACGCGCCAAGGATGCACTGCTGACTATGGAAATCGCGCTGGAAGAGAGCGTGCAAGCCGTGTCGCTTGAATTGCGCGACCTTGAAGGCGTGACACCCGAGTTGATGGCCAAACTGGCCGTGGCCGGTATTCAGACCCGCGACGATCTGGCCGATCTGGCGGTTGACGAACTGATCGAAATATCAGGCCAGTCTGCGGATGAGGCCAAGACCTTGATCATGAAAGCGCGCGAACATTGGTTCGTCAATGAAGCGGTTTCTCAAGAGTAAAGCAAATTTCATGAATACAAAGTTTCAGTGATGGCTAGCAGATGCACGCAGAGCTTGTTACGCCGAACTAAAGGTTACACAACAAATGTCCAGTACGACCGTCGCCGAGTTTGCCAGCGAACTCAAAAAATCAACCGATACGCTGCTTGAGCAATTGAAGTCGGCCGGCGTTGCCAAATCGGCAGCCACCGACAAGTTGAGCGACTCTGACAAGCAGCGTCTCCTCGCCTATTTGCAGTCTACCCACGGCGCTGGCGGCTCGGAGCGCAAGAAGATCACGCTGGTGAAGAAATCAACCAGCGAAATCAAGCAGGCGGATGCGACCGGCAAGGCCAGAACGATTCAGGTTGAGGTGCGCAAGAAGCGGACTTTTGTCCGGCGCGAAGACGGCGCCGACACGCCTTCCGAGGCAGGCGATGCAGAGCAGGCGGTTGAGACGGCGCCTTTGATAGATAACGCCGAACTGGCGCGTCGCGAGGAACAGGCGCGTCGCCAGGCCGAGTTGATTCGCCGTCAGGAAGAGGAACTTTCCGAGCGCCGCCGTTTGCGTGAAGAGCAGGAAACGAGTGCTCGAGCAGCCGCCGTGCTGGCGGCCGAAACTGCGGCGCAGAAACTGGCGCAGCAGGCAAGCGTGGAGAGCAGCATGCCCAAGGCTACGGTTGCGCAACCACAGGAACTTGTCGACAAGGCGGCGGCCGAATTGCAGGAATCCACAAAGAAGGCTCAAGCGGCAGCGCAGGAACTTGAGCAGGCCCGGGAAAAAGCTGCAGCCGATTCAAAAACACAAGCTGCAGAGGATGTGGCGCGCGCCGATGATCTGGCAGGTCGGAGACGGACTGCCGAAGCTGAGGCTGCTGCGATTCGACTGATGATGTCTGCGCCCGCCAAGAAGCCACCGGTCAAAAAGGTGGAAGAAGTCAAGAAGGCAGGCACGGCAGAAGCCGCCAAGGCGGCCAGCATCAAGGGCACCTTGCACAAGCCGGCCGCCGGCACGGCGCCAGCCAAGCCGGTTCGTGCGGGAGGTGCCGGAGCACCCGCCGCCGGCGCACCCTCAGGCACCGGCAAGGAAGTGAAGTCGGCCAAACTCTCCAGCAGTTGGGCGGGCGATCCGGCCAAGAAGAAGGCGATACCAACGCGAGGCGCGGTCGGTCCCACGGGACCAGGACGTGCCAACAACTGGCGTTCGGGTCCACGCGGCAAACGCGGCAGCACCGACCGAGACCGTGATGACAACAGGGCGCCCGCAGCGCCGGTCGAAACACGCGTTATCGAAGTCCATGTGCCAGAGACCATCACGGTGGCGGAACTGGCGCACAAGATGGCCGTCAAGGCATCCGAAGTCATCAAGCAACTGATGAAACTGGGCCAGATGGTCACCATCAATCAGCCACTGGATCAGGATACGGCCATGATCGTAGTGGAAGAAATGGGCCACAAGGCCATTGTTGCGGAGCTTGACGATCCGGAGGCATTTACGGATGACGAAGTTTCCAAGCAACAGTCCGAGTCCTTGCCACGCGCACCGGTTGTCACCGTCATGGGTCACGTGGACCATGGCAAGACCTCGCTGCTTGACTACATTCGGCGTGCCAAAGTGGCCTCGGGCGAGGCCGGCGGTATCACACAGCACATCGGCGCCTACCATGTGGAGACGCCGCGCGGCGTCATTTCCTTCCTGGATACGCCTGGTCACGAGGCTTTTACGGCAATGCGGGCTCGCGGTGCCAAAGCGACGGATATTGTCATCCTGGTTGTTGCCGCTGATGACGGCGTGATGCCGCAGACCAAGGAGGCTATCAAGCATGCCAGGGCAGCCGGTGTGCCGATCGTGGTGGCGATCAACAAGATTGACAAACCGGACGCCAATCCCGAGCGAGTCAAGAATGAACTGGTGGTGGAAGAGGTGGTGCCAGAAGAGTTCGGCGGCGACTCGCCGTTCATCGCTGTATCGGCGAAGACCGGGGAAGGCATTGACGCGTTGCTGGAGCAGGTTTTGTTACAGGCTGAAGTGCTCGAACTGCGTGCTCCCGTCGACGCGATGGCCAAGGGGCTGGTGATTGAAGCCCAACTGGACAAGGGGCGTGGCCCGGTCGCTACGGTTCTCGTGCAGTCGGGCACGCTCAAGACGGGTGACGTGGTGCTGGCTGGTTCAACTTACGGTCGTGTGCGCGCCATGCTCGATGAAAACGGCAAGAGCATCAAGACCGCCGGACCGTCGATTCCGGTAGAGATTCAGGGTCTGACCGAGGTGCCTCAGGCGGGTGACGACTTTATGGTGATGGCCGACGAACGCCGGGCCCGCGAAATCGCCACTTACCGCGCCGGCAAGTTTCGTCATACCAAGTTGGCAAAGCAGCAGGCTGCCAAACTCGAGAATATGTTTACCGACATGGCTGCGGGCGAGGTCAAGATGGTACCCATCATTGTCAAAGCCGATGTGCAGGGTTCGCAGGAGGCCTTGGCTCAGTCCCTGCTCAAGCTCTCCACGGACGAGGTCAAAGTGCAGATGGTTTACACCGCCGTGGGCGCCATCAGCGAATCGGATGTGAATCTGGCGATCGCTGCGAAGGCTGTCATCATCGGCTTTAATACCCGGGCGGATGCGGGTGCCCGCAAACTCGCTGAAAACAATGGTGTCGATATTCGTTATTACGACATCATTTATGACGCCGTGGACGAACTGAAACTGGCGATGTCGGGCATGCTGACCCCGGACAAGAAGGAAGAAATCATTGGTACCGCCGAAATTCGTCAGGTGTTCAAGGTCAGCAAGATCGGTTCCATCGCAGGTTGCA
>JBAXNI010000048.1:0-18994 GCA_037133835.1 Comamonadaceae bacterium | reverse complement strand
CTGATGCAGCGGCAGCAGCCAAGGCTATCGCAGACAAGGCTGCGGCTGACAAAGCCATCTCTGATGCAGCGGCAGCAGCCAAGGCTATCGCAGACAAGGCTGCGGCTGACAAAGCCATCTCTGATGCAGCGGCAGCAGCCAAGGCTATCGCAGACAAGGCTGCGGCTGACAAAGCGTACAACGACGCGAAAAATACCGCCCGCAATCTGGCAAACAATTCGGGGAGCACAGCCATGAAGGCATTCAGTGATGCCGGTAATTTTATTAAAGGATTCGGCAAAAAGAAGCACAAGGGTGGCGACAACCGGTTCGCGCCTACCGTATTTGACTGGGATTACTATTACGATCACAACCCGGATCTGGTTAAGGCTGGTGTGGACTTGGCCAGCCATTGGGCTAATTCCGGTTTTGCCGAAGGCCGACGCGGCAGCTTTGAATTCGACATGACGTATTTCCGGTCGCAGCATCCGGGGGCCCGCGACAGCGATCTTCTCAACTACTGGGTGGGAACTGGCATCGATAGAGGCGATCAATCGAGCCCCGAGTTCAGCCTCCAGGCTCTTGTCAGGCGTTACCCGGGCGGCAGTTATCGCGATAATCTCAACTGGTGGTTCGAACAAGGCGGCGTGGACTCAGGCTTGAATGCCAGTCCATAGTTGGGCGCGCCCGCGTGTGCTGCGATGCGGTGCGCGGGCAATGATGCCAAGGCCGCAGCTACTAAAGCGACCGAGGACGCCAGAGTGGCGGTAGAGAAGGCGAACAAACTCAAGGACCAGGCCGACTGGCAAAGCATTGATGTCTTTAGCGCTCCCGTGTACTATGAACTGAACAAGGCGCGCTATGGCTTCGTCAACCCAAGCGACTACGCAGGGCTAACCAAACATTGGCTGGAAGTTGGTATGAAGGATGCCGTGAGGGGCAACAGCGTGTTCGATATCCAGGAATACAGCCGGCAAAACCCTGACCTGTGGACCAGAGTAACCCCAAGTAGAACTTGGGAGGGGATGTGGCTCCATTGGTTTAACTCTGGCATCTATGAGGGTCGACCCATCAGCCGTGAATTCCAAGCGACTGAATATCTTGGACTTTATCCCGACCTTCAACTTGCGTTTGGCGCGACCAATTACAAGGCTGCCTATCATCATTGGGTGGAGTTTGGAAAAGTTCAGGGCCGCCAGGGTCGGCGCTGATGACACCACGTCTGCCGCCTAGCGAAGCAAGGCAGCGGCAAATGCCGCAGGAATTGGTGATGCTCAATTTGGTGGAATAGTCACCGCATCGCAGACTGTTAGTCTGTAGAGACCTGCGGCCGGTTTGCAGGAGGCAGATCGGAAATTGCTACACGCGCTTTGTGTTTACAACTGAATCTGATTGGATCCCCAACACATCAAACGCCAACGAAGGCAGGTGGTGGGGTTCGCGGGCGCAGGCCCCATTCGCGGCGAGCGTGCGCCGGAGAACGCCAACCACGCTGCCTGCCTGGAGCGACCTATGCCCCGGTAGTCCACAATAGAGACCGATGAAGTCCACGCCATCCCATCATCAGCCTTTGGCCGAGAGGCTGCGCCCAAAGACACTGGCCGAGGTGATAGGCCAGCAACAACTGCTGGGTGAGGGCATGGCGCTGCGCATCGCGTTTGAATCGGGCCAGCCGCACAGTTGCATTTTGTGGGGACCACCGGGCACCGGCAAGACCACCATCGCGCGCCTGATGGCCGACGCATTTGACGCGCAGTTCATCAGCATTGCGGCGGTGCTGGGTGGCGTGAAGGACATTCGCGAAGCGGTTGAAAAAGCGCAGCTGGCGCAGGAGCAGGGTGGGCGCACGATCGTTTTTGTTGATGAGGTGCACCGCTTCAACAAGAGCCAGCAGGATGCCTTTTTGCCGCATGTCGAAAGCGGCCTCTTCACCTTTATCGGCGCCACCACTGAGAACCCCTCCTTTGAAGTCAATTCGGCTCTGTTGTCACGCGCGGCGGTGTACGTGCTGCAGCCCTTGTCGCACGCAGACCTGATGCAGATCATTGAGCGGGCGCAGGCCGCCGGCGCCTTACCCAAAATCGAGACTGCGGCAGCCGAGCGTCTGGTGGCCTATGCCGACGGCGATGCCAGGCGCTTGCTGAACACGCTGGAGACGCTGGCCGTTGCGGCGACACAGCAGGAATTGACTGAAGTAAGCGATGCCTGGTTGGTCAAGGTGCTGGGCGAGCGAATGCGCCGCTATGACAAGGGTGGTGAACAGTTTTACGACACGATCTCGGCGTTGCACAAGTCCGTGCGGGGCTCGGATCCGGACGCGGCGCTTTATTGGCTGGTGCGCATGCTCGATGGTGGGGTCGATCCGCGTTACCTGGGGCGGCGCCTGATACGCATGGCCAGTGAAGATATCGGTCTGGCCGACCCGAGAGCGCTGCGCCTGGCGCTGGACGCTACCGAGGTCTATGAACGGCTTGGCAGCCCCGAAGGGGAACTGGCGCTGGCCGAATGCGTGGTCTATCTGGCCGTCGCTGCCAAGTCGAATGCCGTCTACAAGGCGTTCAAGGAGGTCAAGGCCTTTGTCAAGGATGATGGAACGCGGCCGGTGCCGATGCACCTGCGCAATGCCCCGACCCGGCTCATGAAAGATCTCGACTATGGCAAGGGCTACCGTTACGCGCACGACGAGGAGGGCGGCTTTGCCGCGGGCGAGACCTACCTGCCCGATGGCATGAAGAGTCCAGGTTTTTACCGTCCGGTCGAACGCGGAATGGAGATCCGGATTGCAGAAAAATTGCGACAATTGCACTCGTTGAACAAACAGAAAACTGCCAGTCCGAAAGATATTTAGGAATATGACCATTGAATTCGTGCTTAACGGCACTGCCTGCAGCGTTGAAGCGCGCCCTGATGAGAGACTGCTGGAAACGCTGCGCGAGCGTTGCGGTGTGACTTCGCTGAAAGACGGTTGCAGTCCGCAGGGCCAGTGTGGCTGCTGCGTGGCACTGGTTGATGGCTTGCCGAAGACGACCTGTGCCATGCCGACCAAGGTTGCGCATGGCAAAACCATCGTGACAATCGACGGCTTGCCGGCGGACGAGCGCAAGCAGATTGCAGACTGCTTTGCAGCGACGGCCGGACTGCAGTGCGGTTTTTGCATCCCCGGCATCGTGCTACGTGCGAAGGCCCTCACCGACCGCGATCCACACCCGACGCGTGAGGTGATCGCGCGCTCACTGGACCTGCACCTTTGCCGTTGTACGGGCTACGTCAAGATCATTGATGCCATTGAGATGCTGGCAGCTGCCAAGCGCGGCGGCGACATTCCGGCGCCCTGCACCGATGGCCGCGTTGGTCAGCCGCTTGAACGCATTGGAAGCGTGCCTACGGTGCTGGGCGAGCGTCCCTTTGTTGACGATATCAAGGTGGAGGGCATGCTGCATGGCGCGCTGGCCCTGTCGGCGCATCCGCGCGCCCGCGTGTTGAACATCGACACCTCCCGAGCACGAGCCCTGCCGGGGGTGCACAGCGTGGTGACGGCTGCCGATGTTCCGGGTGAGCGTTGGTACGGCCTGCTTTACAACGACTGGCCAGGTTTCGTGGCCGTTGGCGAGGAGGTGCGCTGCGTGGGTGACGTGCTGGCGGCGGTTGCCGCTGTAGACCGCCACACTGCACGCGAGGCAGCCAAGCTGGTCGAGGTCAGCTACGAGGTGCTGCCTCCGGTGCTTGATCCGCAGTTCGCACTGCAGACCGATGCGCCGCGCGTCAACCCGCAGCACGCCAATTTGCTGGACTGCGTGGTCCTGCGGCGTGGCGATGCGGACGCAGCGTTTGCAACGAGTGCACACGTGGTCAGCGGCAGATGGACCACGCAGCGCATCGAGCATTTGTTTCTGGAGCCGGAAAGCGCGCTGGCCGAGCCAGTTGCGGGTGGCGGTTTGCGTTTGCGCACCCAGGGCCAGGGGATCTTTGATGACCGCAGACAGGTCGCGCGATTTCTAGGCTTGGAAGAGTCACAGATTTACGTCGAACTGGTGCCCAATGGCGGCGCGTTCGGTGGCAAGGAAGACATGTCGGTGCAGGCACAGACTGCCCTGCTCGCGCATGTGACCGGGTTGCCGGTCAAGACCACGCTGAGTCGCGAAGAGTCGATCCGCATGCACCCCAAGCGCCATCCGATCAGCATGGATTACACGGTGGGTTGCGACGCGCAGGGACACATCACAGCGGTGAAGGCGCGCATGCTGGGCGACTCCGGTGCCTACGCCTCGGTGGGTGGCAAGGTGCTGGAGCGAGCTGCGGGGCACGCCTGTGGTCCGTACAAGGTACCGGTAGTGGACATCGAATCGCGCGCCGTCTATACCAATAACCCGCCGTGCGGCGCCATGCGCGGCTTTGGTGCCAATCAGGCGCACTTTGCGATGGAGGGCTGCCTTGACCTGCTGGCGCAGAAGGCGGGCCTGGACCGCTGGGAAATCCGCTGGCGCAACGCCCTGTCGGTTGGCGACCTGTTCTCCACCGGGCAACTGATGGACAAGGCGGTCGGCATCCGCAAGACCCTGGAAGCGATGAAGCCACATTACGACGCCGCTCTGCGCAGCGGACGCGCCATTGGCATTGCCTGCGGCATCAAGAACAGCGGCATCGGCAATGGTGTGGTGGAACTGGGCAAGGCGCGCCTGGTGGTAGAGCCCGACGGCACGATTTCGCTGTACAACGGATTCACCGAAATGGGCCAAGGTCTGCTCACTGTGCTGGTGCAGTTTGCGGTGGAGGTCACCGGGTTGCCAGCCGGCGTCTTCGTGCCCAAGGTGAACTCAACTTTCGACCTGCAATGCAGTCAGACCACCGGTTCGCGCGGGACACTGCTCAGTGGGCGCGCCGTGCTTGCCGCGGCCACCAAACTCAGGGCCGATCTGGACGCGGGGCACAAACTGGCAGAACTTGTGGGCCGGGTCTACGCTGGCGACATCGTGATCGACGACACCACGGTACTGGGCGCCGACGTTGACAAGGTCAAAACACACACCACGTTCAGCTATGCAACACAACTCGTGGTGCTGGACGCGGCGGGTCGTGTGGATCGTGTGGTGGCCGTGCACGACGCGGGTCGCGTGGTCAATCCGGCACTGTGCTCCGGCCAGATCGAGGGTGCCGTTCACATGGGACTGGGTTACGCATTGACGGAGGAACTGGAGTGCCTGAACGGCATGCCGGTGACCTTCAAACTCAAGGAAATCGGCGTGCTGCGGGCGCGCGATATGCCGACGGTGGAGGTGATACTGGTAGAAGAGCCCGAGCCCGAAGGGCCGCTGGGTGCCAAGGGCGTTGGCGAGATTGGCCTGGTCCCGACTGCGGCAGCAGTTGCCTCGGCGCTGGAGGCGTTTGACGGGATTCGTCGCACCACACTGCCGATGCGGGATTCAGCGGCAGCGCGGGCCATGAGTGTGGGCTTGCGCGCTGAGGTCAAATGAGCGGCTGCGTCAATGCGCATACCCACCTGTACTCCGGGCTGGCGCCGTTTGGCATGCCAGAGCCAGTACCGGCCCCAACAGACTTTGTGCAGATCCTCGAGCGCGTCTGGTGGCGACTCGATCGCGCACTCGATGCCGATGCGCTGCGTGTGTCGGCCCAGTGGTATGTGGCCGAGGCGCGCCGGCTCGGTACCGTGGGCCTGATCGACCACCATGAGTCACCGAACCTGATTGAAGGCTCGCTCGACATCCTGGCTGACGCCTGTCAGGCGGCCGGGATGCCGACGGTGCTGTGCTACGGCGCGACCGAGCGCAACGGCGGGCGCGACGAGGCCCGGCGCGGCCTGGCCGAGTGCCGACGCTTTATCGAGCGCAACACGCGCCCGCTGGTGCGGGCCGTCGTCGGGCTTCATGCGTCGTTTACGGTGTCGGATGAAACGCTGCGCGAGGCGGCTGCCTTGTGCCGCGATTTGCACACCGTGATGCATGTGCACGTCGCCGAGGATCTGGCCGATGTGGCAGATGCCCAGCGGCGCGGCTGGGCCGGGCCGCTGGAGCGACTTGTTGAATTCGGCGCGCTGCCGCCGGGTTCCATCATCGCGCACGGAGTTCACTTCGATGCATCACAGGTTTGTCGCTGCGAGCAAATGGGTTGCTGGTTGGTGCAAAACCCGCGCTCCAATCGTGGCAACCGGGTTGGCTATCCGGCGGCGCTGTGCGAGAGCCAGCATGTGGCGCTGGGCAGCGATGGCTATCCGTCTGACATGGAGGCTGAACAAGTGGCATTGCTGGAAGATGCGCCACGCTACGGTGACTCCACGGATGCCGCCGCGCGGCGCGTCTCAGCGGGTCACGCGCTGTTGGCTGAGCGCTTTGGTGGAAGCGTGCCTGCGCTGGGTCGCGGTGCTGGAACAGATACAGAAGCGATTCGCGCCGAGGCCACAATCCAGGCAGCGCGACTATGGGAACGCATGGCCAAATTGTAAAGCTGTCATCCCGGACCAACAGCTTGTCATCCCGGACTCGATCCGGGATCCAGAGCCACGCTGAGACTGGATTGCGGATCGAGTCCGCAATGACAATTGAAGGCCGCAATGACACGGCAGCGCCGATGTGCCCTCAATCAGTCGTTAGTGAGTTGCGCAAAAGTTCACCAACGTGATTCACATCCTGCGGATCAAGCAGCGCCTCACGCAGGGCGCGCAGGGCCAGGACCTTGGGATCGTCGCTGGGCGGATCATTCTCTGACACCCGCAGCACGACGCCGTCAAAGCGCGCGCTGATGGCATCGGCCTCAACCAGCACCGCGTCGCGCGGCGCGTCCTGCTCCCAGCGCTCCCGGTTCACAAACAGGCGGGGTTTCAGAATGTAAGGCCCACCGTCTTCCAGGCAGAACACGTCGCAGTTGCCGCAGTCGTTACAGAAGTCGGCAAAGTTGACGATCTGGCGCTTCATCTTGAGCGGCAGCGCCGGCGTGGACGGCACACTCACGCTGAAGTTGGCGTCATTCGGGCAGACCGGGATGCACTTGTTGCAGGTCACGCAATCAAAAAATTCCAGACGGCGGTTGATCTTGCGCGGCCCCACCTGGTGGCTTGCCGCGTGATAGCGCATGTCAACGGACAGGCTCTCCACATATCTTTCGGTGTTGCTGAGCCTGGCTGCGCTGACATCAGTGGCTCCTGTGTCACCGTGGGCGCGCAGGATAAATTCGTCGACGGTTGTGGCACCGACAGCGT
The DNA here is from genome assembly GCA_037133835.1 of Comamonadaceae bacterium. Lineage (GTDB taxonomy): Bacteria > Pseudomonadota > Gammaproteobacteria > Burkholderiales > Burkholderiaceae_C > Rhodoferax. The sequence goes on along the minus strand of JBAXNI010000048.1, from coordinate 11,805 downwards.
CCATGCGCTTGACCAGTTCCTCAAAATAGCCAAAGCCTCGCCAGTAGCCGCCGGCCTTGAGCAGATCGGTGCACACCGTGACTGGCACCAGCCCCAGTGCAACCGCATCGGGGAAGTTGGCACGCTCGATACCGGCTGAAAATGAAATTGGGAAGCGGTCACCGAAACTGCGGCGAAAGTCGCGCACCAGGTGCATCGCGAGCACGTGCAGGGGTGGGCCCGAGAGGTACATGACACGCTCGCTGGCAGGGAAGAATGTCTTGTGGTTCTCCACCAGCAACGTATTCGAAAACTTGACGCCCAGATGCAGACCCAGCGACTGCGCCCTGTTGACCAGACGGTCGAGGAAGGCGGTCGCCTGATCCCAGCGAGTGTCCTTGTCGAAAGCGTTGTCCGGGATGCGAAGATCGGAATAACCCAGCGTGTCGTGCAGCAAGCGGCGCGCCTGCACCGCACCGAGCAGCGTCGGATTGAGCTTGACGACGCAGGACAGTTGGTGTTCCTGCATCAGGTGTGTCACCATCGCCTCGATTTCGTCTGGCGGACAGCCGTGGAAAGTACTCAGCGTCAGTGTGTCGGACAGGCGGGTCTGGAAGTCCAGGTCGCGCAGCGTGCCCAGTTCAGCCGGCAACTCGCGCCGCAGTCGCTCGACGACAGACGTTGCGTCCATCATGCCGCGAACAAAGGCTTGTACCGGTTCGCTGCGAATGCCTGCCAGGTCGTACCCCACACTCATGTCGAACACCGTACGGCCGAAGCCAGGCGCCATGGCCAGCCGGCCGCTGGCCTCCAAAATGCGGATCAGCATCGCCGCCTTGACGTACTCTTCGAGCGACTGCTCCAGAGTCAGCTCCTGCGACCACTCAACGTTGTAGCCGATGGTATGCATATCAATGCAGGGGCGCGGCAGGGTCAGGCGGTCATTGATCTGCACCGTCTTGAGTTCCATCACGCGTCCGCCGGCGAGCCAGGACAGCACGATGTTCTGCGCCAACTGCGTGTTCGGTCCGGCAGCCGGGCCAAACGGTGTTGCGGCGCTGTGGCCGTGGAAGGGCACTGTCAGGTTGTGCTCTGCATCACCCAGCACAAACTTGCGCTGCGGCAGATCGAAAATGGACTTGCGTGTGTCGAACTCGCGCAGCATGCGCCGTGCCAGCGCAGCGAAAGGGTAGGGCGCGAGTTCGCTCATGCAAAGATATTAACAGCAGGCGCCCAACTGCTGCAGCGTGCAACGCTGTCAGACCTAGGGTAAACCTAGGCCAGCAGAGGGCGAAGCAGCACGACCCCTTCGCTACAATCGCGTGCACCCATCTGCCAGCGTCAAAGCAGTGATCGCTGAGTTGGCAGGTTTATTGCTATAGAACTGGTAGAGCTCACAAGGCGGCGCCGCTCGTCAGCAACGAGGCTGATTTCCTGGCGCCGGTCAAAAATCGGAGAAGTTTATGGATACCTTCATACAGCAGATCATCAATGGTCTGGTGTTGGGCAGCATGTATGCCCTGGTAGCGCTGGGCTACACCATGGTGTACGGCATCATCGGGCTGATCAATTTCGCCCATGGTGAAGTGCTGATGGTGGGTGCGCTGACCAGTTGGTCCATCATCGGAATGATGAAAGAGGCCATGCCCGATGCACCGGGCTGGCTGATTCTGCTGATTGCCACGGTGATTGCCTGTATTTGTGCCGCCACCCTGAACTTTGTGATTGAAAAAGTTGCTTACCGGCCGCTGCGCAACAGTCCCAAACTCGCTCCGCTGATCACGGCCATCGGCATGTCACTGTTGCTGCAGACACTGGCCATGATCATCTGGAAGCCGAACTACAAACCCTATCCGACCTTGATGCCAAGCACGCCCTTTGACATTGGCGGCGCCGTGATCACGCCAACCCAGGTGTTGATTCTGGGAATGACAGCTGCGGCGCTGGCTGTGCTGATGTGGCTGGTCAATTACACCAAATTGGGGCGCGCCATGCGCGCGACCGCCGAAAATCCGCGCGTCGCGGCGCTGATGGGCGTCAAGCCCGACGTGGTGATTTCCGCTACCTTTGTGATTGGGGCCGTGCTGGCGGCGATCGCCGGCGTGATGTGGGCGGCCAACTACGGGACAGTGCAGCACAGCATGGGTTTCCTGCCCGGCCTGAAGGCCTTTACGGCGGCCGTGTTTGGTGGCATCGGTAACCTCGCAGGAGCGGTCGTCGGCGGCATCCTGTTGGGTTTGATCGAATCGCTGGGTGCGGGCTACATTGGCGCCCTGACGGGTGGCGTGTTGGGTAGTCACTATTCCGACATTTTTGCCTTCATTGTTTTGATCGGTGTGCTGACGTTGCGGCCCTCGGGGCTGCTTGGCGAACGCGTGGCCGATAGAGCTTGAGGATATTTATGAAACAACAACAAAAGATCATTGTTTTTCTGCTGACCGCGGCGGCCTTGCTGGTCCTGCCTCTGTTGCTGCAAGGCTTTGGCAATGCCTGGGTGCGGATTGCCGACATGGCCCTGCTTTATGTTCTGCTGGCGCTGGGGCTCAACATTGTGGTGGGCTACGCCGGTCTGCTCGATCTGGGCTATGTCGCCTTTTTTGCCATCGGCGCCTACATGTACGGACTGCTTGCGTCACCTCATTTGACCGAGACTTTTGAGCTGTTCACATCGATGTTCCCCCAGGGAATGCACACGCCGCTGTGGATTGTGGTGCCGGCGGCTGCAGCGCTCGCCGGGTTCTTCGGTGTTCTGCTGGGCGCGCCTACCTTGCGCCTGCGCGGCGATTACCTTGCCATCGTGACGCTGGGCTTCGGTGAAATCATCCGTGTCTTCATGAACAACCTGGATCATCCGGTCAACATCACCAATGGTCCCAAAGGCCTTGGGCAGATTGACGCGCTGAGCTTCTTTGGCCTGAACCTGGGCAAGAGCGTTACCGTCGCTGGTTTTGAAGTGGCTTCGGTCTCGCTCTACTACTACCTGTTTTTGGTGCTCGTGGCGTTCAGCGTGGTGATTTCACATCGCCTTGAGATGTCGCGCGTTGGCCGTGCCTGGATGGCGATTCGCGAAGATGAGATCGCGGCCAAGGCGATGGGCATCAACACGCGCAATCTCAAATTGCTGGCGTTCGGCATGGGCGCGACTTTTGGTGGTGTTTCGGGCGCCATGTTCGCCTCTTTTCAGGGGTTCATTTCACCTGAATCTTTCAGCTTGATGGAGTCCGTGATGATTGTGGCCATGGTGGTCCTCGGCGGCATCGGTCATCTGCCGGGCGTCATTCTCGGGGCCGTCCTGTTGTCGGCCTTGCCGGAAGTGCTGCGCTACGTGGCCGGGCCGCTGCAGGCCATGACCGATGGTCGTCTTGATTCGGCCATCCTGCGCCAGTTGTTGATTGCCCTGGCCATGATCACCATCATGCTGTCCAGGCCGCGCGGATTGTGGCCTTCACCGGACCACGGCAAGGCACTGCAGAAGTGATTCTGTCCCCAACTGATTAAGGATGAATATGACAGACACGGTACTCAATGTAGCTGGTGTGTCCAAACGCTTCGGCGGCCTGCAGGCCCTGAGCGATGTGGGCATCAGGATCCGGCGTGGCCAGGTCTACGGCCTGATCGGGCCCAACGGTGCCGGCAAGACGACTTTTTTCAACGTGCTGACGGGGCTTTACACGCCGGACAGCGGGACTTTCGAGCTGGCTGGCAAGACCTACCAGCCGACAGCGGTTCATGAAGTTGCCAAGGCCGGAATTGCTCGCACTTTTCAGAACATCCGCCTGTTTTCCGAAATGACCGCGCTGGAAAACGTCATGGTCGGTCGCCACATACGCACGCATTCAGGACTGATCGGCGCCATGTTCCGCACGCGCAGTTTCAGGGTCGAGGAGGCAGAGATTGCGGCGCGGGCGCAGGAACTGCTCGACTACGTTGGCATCGGCAGGTTCACTGACTACAAGGCGCGAACGTTGAGCTATGGTGACCAGCGCCGTCTTGAAATTGCACGCGCGCTGGCGACCGACCCGCAGTTGATTGCGCTGGACGAGCCGGCGGCCGGCATGAATGCCACAGAGAAGGTCATGCTGCGTGAATTGATAGACAAGATCCGCAACGACAACCGCACCATTTTGCTGATTGAACACGACGTGAAACTGGTCATGGGCTTGTGCGATCGGGTCACGGTGCTGGACTACGGCAAGCAGATTGCCGAAGGTACGCCAGCGGATGTGCAGAAGAATGAAAAAGTGATTGAAGCGTATCTGGGTACTACTCACTGAACGGTTGAGGACAGAGCTGGCCCACTTCGTGTGGCTGCGGTCTGTCCCGCAAACAGATAAGGAAGTTGGGGACAGAGTAAATATCTGTCCTGTAAGGAAACAACGATGAATATTCTTCTCAAAGTGACGGGTCTCAAAGTCGCGTACGGCGGCATCCAGGCTGTCAAAGGTGTTGACTTTGAAGTGCGCGAAGGCGAACTGGTTTCCCTGATCGGCTCCAACGGTGCCGGCAAGACGACCACCATGAAAGCCATCACCGGCATCCTGCCTATCAATGACGGTGACATTGAGTACATGGGCAAGAGCATCCGCGGCCAGGGCCCCTGGGACCTGGTCAAGCAGGGCCTGGCGATGGTGCCGGAGGGCCGTGGTGTCTTTGCCCGCATGACGATTGTGGAAAACCTGCAGATGGGCGCCTACATTCGCACCGACAAAGCGGATGTGCTGGCAGACATCGACAAGGTCTTTGCCATTTTTCCGCGTCTGAAAGAACGACGCGACCAGTTGGCTGGCACGCTGTCGGGCGGCGAGCAGCAGATGCTGGCCATGGGGCGCGGACTGATGAGCCGGCCCAAGGTATTGCTGCTGGACGAGCCATCGATGGGCTTGTCTCCGCTGATGGTGGACAAGATATTTGAAGTGGTTCGCGAAGTCTACGCCCAGGGCGTCACGGTGCTGCTGGTGGAGCAAAACGCCAGCCGTGCGCTGGCGATTGCGGATCGCGGCTACGTGATGGATTCGGGGCTGATCACGATGTCGGGTGATGCCAAGGTCATGCTGAAGGATCCCAAGGTGCGGGCTGCCTACTTGGGGGAGTAGTTGCGCGTGAAGATTTACCGGATAGCCTGCATTCCCGGCGACGGCATTGGCAAGGAAGTGGTGCCGGCTGGCCAGATAGTGCTGGCGGCGCTTTCGGCGGCCAGCAATGCTTTCAAGTTTGAGTTTGAAAACTTCGGCTGGGGCGCCGACTGGTACCGCCTGCATGGCGAGATGATGCCCGCCGATGGACTCGACGCATTGCGGCACAAGGACGCCATTCTGTTTGGCTCCGCTGGAGACCCGCATATTCCGGATCACATCACGCTGTGGGGGCTGCGCCTGAAGATATGCCAGGGATTTGACCAGTATGCCAATGTGCGTCCGACGCGCATCCTGCCCGGCATCGACGCACCACTCAAGCGCTGCAAGATCGAGGATCTGAACTGGGTCATTGTGCGCGAAAACTCCGAAGGCGAATATGCCGGCGTCGGTGGCCGGGTTCATCAAGGGCAACCGATCGAGGCGGCCACCGATGTTTCGATGATGACGCGCGCAGGGGTGGAGCGCATCATGCGCTTCGCGTTCCGCCTGGCGCAGTCACGCCCACGCAAACAGCTGACGGTGGTGACCAAGTCCAATGCTCAGCGTCACGCGATGGTGATGTGGGATGAGATTGCACTGCAGATATCGAAAGAGTTTCCGGATGTGAAATGGGACAAGGAACTGGTCGATGCGGCGACAGCGCGCATGGTCAATCGTCCGGCCACGCTGGATACCCTCGTTGCCACCAATCTGCACGCCGACATCCTGAGCGACCTGGCCGCCGCGCTGGCGGGCAGTCTGGGCATTGCACCGACCGGCAACATTGACCCCGAACGGCGCTACCCGAGCATGTTCGAGCCAATTCACGGCTCGGCCTTTGACATCATGGGTCAGGGCCTGGCCAATCCGGTCGGCACCTTTTGGAGTTGCGTCATGTTGCTGGAACATCTGCAGGAAATGGACGCCGCGCACACGCTGATGCAGGCCATTGAACAGGTCACGGCCGAGCCGTCGTTGCATACGCGTGATCTGGGCGGCAGTGCCACGACGCAACAGGTGACGCAGGCCGTGTGTCAGCGCATTGCTGCTGCCGCAAAGAGGCCTTTGAGCTGATAGCAAAACCCATAAGGAGACAACGATGAAGAAGCTGTTTTTCGCAATGTGTCTCGCCTTGCTGGGGCCGCTGGCGCTGGCGCAAAACTGCCCCGAAAAAAACCTGCTTTACTGGCAGGCCTTTCCGCCCGGTGGCGAGTCCGATCTGTCGGCCCGCCACCAGCAGATGGTGCTCAAGAAGAAGTGCCCTGCCATCGAAACCATCGTCCAGTACAAGGCGGGTGCGGGTGGTGGCTTGATGTGGGGACAGATGAACCAGTTGCCCGGTGACGGTCTCAATATTGTCGGTGTCAATCTTCCGCATATCGTTTTTCAACCGATTGAAGGACAGGTGCAATACAAGACGCAGGATGTGACTCCCGTCTTCTGGTTTCATTTCACGCCCGACATTCTGGTGGTGCCGGAGCAAAGTGCCATCAAGACCTTCGCTGACTTCATCAAGGCCGCCAAGGCCAAACCCGGCGCACTCAATCTGGGCGGGTCCGGCTTGAATTCCGCCAACCATGCCGCCCATGAGCGCATGAACGCTGCTTTTTCGGTCCAGACCAACTACATTCCCTACAAGGGCACGGGCGACATGGCCAGCGCCGTGCTCGGAGCGCAGATTGACGGCGCCATGACCTACTCGCCTTTCGCCATCAACAACAAGAATCGGGTGCGGGGGCTGGCCATTGCGATGGAAAAGCGCCATCCCTTGTTGCCCGACGTACCAACCTTCAAGGAACTCGGTGTGGACTGGGTTGATGGTGCTTACCGCGGCATAGGGGTTCCGAAGTCGGCCACGCCCGAGGCTCGCAAGCGCCTGTCCGATTTGTGGGCGACGCTGAACAACGACCCCGAGATGAAGGAGTTGGCCGCCAGAAACGGTTTTGAGTTGGTCAATGTCGGGTTGGACCAGATGGATGGTTTCATGAAGGAAAAAGTGCGCCTTTATACGGAGGGTGCACAGCGTCTGGGACTGGGCAAGAAATAGGCGTACGCCATTGCGGACGTTTGCCAACGTCAATGATTTCCTGGCTTTGCCGGGTTTGTAGCGCCTTTACTCAAGTTTGTTTGATTTTGCTCAAGGTCTTTGCGGCCCAAGCGCGGCACAGTCGCATCCATGCTATCCGCTGAAATTATTGACCTGCCTGCTGAAGTGCGAGTCCTTGGGCGCGGAGTGCGATTGCTCACCCGCGCCGAGCGTTCAACCTGGGTCACTTACATCGAGTCGGGTCGTATCGCACTTGGTGTCATCGAGGGTGACGTCATGGAGCACCAACTCGGCGTTGTGGAAGGTCCGTGCTGGCTTGATGCGAGTTCGGCAGTCCTGAATCTGCCCCACGCGGTGGACGCTGTGTCTGAAACCGAGATCAGTTTGCGGCAGGTTCCGATCGCTGATTTTCATCGTTCCCTGGTTGCCATGTCTGAATCTGCGCAGGCGGTCCTGCATGACGTGGCGATGGCGCATCGTCAGCAAACCGAGTTTGCCGTCAGTCGTCTGGCCAAGGATGCAGAAGCGCGCTGCGCCGAGTGGCTCCTGCGTCATGCACAGACCGGGGACAAGGGTGTGATGGCGGTGCAGTTGCAACAGCGCAAGCGCTCGATTGCGGCGCAACTTGGGATCGCGCCGGAAACTTTGTCCAGAGTATTGCGCCACTTGCGTGAACGCAGCCTGATCAGTGGCTCGGGTCGACTGGTGAACGTTGACGATCCCGGCGGCCTGCGCTCACTCGCTGGCGTTTGACACCAGGCCCGCAAACATCCCGTTTCAAGTTGAGGACAGAGCACGCTCACTTCGCGTAGCGTTGGTCTGTCCCACAAGAAATTAGATGTGCAGCGCGTGGCCCAACGCCCTTAGCGCCGCTTCCTGCACCGCTTCACCGAGTGTCGGATGGGCATGAATGGTGCCAGCGACGTCTTCCAGGCAGGCGCCCATTTCCAGCGAGTGCGAGAAGGCCGTGCTCAGTTCTGATGCGCCGACACCCACTGCTTGCCAGCCAACGATCAGACGGTTGTCGCGTCGGGCCACAACCCGTACAAACCCGTCGCCTGCTTCGAGCGTCATGGCGCGCCCGTTGGCAGCGAACGGAAAACTGGCTTGAATGCAGTCGAGTCCTGCCAGAGCCGCCTGCTGCGGCGTCAGCCCGGCCACCACAATTTCAGGGTCAGTGAAGCAGACCGCAGCAATCGCCGCCGGCGCAAAATGGCGCCGCTTGCCGGCGATGATCTCTGCCACCATTTCGCCCTGCGCCATGGCGCGGTGCGCCAGCATGGGCTCACCGGTCAAATCTCCAATGGCCCAAACGTTGCGCATGGAGGTCCGGCACTGGTCATCCACCTTTACCGCGCGGCCGTTCATGTCGAGCAGCAGGGATTCCAGGCCAAAGCCCTGGAGGCGCGGTGCGCGGCCAATGGCCACCAGAACTTGATCGGCTGGTAGTTCCGAGATCTCACCTTTCGCGTTGCTGACCTGCACCGCATTGCCAGCCGCATTGAGCCCCTGCACCTTGCATCCAAGCAGAACTTGCACGCCAAGTTTGCGCAGCGAGGCAGCGACCGGCTTGACGAGTTCCTCGTCGTAGATGGGAAGGATGCGGTCCAGCGCCTCGACCACTGTCACTTCGGCGCCGAGCTTGCGGTAGACCGTGCCAAGTTCGAGGCCGATATAGCCGGCGCCGACCACCACCAGGCGCTTCGGCACCGCGGCTGGAGACAAGGCCTGTGTCGATGAGATGACGCGTTCGCCAAACGGCAGACCTGGCAAGGATACTTCGCTGGAACCGGTCGCCAGCAACAGGTGCTCGCAAACGATGCGTTGCGTTGCGGTGGCATTGGCTGGCAGCACCTCGACTGTCTTGCCGTCGACGACACGGGCCCAGCCCTTGATGACGGTGACGCCGTTCTTCTTGAGCAGCGCCGCGACACCCTGCGTCAGACGCCTGACGATGCCGTCTTTCCAGCGCACGGTCTGCGCCAGGTCGATGCGCGGCGCGTCCACCTGAATGCCCAGTGGCGATTTGCCCGCGTAGTGACAGGTTTGGTGAAACGCGTCGGCGGCGTGAATCAGTGCCTTGGACGGAATGCAGCCAATGTTCAGACAGGTGCCGCCGAGTTGGTCGCCCTCGATCAGGGTGGTGGCGATACCGAGTTGCCCGGCACGAATGGCGGCCACATAGCCGCCAGGCCCACCGCCAACGATGAGAAGAGTGGTTTGCAGCGTCTCCATGGTTTACTCCACGAACAAGGTTGCCGGGCACTCAAGATAGCTCCGCAGCAACTGGACAAACTCGGCGCCGTGCATGCCATCCACCACGCGGTGGTCGAACGAGGAAGACAGGTTCATCATCTGCCGCGCCACCACCGCGCCGTTGCGTATCATGGGTCGCTCGACCATGCGGTTCACGCCGACGATGGCAACTTCCGGATGGTTGATGACCGGTGTGCTGACGATGCCGCCCAGCGCCCCGAGGCTGGTGATGGTGATGGTTGAACCTGTGAGTTCCTCGCGCGTCGCCTTGCCGGCGCGCGCAGCCTCGCTCAGGCGCACTACCTCGTCGGCGCAGGCCCACAGGTCGCGTGTTTCGGCGTGGCGCAGCACGGGCACCATGAGCCCGCCTTCGGTCTGCGTTGCCACGCCCAGGTGCACTGCCTCATAACGCGTCACGACGGCGCCTTCGTCGTCGTAGCGTGCGTTGACCTGCGGAAACTCGCGCACTGCCAGCACCATTGCGCGCACCAGAAAGGGCAGCAGGGTCAGGCGAACGCGCTGCGTGCCGTACTTCGCGTTCAGGCGCGTGCGCAGGGCTTCGAGTTCCGTGACATCGATTTCTTCGACGTAGGTGAAGTGCGGAATGCGGCGCTTGGCTTCCTGCATCTTCTGCGCAATCTTGCGGCGCAGACCGATCACAGGAATCGCTTCCTCTGCATTGCGCTGGGCGTAACGCTGGTCGGCTTGCACCGCGCTGGCAGACTGCCCGGCACGGGCCGCATAGGCGTCCAGATCCTGTTGCGTGATGCGCCCCGCCATTCCCGTACCTGCTACAAACTGCAATTCAATACCGAGGTCCCAGGCGCGGCGTCGTACAGCGGGTGAGGCGATCGGTTTGTCGCCGCTGGCGCGCGCATGAATTGTGGTCGGCGCGGCGGTCGCCGTACTCGGTGGTGGTGCTGCGACCGCCGTTGCCGGCTCAGCCAAAGTCGCCCGTGCCAGCGATCGATCCGGCGCCGGGCCGCCCCAAGCCGGATCAGCGCCCTCGGGGGGCAGCGACGACGCGGAGCGCGGAGCGTGGGGGCTGGCATCGCCCTTGACTTCAATCTGAATCAGGTCGGAGCCTACCGCCATCACCTGGCCAACGACGCCGCCCAGTGCGAGCACCTTGCCAGCCACCGGCGATGGAATCTCAACGGTCGCCTTGTCGGTCATGACGTCGGCCAGGATCTGGTCTTCGGTGATGCTGTCCCCGACCTTCACATGCCAGGCCACCAGTTCGACTTCGGCAATGCCTTCGCCGATGTCCGGCATCTTGATTGTGTGAATTCCCATCATGCCTCCAGCGTGCGTTTGAAAGCGGCGCCGACGCGCGCCGGTCCGGGAAAGTAAGCCCACTCCTGGGCATGCGGGTACGGTGTGTCCCATCCCGTCACGCGCTCAATCGGTGCTTCCAGGTGATAAAAGCAATGCTCCTGAATCAGCGACACCAGTTCCGCGCCAAAACCGCTGGTGCGTGTCGCTTCATGCAGCACGACACAGCGCCCGGTCTTCTTGACCGAGTTGACGATGGTTTCCAGATCGAGCGGCCAGATCGAGCGCAGGTCGATGATCTCGGCGTCGATGCCGGCCTCCCTGGCGGCAGCCTCGGCCACAAACACCATGGTGCCGTACGTAATCACCGTCAGCGCTTCGCCGGATCGGAAGACCGCTGCCGTGTCCAGTGGAACCGTGTAATAACCTTCTGGCACATTGCCCATCGGGTGTTTGGACCAGGGAACCACGGGCTTGTCGTGGTGGCCATCAAACGGTCCGTTGTAGAGCCGTTTGGGTTCCAGAAAGATCACAGGGTCGTCGTTCTCGATCGACGCAATCAGCAGGCCCTTGGCGTCGTACGGATTCGATGGCATCACGGTGCGCAGACCGCAGACCTGCGTGAACACCGCTTCCGGGCTCTGGCTGTGCGTCTGGCCTCCGTAGATGCCGCCGCCACAGGGCATGCGGATCGTGATCGGTGCTGTGAAGTCGCCCGCCGAGCGGTAACGCAGGCGCGCTGCTTCGGAGACGATCTGATCGGTTGCCGGGTACACGTAATCTGCGAACTGGATTTCGATCACCGGTCGCAGGCCATAGGCACCCATGCCCACTGCCGTGCCCACAATGCCGCCTTCGGAAATTGGCGCGTCGAACACGCGCGAAGTGCCGTACTTCTTCTGCAGGCCTTCGGTGCAACGAAAGACGCCGCCAAAGTAGCCTACGTCCTGGCCGTAGACAACCACGTTGTCGTCGCGCTCCAGCATGACATCCATGGCCGAGCGCAAAGCCTGGATCATCGTCATAGGGGTCGTGTTCATAGTCAGATTCCCAGTTCCTGACGCTGCCGGCGCAGATGCGCCGGCATGTCCTTGTAGACGTCTTCAAACATGGCAGCAGGGCTTTGCATGTGGC
>JBAXNI010000047.1:0-19096 GCA_037133835.1 Comamonadaceae bacterium | reverse complement strand
AATTCTGCGGGTACGGTGTTCATGATGATGTACTTCCTTGTCGGCGCATTGTTGACCTGATTGCTTTGCTGTTCATTGACATGGGGCAACAGTCTGGCAGGCCGTACGCCGCCATATCCAAACCGCCCGAAAACCCCAGCGACAACGACTGGCGGCAAATGATCTGTCCGGCATCAACATGCGATAAGAAATGATCTCTGCTTTATATTCGTATGTGCGAATGTATTGATGCAAATCAGTCTGACCCCTCGCAACTCGCAATAACATCAACCCGTGGCGCTGGTAAAGCGATTGCCAGCACATAGGTGTATCGGCTTTGGCAAGCCATCGTGTCTGGCACTGCTGTGATACACCTCTCAACCCGCCGGGCCATGTTCCGGTCCCGCGAGATGGCCTAGACGGCTTTTCAACGAACGAAGGTTCACCATGAAGCACAACACCCACATCGCCCTCGGGCTGCTCGGAGCCACGCTGCTTGTTGCGGCCATCAGCGCCTGCGCGCCCGTCACCAGGACGGCCTCCGGGCAGATATGCAATGCGGAGGCAGCCAAGGGGTTGGCGATGAAGGACCACTGCCTCGCCTGCCACAGCTTGACCAAGCAAAAGTCAGGTCCAACCTTCAAGGCTGTTGCAAAGAGGTACCAGGGAAAGCCCAATGCCGAGGCTGAGCTCTTCGCGCACCTGACCAGCAGCGACGTGTCGAAGATGTCGGACGGAGACACCGGGTTCCACAAGTGCATCGGCAGCGAGGACCCGGAAAGGATCCGGAACATGGTGCGCTGGATTCTCGATCAATAGCCCGACAGGGTCGGACTGCGCGACCGAACTTTCGCAGTGGGGATGATTTCACCAGCCCGTACCATTACTAAAATGGCCCCATTCGACACGAATACGCAGTTGCCGTTCGATCGATAAGTCACAATGTGACTGTATTCGCTTCATCAAAGCCGGGGGACCAATCTATGGGAGTGGTGTTTGACCTATGACCAAGCAGCCAGGTAAGAAAATCCACGCGGATCTGAGCCGGCCCGACGAGGTCTTTGAATCTGCATCGGAATTGTTTCGCGTTCTGTCGGCGCCGATGCGGCTGAAGATCATCAGTTGTCTGCAGGACGGCGAGCAGAACGTGAGCTATTTGCTCAGCCACATCGATACCACGCAACCCAATATGTCGCAGCACTTGAACACGCTCTTTAAGGCAGGTGTATTGGGCAGGCGCCGCGATGGCGTTCAAATCCTGTACCGCATCACCGATGGGCGCGTGGCCAAACTTTGCAAAGCGGTTTGCGCTCAGGTTGAGTGCTCGCGTAGTCGGCGAAAAACCGACGCCTGAACGCGTAACTGTCATATTGCATGCTCTTTAAATCAGTTTATAAGCACATAAAGAACTATTGATTTAACGCAACACGATCACATCTATATCGCAATAGGATAAACCCGTAGTGCAGATGAGCGCAGTGCGCCAAAGCACCAAGGTTTGTTTAGCGAAGGAAACTGTGATGCGAATTCGATACTTGATGGCTGCTGCGATGGCGGCCATTTTTTTTGTCGCGGCAGCGCCGGCAGTGGTGGCGCCAGCGCCTGCCAAGTTGCTCAAGTCAACCGCTGACCACAGTAAATTCAAGGAACTTGATCGCGAATTTGCCTCCGGCCCCGAGGTCACCAAGGCCTGCCTGAGTTGCCACACCGAGGCAGCCAAGCAGATCCACCTGACGCAACACTGGAAGTGGGAGTTCATCAACCCGGACACCAAGCAGGTGTTGGGCAAGAAGCACATCGTCAACAACTTCTGCACCTCGGTGAAGTCCAATGAAGCGGCCTGCAACAGCTGCCATATTGGCTATGGCTGGCGCGACGACACATTCGACTTCAAAAGCGAAGAGAACGTTGACTGTCTGGTTTGCCACGACCATTCCGGCAAGTACACCAAGCCTTCCGGCTTTGCCGGCTCACCGGTGACCAAGGACACCGAGTTTCCGCCGGGATCGGGCAAGATCGTGCGCGGTATCAATCTCAAGGAGATCGCGCAGAAAGTCGGGCCCACCAGGCGCAACAATTGCGGTACCTGTCACTTCAACGGCGGTGGTGGCGATGGCGTCAAGCACGGCGACCTGGACAGTTCGCTCGAAGCGCCGGGTAAAGAGCTTGATGTGCACATGGACACCAAGGGACTGAATTTTTCTTGTGCCACCTGCCACAAGACCGATGTGCATCAGATCCCCGGTAGCCGCTACGCACCCACCGCCAGGGACAAGGCGCCAGCGCACATGCGCGGGGTGGCAGACAAGACCAATCCCGACACCTGCCAGGCCTGCCACGGACAAGGTCCGCACAAGACGGCGGTGCTCAATGAACATACGGCCAAACTGGCTTGCCAGACTTGTCACATCCCGGCCTTTGCGCGCGGCGGACAACCGACCAAGATGTCCTGGGACTGGTCCACCGCCGGCAAGCTCGACAAAGACGGCAAGCCCATGATCCTGAAGGACGAGGACGGTTACGACAAGTACATGACCATCAAGGGCGACTTCGTCTGGAAGGAAAACGTCAAGCCCGAGTACATGTGGTTCAACGGCACTGTCAAATACACGCTGCTGGGCGACAAGATCGAAAAGGGTGACAAGCCAACGCAGATAAACCGCTTTGAGGGAAGTGCAAGTGACGGCAAGTCCATGATCTGGCCGGTCAAGCTTTTCCGCGGCAAACAGCAATATGACCCGATCAACAAATCCTTGGTCATCACCCACCTGGCCGGCAGCGATGGCACCGCATTCTGGAAGAACCTGGATTGGGAAAAGGCTGTCACCGCCGGCATGGCAGCGGGTGGTGTGAAGTTCTCGGGCAAGGTCGACTTCATCGAAACCGAGAGCACCTGGCCGATCACGCACATGGTGGCACCGAAAGAAAAAGCACTGGGCTGCGTCGACTGTCACGTCAGCAACGGCCGACTGGAAAAAATTGACGGCGTCTACATGCCGGGCCGCAGCCGTGACCACGCGCGCTGGCTCGAGATTGGCGGCTGGGCTGTGGCCCTGCTGACCCTGCTGGGTGTCCTCGGGCACGGCCTGGGTCGTGTCGTCGCCCGCAAGCGCAACAGTTAAACCGGAGAACACTCATGTCACGCGTCTATCTCTTCAAACCCTTTGAGCGCTTCTGGCACTGGTCCCAGGCGCTGCTGGTCATCTCGATGCTGGTGACCGGCTTCGAGGTCCACGGTACTTACCGCCTGTTCGGTTTCGCGAAAGCAGTGGACTATCACACACTGGCCGCCTGGACCCTGGTCGGCCTGTGGATCTTCGCCATCTTCTGGCATGTCACCACCGGCGAGTGGCGGCATTACATCCCGACGCTGCAGAACGTCACAGCCATCGCCAAGTACTACTCATCTGGCATCTTCAAGGATGAGCCGCATCCGTTCCGACCCAGCCTGAGCAACAAGCACAACCCTCTGCAGCGCCTGACCTATCTGGCGGTGCTGACGCTGCTCAGTCCGCTGCTCTGGTTTACCGGCTGGCTCTACCTCTTCTATGCGAGTTGGACCGCTTGGGGTCTGGGTGGGCTGCGCCTTGAGTGGATTGCCACGGGCCACACGCTGGGTGCCTTCCTGATGCTGGCCTTTCTGATCTCGCACCTGTATCTATCCACCACCGGGCACAAGCTCACATCCCAGATCAAAGCCATGGTCACTGGCTGGGAAGACCTCGGCAATGAAGCCACACCTGGCAAGCACAGCTAGCCAGCGACAACGATTTTTATGTCAACTTTCCAGGAGAAATTTATGAACAGAACATTCAAGATGAATTTGCTGGCAGCCCTGATTGCCGGCATGCTGATGCCACTGGCAGCCAGTGCGGCCGAAGCCGATCTGATGAGCCGGATCGAGTCGATGTCGCGCGAACTCGAAGCCCTGAAGAACCAGGTCAAGGCCAATGAAGCAAAGGCTGCGCAAACCGCGCAGCAGGTTCAGGCGGTAGCTGCCAAGTCCGACGCAGCGGCGGTCGAAGAGCTGAAGGGTCAGGTCTCCAAGCTCGAAAGCAAGTCTTTGGGTAAGTGGCTGACGGTGGGTGGCGACTACCGCTTCCGCGTGGACTCGCTGCTGGGCGAGACGCGGACCTTCACGGATGTCAATGCCACCTTTGCCAACGTCCAGCAAAAACTGCAGGCGGACTTCTTTGCCAATCCATCTGCCGTGGCAGGTTCATCGAGCTATTTTGGCGCGCCGCAGGCAGGTGGCATGTCAACCGCCGGCGCCTTGAGCGGGCTGATGGCCTTTTCCCAAAACATGAACAAGGTCGTCAGCTTCGATCAGGCCAACGCGTTCCTGGGCAATCCGATGAACGCCGGCATGGTGCAGGGCATCGGCGCCTTTGCGGCTACCGTGCCGGCGTACAAGCCCGAAAACAAGAGCCTGTACAGCAACCGCTTTGGCATCGATCTGAACGCCAAGGCAACGCAGGACGTCAGCGTTACCGCCCGCCTGCAGATGTACAAGGTATTCGGTTCGCAGGATGAATCCTCCATCGTGAATTCGGGCAGCGCTCCCTTCTTTGCTGACCGTGTGGGTGTCTTTGACGGAACGCTCAGCCACGTGCCATCGAACAGCTACCTGAATGTCGATCGTGTTTACGCGACCTGGAGCAATATTGCTGACAAGGAACTCTGGTTTTCTGTTGGACGTCGGCCAACCACCAACGGTGCTCCGAGCAATCTGCGTCTGAACAATCCGCGCCCCGGCAATGGTGGTACGCCGTCACTACTGATCGACTACGCCTTTGACGGTATGACGCTGGGCTACGCGCCGGATGTTGACAGTCTGCCCGGCGCCTATGGCAAGTTCTGCTATGGCCGCGGCTTCGAGAGTGGATTCAGCAAGGCAACCGGCAACTCTCTGGTCGATACCGACATGGTTGGCTTCTCTGTCGTTCCCATCGATACCGACCCGCTGCGCGTCTGGCTGATGTGGGACCGAGGTATCAACATCTTTGATGCACCGACGATGAGCAATACCTATTTCGGCAACACGGCGGCGAAGGTGAATCTCGGCGACATTGACTGGTTCGGTCTGGGTGCCATGGGCACCATCAAGAAAGTCGGCCCTGGCGATCTGACCTTGTTCGGCGACGTGGCCATGAGCGTTACACACCCGAACAACAACGTGTCGGCCCAGTTCGGTTTCCAGGGTCTGATGACGGGTTCCTTCTTCAGACCGGAAGCGCCGACCAGCAAGACCGGCTCGGCGGTTTATCTTGGAATGCGCTATGACCTGCCGTCCAAGACCAAACTCGGCCTGGAATACAACCACGGCTCCAAGGACTGGATCACCTTCGCTCCGGCCTCCGACGATATGTGGACCTCCAAGGTTGGCACGCGCGGCGATGTCGTCGAGGGCTACATGATTCAGGAACTTGACAAGACACCGATCTCGTCCTACTTCAGCCGCGCCTACTTCCGCCTCGGTGTTCAGCGCTACCACTTCAACTACACCGGAAGTAACAACTGGGTCGGCGCACCCGTGGAGATGAGCAGTATCAACGGCCAGATGATGACGACCACGCCGCTGGAAAACGCCACCAACGTTTACGCAACTTTCGAGGTCAAGTTCTGACCGACACCCCATTCTCAGGAGTTCATCATGAAATCTAAACTTTCCACACTTATTCTGAGTGCTGCGCTGGCCCTGTCCGGTGCAGCCATCACTGGCAACGCTTTCGCAGATGAAGGCAAGATGGTTGGCCCGGTCACCAAGATCAAGCTGGCACCGGACGGCAAATCCGCCACGGCGATTCTGAAGGACGCCAAGACGGCAGAGCAGGTCACGATCACCGTCACGGATGATCTGACACTGGACAAGTTCAAGGACAAGCGCATCGTCGAGGGCGACGAAATTCGGGCCCGCTTCGACAAGGACGGAAAGAACACAGCCAAGTCATTCAAGAAGACGGCTGGCTGCTGAACCGGTGGGGGCTGACAGCCCCCACCTTGAAACCTGATGGGGGATGTATCAATGAATTTTTCGCAGACTGTTCCAATTGTGATGGTATGGGCGCTGGCGACCTCCGTGGCTTTTGCAGGCGATGGCAAAGCTGGAAGGCTTGAAATTCGTGCTGCCTTTTCTCGGGCCACGACCGGCATCGCCGATCCAACGGTGGCGGGTGCCTTCATGACCATTACCAATACTGGAGCGGAGGCTGACAAGCTCATCGGTGCCAGGTCAGATATTGCGGAAATGGGCGGTACCCACACCCATGTGCGCGATGGCATCGTCTTGAACATGGTTCCGGTCGGTGCCATCGACATTCCGGCAGGACACACCGTGACACTGCAGCCGGGTGGCATGCACGTCATGTTTCATGGCTTAAAGAGGCCGCTGGAGCAAGGGGGCGCGTACTCCCTGAAGCTTCAATTTGCAAAGGCGGGTGAAGCTACGGTGCCGGTGGAAGTGTTCAGCAGCAATGCCATGAGCTATCCAGGTGGCCCGGCCACTATGGGTCCTGGCATGGCGGCACCGATGAGCGCCACGCCGATGACCGCACCCATGGACCGCAAGCCATAGACGACGTGCTTTCGGTAAAGACCTGCATGCGCCACTTGCTTTTACTCATGATTTGGGTTGCCGGTGCAGCGTTCGCTGGACCAGACGAAGCTTCAAAGTTTGATGCCAGCCCATTGGGAGCGCAACGGGCTGTCTACCAATTCAACTATGAAAAACCTGAAGACCTGTTGCAGGGACTGGGCTACATCAACAATCACCTCAAAGCATTGAAAGAATTCGGTGACTTGGAAAAATCCCATCTGGTGATCGTCGCGCATGGTAACGAGCTGCACATGCTCTCTCGTTTGAATCGAGCCGCCTTCCCTGAGATTTACGAAGAGTTGAGGGCACTGGCTGATCAGGGCGTGACACTGCAGGTGTGCCGCAATGCGGCCAAGTTCAGAGGCTATCAAGCGGGCGATTTCTACGACATGGTTTCTGTCGTTCCTGCGGCCATGACGGCGATCACGCAATGGCAGAGCAAGGGTTACGCCTACGTTTCGGGCAACGCCATTCGCCGCACCAAGCGCGAAAAGTGAGCGGTCTTCATTCGATACAAGTAAATTATTTTTTTAGGAAATTTATCAATCATGAAAGAAGCAATATTGCTGATGGCGTTCGCATCTTGTCTTGGCTTTGCCTCGACATCCATCGCCGTTGAGGTGACGGGAAGCGTCAAGTCGGTTACAAACACAGCCCGTTCCATCGCCATCGAAGTCGCCAACAAGGGCGTACTGGTGATCAAGTTTGATGCCGCAACCCAGTTCAAGAACGCCAGTTCGGCCGGTGACATCGTCGCCGATGAAGTTCTTACCGTTGACTTCTCGCAGGTCGGAGCGGAGAACCTGGCAAAAACCATTACCAAGGTGATCGCACCTTTGCCTACCGGTGTGACGCGCATTGCTGCGGCAGAACTCATGCAACTAGTGAAGAAGGGCGGCGAGAGTTTCGTACTGATCGACTCACGTCCAGCAGGTCGCTACATTCAAGGGCATTTGCCGGGCGCTGTGTCGGTCCCCTTCAACGAGCTTGAAAAGGAAGGGGAAAAGCTGCTGCCAGCAGACCGTGCAAAAACTCTGGTGTTTTATTGCGGTGGACTCTCCTGCATGCTGAGTCCGAAGTCGGCGACCATTGCGGTGAAGCTCGGATTCAAGGATGTGCGTATGTATCCGGAGGGTGAGCCCGGCTGGAAGAAGATGGATTACGCCACCGAGTCCAGTGCCTCTTTTGTCAAGAGCGGCAACATAGTTCTGGTTGACTTGCGCTCCGCCGAGAAAGCAGCAAGTGGCTATATTCCCCGCGCCGTCAATATCCCGGCTGCCAATCTGAGAAGCGCTGAAAAGCAGTTCCCTGAATTTCATGGTGCAGTCATCGTCTTCTATTCAGACAGAGATGAAGAGGCGAACGAAGCGCTTGAGTGGACACGGGAGTGGGAGTACACGAATGCGACGGTCTTTCCCGGCGGTGCGAAGGCATGGCTTGCGGCTGGCAATCAACTGGTTACCGGCGCGGTGCCGACAAAGATCAGCTATGTCCGCAAGCTGGCGGAAGGCGAGGTGTCAATCAAGGACTTCGATGAAGCGGTCAAAACCAAGTCCCATCTGGTGGTCGATGTCAGAACAGCCGAAGAATTCGCCAAGGGGCATATCGCCGGTGCCCTGAACATTCCGGCTGAAGAAATGGCCAATCGCTCTTCCGAGATTCCTGCAGGCAAACCAGTGCTGTTTCACTGTTCCTCTGGAACACGGGCCGAACTGGCTTTTGACGTGCTGAAGGAAAAAGGGATCAAGGTGCGCTACCTCAGGGCCAATGTGGAGTTCGGTCCTGGGGACAAGGTCGCGATCAAGGAGTAGTCTGGCGCGGCTGTTTGCCTATGCTGCTGCGCTGCCTGATTTGTCTGCTTTTCGTCTGGCTGTCACCGGTCCTGTCAGCGCAGGACCTCCCGGACAAGTTTGATCCGCAAAGGGATGCCGCCAGGGACGTCATCGTCGCCCAGCACCTGGCGAAGACCACGGGCAGGCGCGTATTGGTCGACGTGGGTGGCCAATGGTGTGGCTGGTGCCGCAAGCTTGACAGGTTCATTGCTTCACAGCCGCAAATCAAGGCCTTGATTGACAGCCACTACGTGTGGCTGAAAGTGAACTATTCAGTCGAAAACAGGAACACGGCCGTGCTCTCCAGGTGGCCCAAGCCAAGAGGTTTCCCCTACCTTCTGGTGTTGGATGCAGACGGAAAACTGCTGCACGCCCAAGGCGTTGGTGGACTGGAAACTGAAACAGAAAACGAGGCGGACGAGGACTACGATCCCGGTCGCGTGATGGCATTTCTCAAGCGTTACGCCATTGCGACAAACGTTCCGTTATCGCCAGTTCGCATAAAGTAGGCGTCTGGTCGGTGGTCGCAGAAAGACTGACTCCTGATACTGGATTGCGTCGCTTGCCCTTGTAGCGGCTTAACTTTTGCTCTCGCGAAACCGGATCGCATTGCGCCCAGCCTGCTTGGCCTCGTACATCGCCATGTCAGCCCGTTTCAGGATTTCGTCTTCGCTCTCGTCTTGAGCGAAAAACAGCGTGGCCCCGATGCTCACGGTGCAGTGATGTTCAACAACTCCTGCATTGCTCCCCTGGCGCTTGTCTGGCAGCAAATAGGGTTGACACAAACTGGTCCGGATCTTCTCTGCGACCCGACTCGTCAGGACTCTGGATTCATTCTTGTCCACATCCAGGTGGCCTAGCACCACCACAAACTCATCCCCACCAAAGCGGGCCACGGTGTCAACCTCTCGCACACAGTTTTTGAGTCGATTTGCAACTTCTATCAGGAGCAGATCACCAAATTCATGGCCGTACTTGTCATTGAGGGGTTTGAAGTTATCAAGATCCAGGAACAGCAATGCACCGTAGAGTTGGCTGCGTTTACTGCTTGCCAGGGCGAGGTTCAGTCCATCCCTGAGTAATCGCCGATTGGGCAACTGAGTCAGGCTGTCGTAGAAGGCGAAGTGCTTGATGTGCTCCTCGGCCTGCTTGTGCTCGGTGATATCGCGGGCGACACCGCGATAACCCTTGAAGTGTCCAAGGTGGTCAAAGATCGGCATGCCGCTGACTGAAGTCCAGTGGGCTTGCCCGTCGTTACCGCGACGCATCATCTCGAAATCATGGAATTCCTGATGTGACTGCAATACACTTCGGTGTACCTTCCAATCCTCATCGGTCAAATTGATGGCGCCCATTTCCCAGCGCGTTTTGCCGATGTGATGGTCGTTCGCATAGCGGGTCTTCTTATCCAGATCCCCTGGCAGGCGCACGAAACGAAACTGATCGTCTTGCTCCCAATACCAGTCCGATGACAGTTTGGTCAAACTGCGAAACCGCTCTTCACTCTGACGCGTCGCCTCCAAAGCAGCCTGACGCTCAGCCTCGTGATTGGCCTTGATGAGGACAAGATGACGTCGGCGTCTTTGGTACAGAAACAGGCTGGTCACAAAGAACAGTGTCAACACGATAAAAGCAATGGCGTACCTGAGAACATCCCGATTCCAACTTGCATACATATCCTGCAGTCGGCGATCTACGGCGATGACCATGGGTTTATCCATCGACAAGGCCGGGTCCTGGATGGTTTGCAACGCAACCATGCGCTCGTCATCGACAGACTTGAACGCGCCAGTGAATACATTCGCATCACCACGACTGTTCATATGGCGGTTAAAGAATGAACCTGGCCTGGTCAAGTCGACGCCCTCGACATCCTTGCTGTTGGGGGACATCAGGAAAGGTATGCCATCGCCATGAATCAGGGCGGCTCTGATGCCTGGCCTGTAGATCACAGAGTCAAGCAAGACCTTGAATTCTTTCGCATCCAGGTTGGCGATCACCAATCCATCGAATTCACCGTGGGGTCCTGGAACCATGCGTGCCAGACTCATGGTGAAGCTGCCAAGGCTCGACACAAACGGGGGTCGAACATAGAGCGTGCCTGGATTCGGCTTATTCAGGACGGCCTGGAAGTAGTCGCGTTGTTTGAAGTTTTTGCCAAGCAATTCAGACTTGTCCGATGCCTGGACTGTTCCGCCTGCATCGAGAATCAAGAAGGTGAGCACTCCGGGCATGGCGTCGTTCAATGCCTTCAAATGCTGGGCTGCTGATGTTTGGCCGCCCTTTTGCTTTCTCCAGTCCGGAATTTCGCTGAGAATGCCTTTCAGAGCCGAGTTGATGGCGCTGAATTGGCGACTCAGATTGAGGCTCACAATACTGCATTGGTGACTTAAGCGCTCCCTCTCGCGGGCATCAATGCGGCTATGGTTTTCGTAGAGGGTATAGCCGAAGTCGCCGCCGATCACCAACAGCACAAGGACGAGCAGCAGCCACTCAAACCGGGCGCGGCGTGCATGGCGTGATAGTGCGGAAGCTCGCATGCTGCTATTCAGATCATTTTGAAGGGTCAGCGCGACGCTAGCACACTCTGAAATACATCGCAACCGCACTCGGTCAAGGGTAAGAAACTCATAATCCGCCCTCCCAAACTCAATTGAGTTTTCTAGTTTCCATGCAGCTTTGGATAGGGCCCGGATCAAGAATTGGTCGGACGGGCGTTAACAGAAGAAATCATTTTCAAGTGCGCGCCATCGCGGTGCAGTAGGCCTCTTTTTTCCATGCTGGCGACACAGCGATACAGGGCTTCGTGCGTGACCCCCAGTTCCCCGGCGAGCGATTTCAAACCTGATCCCAGAGGGTATGTGCCCTGCTGTCCTTCGGTTTCAAGAAAGTGCATCAACCGGTCGTCCACCCGATGCAGGGACAGCCGCTCACATTGCACGCGCAGCCGCTTGACTTCGCGATTCAGCATGGCAATCCAGCGGTTTGAAAAGGCAGAATCGGAGCTTAATGCGGAGTTGACTTTCAGAATCGGAATCCCCGTGATTTCAGAAGGCAGAACGACGTTGGCGTGGCAGTGGTAACGCTCGGACCGAAGACTTGCCTCGCTGATGATGCCGGAGCGTGCGCGCTGTAGAACAATCGGTGCACCCTGCATGCCCGTGCGTTCCAGCAGCACCTCACCGCTGCTGATGAAGAACATGTACCTGGGTTTTTCGCCGGCGTTGAAGAGGCGTGCGCCTCGTGCATAGCTGGCATTGACGCAGTACTCGCGCAAAGCAGCGGGCAGCAGGGCTGCGAGTTCCTCGTGAATTTGCGTAAAGGGTGCAGTCATGTGATCATGATCATACCGATGCGGAAGCCCTTTCATCAATACTATGGTCATTGCCTATTCAGCAGAACCTTATGACCAACTCCATTTTTCAATTCGGGGAACGACGTCCGGAATTCGCGGTGCTCGTACTCAACGAGCGTGCTGTGCGAGCCAGTGCCGGCATTCTGTTCTTCTTCGCCCTGGTGTCCTTCATGAATGCCTTCTTGCAGGGGAATTTTCAGCCGACACGGGTATTCGTGGTGGCTTTCCTGGTGGACTTTGCGATCAGGATATTGATCAACCCCAGGTACGCCCCGAGTCTGATTGTGGGTCAATGGGTCGTGCGCAAACAGCAAGCTGAATACGTGGGTGCGCCGCAAAAGCGCTTTGCCTGGGCGATCGGTTTTGTGTTGGCCCTGGCCATGCTTTACCTGATGGTGCTCAACAATGTCATTGGGCCCATCAACATGCTGGTTTGCTCGGTGTGCCTGCTTCTGCTGTTCTTCGAGACCGCGTTCGGTATTTGTATCGGGTGCAAGATCTATAACCTGTTCAACAAGGAAAAGGCCAAGCTTTGTCCTGGTGGCGCCTGCGAAGTTCCCGTGGACAAACGCTCAACCGTCAGCCTTGCTCAAGTTGGCATTCTGCTAATGTTTCTTGGCATGCTGGTTGGCGTGGTTCAATGGGTTAACAGCACAGGCTTGCAAAGGCAGGCGGCAGGACGTCGGTCCGAGCCCAACTTGCCCGCTGCCACATTGGACCCGGCAGAGATTGAACGCTGCAAGGTACCCGAATTCGCCAAAGCCATGGGTCACGAGGAAAAGTGGAAGTTGCATAACAACTGTCAGTGAGAGCGCATGAATATTTCGTCCAAAACAAAGAGCCGTCTGCTGCTGACATTTCTAGGTGTTGCGCTGATCGCTGCCATGGCCTTCGTGGTTCTGCGGTCCGGCCCGTTGGCGCCAACACGCATCACGGTTGTGCAGGTCAAGGAAGGCAGTTTTGAGCCCGCCCTGTTTGGCATCGGCACGGTGGAGGCGCGTCGCAGCTGGATGATAGGCCCCACAGTGGCGGGACGCGTCCTGAGCGTCAAGGTCGATGTGGGTGACATGGTGAAGGCGGGGCAACTGCTGGCGGAGATGGACCCGGTGGACATTGACCAACGGCTGGCCTCTTTTGACGCTTCCCTAGAACGCGCCAGAAGCGCCCATGCTGCGGCCCTGGCCCAGCAGGCGGACGCCAAGGCGCGGCGTGAATTGGCCTTGTCCAATATGCGCCGTAATCAGGATCTGGCGGACAAAGACTTCATCAGCGCCGGTGCGCTGGAATCTCGTTCGCAGGAGAAGCTATCCGCCGATGCGGCGGTCGAGGCAGCAAGTGCCAATGCGCTTGGCGCAGCACAGGATATGGACCGCATCAAGGCGGACCGCGCGGCGCTGATGCAGCAGCGCGCCAATGTCCGCCTGATTGCACCGGCGGACGGCGTGGTGAGCGCGCGTGATGCCGAGGCGGGCTCGACCGTGGTGGCGGGTCAATCGGTGTTGCGATTGATCGATCCGGCAAGTTTGTGGATCAAGCTGCGCGTGGATCAGGGCCGCTCGGCTGGATTGGCGCCTGGCCTGAAGGCACGCATTGTTTTGCGCTCCCGGCCGCAACTGGCGATTCCTGGCAGGGTCGCGCGGGTCGAACTGCTGAGTGACAGCGTAACGGAAGAACGGGTGGCACAGGTCGCTTTGGACGAAGCGCCGGCAGGGCTGTCGGTCGGGGAGATGGCCGAGGTGACGCTTCAACTGCCGTCCAGTCCCAGGAGCCCCTTGGTGCCGAGTGCCAGCATTCAGCGCCAGGGCTCCGTGACCGGTGTCTGGAAAATGGAATCGGGCAAGCCGACCTTCGCGCCGGTACGGATCGGTTCGAGCAGCCTGGAGGGTCAAGTTCAAATACTCGATGGCATCAAGCCGGGGGACGAGGTCGTGGTCTACAGCCAAAAGGCTTTGAGTGCGGGCAGCCGTGTGCAGGTTGTGGATTCGCTTGTGAGGCCCGTCAACGCCTCCGGGGTCAATCCGTGATCAGTCTGGCCGGGCGTGACATCCTGCACGCATGGCCCAAGTTCGTGCTGACGGGCATCGGTCTGGGCTTGCTGATTGGCGTGACCCTGTCCATGGCCGGGGTTTACCGGGGAATGGTGGACGACGCGCAGGCGCTGCTGACCAACAGCGGTGCGGATCTGTGGGTTGTGCAAAAAGACACCCAGGGGCCGTATGCCGAGTCAAGCAGTCTCAAAGACGATCTGGTCCATGGCATCGAAGGTATGCCCGGCGTGGTGCAGGCAGCCAATGTCACCTACCTCAACATGCAGGTGGGCCGCGGCTCAGACGAGGTGCGGGCAATGGTGGTGGGCATCGAACCCGGCAAACCAGGTAGCCCGACTTACCTGGTGGCGGGTCGCCATTTGACGCGAAGCCACTATGAAGCATTGGCCGATGTGAAGACCGGCTTTGGTCTGGGGGAGCGTATCCGCATTCGCCGTCACGACTATGAAGTAGTAGGTCTGACGCAGCGCATGGTCTCCTCTGGTGGCGATCCGATGGTGTTCATTCCCCTGAAGGATGCACAGGAAGCACAATTCCTCAAGGACAACGACGCCATTGTGAATGACCGGGCGCGTACCGCCGCCAACCCGGCATTCAACCGTCCCGGTGTGCCAGGTTTGCTCGACGCGGCACAAGCAGCGCTCACCAGCAGTCACAGCGTCAACGCCGTTTTGGTACAGGTCGGAGACGGCTACGCGCCGGATAGGGTGGCGGAGCCGATTCGGCGCTGGAAGCATCTGGAAGCTTTCGACCGCGCCGGCATGGAGGACATCCTGGTGGCCAAGCTGATCGCAACTTCAGCCAAACAGATCGGCATGTTTCTCGTGATTCTGGCCGTTGTCAGCGCGGCCATCGTCGCCTTCATCATCTACACCATGACGATGGGCAAGATACGCGAAATTGCCGTGCTCAAACTCATTGGGACCAGCAACGCGACGATTGCCTCGATGATCCTGCAGCAGGCCCTGGGACTTGGTCTGATCGGGTTTCTTGTTGGCAAGTTTGCGGCAACCTTGTGGGCACCCATATTTCCCAAGTTTGTGCTGCTGGAACAAGGAGACGCGGTGACGGGGTTCATGGTTGTGATGCTGATTTGCGCGCTGGCCAGTACGCTGGCCATACGCATCGCCATCAAGGTCAATCCGGCTGACGCCATTGGAGGATGAAGATGGCAAGCGGGCATGGTGGCATCGTCATTGAAGGTTTGCGCAAGGTGTATGGTGAAGGCGAT
Organism: Comamonadaceae bacterium; assembly: GCA_037133835.1. Lineage (GTDB taxonomy): Bacteria > Pseudomonadota > Gammaproteobacteria > Burkholderiales > Burkholderiaceae_C > Rhodoferax. Next base: position 4,056 of record JBAXNI010000047.1, on the reverse strand, counting down.
ACCGCCGTCGAAGCGCTCAAGAGTGTGGATATGACCGTGGGTCCGGGCGAAGTGGTCGGGCTGGTCGGTCCGTCGGGTTCGGGCAAGTCGACGCTGCTCAAGTGTCTGGGTGCGATTTTGGAACCAACGGCAGGACGCATGGTACTGGGTGGGCAGACCATCTACGATGGCGCCTGGAGGGCCAAAGACCTTCGTGCCTTGCGCCGCGACAGCATTGGTTTCGTCTTTCAGGCGCCCTACCTGATTCCGTTTCTGGATGTGACAGACAACGTTGCCTTGCTGCCGATGCTGGCCGGGATGCCCAATGCGAAAGCCAGGGCACGTGCGCTGGAGTTGCTGGCGGAGCTCGACGTTGCACACAGGGCACAGGCGCAGCCGTCGCAGCTTTCAGGCGGTGAGCAGCAGCGCGTCTCCATCGCGCGGGCCTTGGCGAACCGGCCGCCGGTCATCCTTGCGGATGAGCCGACGGCTCCGCTGGACAGTGAACGCGCTCTCAGTGTGATGCGCATCCTGAACCGTATGGCCCACCAATCCCGGACTGCCATCATCGTGGTAACGCACGATGAAAAAATCATTCCGACCTTCAAGAGGATTTACCATATCCGCGAGGGCCGCACGGTGGAAGAGGCAGGTGAGGGGCGTGCGCTGTAAGCATTGGCGTAGCATGACGGTCGAGTTCAACCCCATTGGCGTTTTCGCAGGAGCAGCATGCAGGATTCCATGATCGAGTCTTTCTTTGACCCGGCCACTGCGACCGTGACGCACCTGGTTTCAGACCCCGTGAGCCGCTGTGCCGCCGTCATCGACAGTGTGCTGGACTATGACCCAAAATCCGGTCGAACAACGCACACCAGTGCCGACAGGGTGATCGATTGCATCTGGCAAAAAGGTCTGCAATTGCAGTGGTTGCTGGAAACCCATGCGCATGCTGATCACCTGTCTGCCGCACCCTATCTGAAGGAAAGGCTGGGAGGCAAAGTTGCCATAGGTCGTCAGATTTGTGGCGTGCAGGCCGTGTTCCGACGCCTATTCAATGACCAGGACATGGACACCGAAGGAAGGGATTTCGATCAGTTGCTCGATGATGGCGATGTGATCAGGATCGGCGAGCTGCAGCTTCATGTCATGCACACACCAGGACACACACCCGCCTGCCACACTTTTGTGATCGGGCACGATGCCTTTGTTGGCGACACGCTGTTCATGCCGGACTATGGGTCTGCGCGCTGCGATTTTCCGGGCGGTGACGCAGCCACGCTCTACCGATCGATTCAGCGCATACTCGCCCTGCCTGGCGGGACCCGGCTTCACCTGTGCCATGACTATCCGCCGGCGGGTCGCTCGCCGGCATGGGTGAGCAGCGTAGGTGAACAACGTGCAAAGAACATCCACGTTCACGATGGCGTGACCGAGGCCGAATTTGTCAACATGCGTTCGCAGCGCGACAAGACACTGGCGATGCCTCTGCTGATACTGCCCGCAGTTCAGGTCAACCTTCGTGCCGGCAAGCTGCCCAGGCCCGAGAGCAATGGCGTGAGTTACCTGAAGATTCCCGTCAACGCTCTTTGAAGGTCTGAAGATGGAAACGCTCGCGCTGGCCTTGATCCTGGGTGCCCTGATCGGACTGGTGATGGCGCTGACGGGTGCCGGCGGCGGTGTTTTGTCGATCCCTCTGCTGGTATTTGGCCTGCACTTGCCCGTGCAACAGGCGGCGCCTGTCGGTCTGGTGGCGGTGGGACTTGCAGCTTGTCTGGGTGCGGTTCTGGGCCTGCGTCAGGGCATCGTGCGCTACCGTGCTGCGGCCTTGATTGGAGTCGTTGGTATGGTGATGGCTCCGCTGGGTGTCGCTCTGGCACAGCGCTTGCCAAACCGCCCGTTGCTGGGGGCTTTTGCGGTGGTCCTGATGTATACCGCGTGGCGCATGCTCAAACGCCAGACGCCTGCCGCTGCACTGGCAGATTCCGTGCTGTGTCGCGCCAGTCCGGTTGATCAGCGCTTGATATGGACACGGCCCTGCGCACGTGCGCTGGCGGGCACCGGTGCGATCGCAGGTCTGCTCAGCGGTCTGCTCGGCGTCGGCGGTGGTTTTGTCATCGTGCCGGCCTTGCGGCGTTATTCGGATCTGGAGATCCGCAGCATTCAAGCCACTTCGCTGGCCGTGATCTCACTCGTGTCCACCAGCGGCGTGCTGGCGGCTGCGCTGCATGGGCCTGTGCTGTGGGCGGTGGCTGTTCCGTTTGCGACCGGTGCGGCCACGGCCCTGCTGGCGGGTCGGCAACTGGCAAGTAAACTGAATGCCACGCGGCTGCAGCAGGCCTTTGCCTGGTTTTGTTTGCTGGTTGCCGTGCTGATGCTGGCCAGGGCTTTTGCGTGGATAGCCAATTGAGCGCTAAATCGGCATCGGTTGACGCACGTCAGTGCGAATCATACCGGTGGGGGTATAGTTCCTGCTCATAACCAATCAAGGAATCGCACCATGAAGATGCTTGTTGATCTGTTTACTACCGACTATGGACTGATGAGCGTTGGCGTGATTGCCTTCATGCTTGGAATGGCGGTCTGGTTCCGGGCATTCTTCAAGCGAAAGATGGCTGAAGATGCGAAAAATGCAGGTGTTTGAGGATAGCGAGTGAGCAAACAAAATCCCGCTTCCAAGCAAGTCATCCCCATTCTGGCCGAAGGAACCGATGGGGAGTTGATATCGCTGTACGCCTCGCACCAGAGAATCTACCCGCGCAGCGTCTCGGGCCTGTTCTCCCAGTGGCGCTGGGGCATGGTGTGGCTGACCCAGATCATCTTCTACGGCCTGCCCTGGCTGGAGTTTGGACAGCGCCAGGCGGTGCTGTTTGATCTGGGAGCCAGACGCTTCTACATCTTCGGTCTGGTCCTGTACCCGCAGGACTTCATCTATCTGACCGGCCTGATGGTCATCTCGGCCCTCTCGCTGTTTCTCTTCACGGCGGTGGCCGGACGCCTGTGGTGCGGCTACGCCTGCCCGCAAACCGTCTACACCGAAATCTTCCTGTGGATAGAAAAGCAGGTCGAAGGCGACCGCACCGCGCGCATGCGCCGCGACGCCCAGCACTGGAATCTGGACAAAACCACGCGCAAAGCAGCCAAACACCTCATCTGGATCGCCGTAGCCCTGTGGACCGGCTTCACCTTTGTTGGCTACTTCAGCCCGATCAGGCAATTTGCAGGCGAATTCGTACAGATGAACCTGGGACCCTGGGAAACCTTCTGGACCTTCTTCTACGGCTTTGCCACCTACGGCAACGCCGGCTTCATGCGCGAGCAGGTCTGCAAACACATGTGCCCCTACGCGCGCTTCCAGAGCGCCATGTTCGACAAGGACACCCTGATCGTCACCTACGACCAGCAGCGCGGTGAGCCCAGAGGAGCACGCTCACGCAAAGCAGATCCCAAGACACTGAACCTGGGCGCCTGCGTCGACTGCAACCTGTGCGTGCAGGTCTGCCCCACCGGCATCGACATCCGCAAAGGCCTGCAATACGAATGCATAGGGTGCGGCGCCTGCGTGGACGTTTGTGACGCGGTGATGGACAGAATCGGCTACGCCAGAGGACTGGTCAAATACTCCACCGACAACGCCATGAAGCAAGGCTGGGGCCAGAGCCAGACGATGCGCCACGTCTTTCGGCCAAGGGTGCTGGTCTACAGCACCATACTGGGCTCCATCGTACTGGCCATGCTGGTGAGTCTGAACCTGCGCACCCTGTTCAAGGTCGACGTCGTACGCGACCGCGGCGTCACGGCGCGCATGGTTGGGGAGGGCAACATCGAAAACGTCTACCGGCTGCAGGTCATGAACGCCACCGAATCGAACCAGCACTACAAAATCAGTGCCAGCGGGCTGCCCGGGCTCAAACTCAGCACGGACAGTGTGGTGCTGGTGGAGTCAACCCAGTCACGCTGGGTGGCCGTACGCCTGCAGGTAGCGCAGCAGGACACGACGCCAGGATCGCATCCGATTACCTTTGAGATTGAATCGCTTGATACGCCAGGACACTTGACAGAAAAGTCGGTATTCTTGGT
>JBAXNI010000046.1:0-19229 GCA_037133835.1 Comamonadaceae bacterium | reverse complement strand
CGGTAAAGGTTGCAGCCACCGCGCAAACCGCAACTCCAGACTTCCCGGTACTGCGCCTTCACTTCGTCTGTAAGCCAGACAGGTGTCGGATGTCCTGCCGTGCCCGCGGTCAGGAATTCCCAGAGTCGCCGATAGTCGTCCAGTGCCAACAACTGTTCGGCGTCGGGCCGAATCAGAAAGTTCATGTAGGCGCTGGCTGCTTGCTGCGCCGGGCTGGATTTCAGCTCACGCAGGAAGGTACCGGGGTGTGGTGAGTTGATGATCACCAGTCGCTGCGCCAACTGCGGCAGTTGATTGGCCAGATTCCACGCGACGGCACCGCCCCAATCGTGGGCTACCAGGGCAGCAAGGTGGCCGCCTTGGGTTTCAGTTTCGATCGCAATCAACTCGACAATGTCCTGCACCAGATGCTTGGGACGGTAGGCGTTCACATCCGTTGGTGCGCTGGAGTGTTCAAAGCCGCGCAGGTTGGGCGCTACACAGCGGTAGCCACCATTCTGTGGCCGGGAGAAATATTCCAACAGAACGTCCCAGACAAAAGCGCCTTCCGGGAAACCGTGCAGGAACAGCAGAACTGGCCGGCCCTTTTCACCACTGGCGCGACAACTCAGGGTGATGCCGTGTGGCAGGCTCAGCGAAAACTTCTCGATCATGGTGAAGGCAGGGCCGGTGCCGGATGCGCCCATTGCCACAGGAGCAGGGCGACATCGTCGATTCCCTGGCGCTTGGTGGCCGAAAAAAGTCGCACTTCACCGCCGCCAGCTTGCAACTTCATGATCGACAGTGCCTTGTTCTGCTCAACGCGCGTGAGCTTGTCGGCCTTGGTCAGGATCACCAGGAATTTCAGGCCTTCCTCTACTCTGGGGCGGATGATGTCTAGCAGAATTTGATCGAGTTCGGTCAGTCCGTGGCGCGGGTCGCACATCAGGACGATGCCCTTGAGGTTTTCTCTTGTGACCAGGTAGTTGGCCATCACCTGCTGCCAGCGGATCTTGTCCTGCCGTGGCACCGCGGCGTAACCATAGCCTGGCAGGTCGGTCAGCACGGCGTCGGTCACGCCCTGCTTGCCCAGCGCGAACAGATTGATGTGCTGGGTGCGGCCCGGCTTCCTGGAGGCAAAAGCCAGTTGCTTTTGTTGTGTCAGCGTATTGATGCAGGTGGACTTTCCCGCGTTCGAGCGGCCAACAAAAGCAAACTCCGGAACGTCAAGCGCCGGCAGAAAGTGCAATTCGGGCGCGGTGATGAGAAATTTCGCGGTGTGCAGCCAGCCTGAAGCAAGGCTGACCGGCGATGGGTTTGAGTTGTTGGTCATTGTGCGTGAAGGGGGGTATCCCCTCGTCGCATTGTAGAATCAGCCAGTTTCGCTCACCTGATACGCTCCTGTCCTATGAAGTTGTTTGCCCACCTCCTGCTCGCTACCTTCCTGGCGGTCCCCGCTTTTTCGGCCTTCTCGCAGGAGGCCAAGCCTGCAGCCGCGCCCGCCTCCGCGGCCGCTGCGCCGTCCAGCGCGGACAAGCCTGATCTGGCAAAGGGTGAGGCCAGTTTCATGGCGGTCTGCGCTGCCTGTCACGCGCCCGACGGCAATTCACTGATTCCTGTCAATCCCAAGTTGGCGCAGCAGCATCCACAGTATTTGATCAAGCAACTGCAGGAATTCAAAGCCGGCAAGCGTGCCAACCCGATCATGCTCGGAATGGCTACAACGCTGTCCGACTCTGACATGAAGAACGTTGCATATTGGGTCAGCTCGAAGAAGGCGACCCCAGGTGTCGCCAAAGACAAGGAACTGGTGATGCTCGGCGAGCGCATCTACCGCGGCGGTATTGCGGACCGTCAGGTTCCTGCTTGCGCAGGTTGCCACAGCCCCAATGGAGCCGGCATCCCGGCCCAGTACCCGCGCTTGAGCGGTCAACACGCAGAATATGCGGTGGCGCAATTGACTGCGTTTCGTGATGGTGTGCGAGGCAACAGTCTGCAGATGACCCAGGTGGCAGCCAAACTGAACGACCGCGAGATCAGGGCGCTCGCAGACTACGTGGCTGGTCTGCGCTAAGCGCCGACCGGAAGACTGATCATCTTGCCGCAAGGGCGACTACTTCGTCCCTGATGGCAAAGTGGGTAAGTGGTTCGGGTAAAAATCGGCCCAGTCCGTTGACTCTTTTTGCAGCGCGGACTCCAGCATGCCCAATAACTTCAGCCGCGATGGCTTTTACCACCCGATCCCCAGTGAAATCACCTCCAGACGCGTCTATGAAGGGCGCCGTGACCTGATCAAGCTGATGGCCGCTGGCGCGGCCGGTGCGGCGCTGGCTTCGTGGTCGTCGCGTGATGCGCTGGCGCAAGTTGCCGGGACGCGCCCCGGTAAATTGACAGCGTTACCAGGCGTCAGATCGGGCCAGGCAGGCGCCGTCACGATGGAGAAACTGACCGACTACAAGGACGCCAGCAGTTACAACAATTTCTATGAGTTCGGCACCGACAAGGCGGATCCGGCGTCCAGCGCCCAGGGCCTTCCGACAAGCCCATGGTCGGTCGAGGTGGAGGGGCTGATCAGGAAACCCGCCCGTTATACGCTGGAAGACATGCTCAAGCTCAGCGTCCAGGAGGAACGGATCTACCGCCTGCGCTGTGTTGAGGGGTGGTCCATGGTGATTCCGTGGATTGGATATTCGCTGAGTGAACTGATCAAGCGCGTGGAGCCGCTGGGTAGTGCCAAATTTGTCGAGTTTGTGACGTTGGCAGATCCCAAAACGATGCCCTTTGTCGGCTCGCGAGTGCTCGACTGGCCGTACGCAGAAGGCTTGCGCATGGACGAAGCGATGCATCCCTTGACGCTGCTGACGTTTGGTATGTACGGTGAAGTGCTGCCCAAGCAGAACGGCGCACCGGTGCGGCTCGTGGTGCCCTGGAAGTATGGTTTCAAGAGCGCAAAGAGTCTGGTGAAAATCCGCTTTACGGAGAAGCAACCCGGCACGGCCTGGAACAAGGCTGCCTCTAACGAGTACGGCTTCTATTCCAACGTCAACCCCAATGTCGATCACCCGCGTTGGAGCCAGGCCAGCGAACGGCGAATCGGTGAAGATGGTCTGCTGAGCAGGAAGCGCAAGACGCTGATGTTCAACGGCTATGAGGCACAGGTCGGGCAGTTGTACACAGGCATGGACTTGAAGAAGAACTATTGAAGTTGCGATCCTTCAATGCACTTTTGTTGCACCGCTTCGCCAAGACAGTAGTTTTTGGTTTGGCGCTGCTGCCGTTTTGCTGGCTGCTCCTTGCAATGCTGACCAACCAATTAGGCGCCAACCCGGCAGAGTTTTTGTTGCGCGCCCTGGGCGACTGGACCTTGCGCTTTCTTTGTCTGGTGCTGGCGGTGACGCCCATGCGTGTCATCACTGGCACGTCGGCGCTGGCGCGCTTTCGACGCATGCTGGGCCTGTTTGTCTATTTCTACGCCGTGCTGCACATGTTGAGCTACAGCTGGTTTGACATGGGTTTTGAACTCGACGACATTGCCAAGGATATTGCCAAACGTCCCTTCATACTGATTGGATTTTCGGGCTTTGTGCTGCTGACAGCGCTGGCGCTGACGTCCTTCAACCGTGCCATCAAGACCTTGGGCGCCAAACGCTGGCAGCGACTGCATCGGCTGGTCTATTTGGCGGCAGGCCTGGCCATTCTGCACTTCTTCTGGATGCGCGCGGGCAAGAATAATTTCGCTGAAGTGTATGTCTATGCAGCTATTCTGGGTTCGCTGCTGCTGTGGCGCTGGTGGTATCGAGTGAAGAGAAGACCAGCCTAGCCGGGGCGGGCGAGGACCGTGAGGTCCCGAACGTTGGACGCTTCGCCCACCCTCCAGCAGGCCTGAATCAGGGCGTTGCTCTGCTCCAGACCCAACACCTGATCGGTCAGGCCATGAAACTTCGCTTCCAGCATGGTGTCGGTCATCGGCCTTTGCAGCGAGCCGATGGCATGCTCGACAAACACATGCACGCGCCGGCCATCGTGCAGCAGCGCCGTCACGTCGGCACTGGCCTCCCCAATCGAATCGTCCACGCTGGCGACGACCTTGCGGCGCAAGGCGGTCATGTCCGGGCGATTCACGATCGCGTCGGAAAACTCTTCCTCGCCAGCGCGGCCAAGAGTCAGCCCGGCGGCACAGCCGTGATAGACACTGAACTTGGCCTGCAGCCCGTCCTGCGGCTCCTTCTTGCCGGTAAGCTCAAGTACCAGAGAGTGAACCCGCAGTTCGATGCTTTGTACGTCTTCCGGCTTCACACCCAGATCTCGTAACTGGGCGCAAGCGTCAATGCTGGGATGAATCACAATGCCGCAGGCGAAGGGTTTGTAGCTGTTAAAGGAGATCTCAAAACGCTGGCCCAGTTCCTGCGTGATCTCGTCCCAGTCGTTCTTGTTGGAAACGGTCTGCATCATGCCGCGTGCTGCCTCCAGAGCCCTGGAACTGGCGGTGAAGCCCTGGCTTGCCAGCAGAGCCGACATCAGGCCGGCACGCGCCGCTGCGCCGGGATGAAATGGTTTGGTCATGGTGCCAAATTGCTCGCGCATCCCAACTGGTTGCGAGGCGGCGATGCCCAAGGCCATGGCGGTCTGCTGAGCGTCGAGTTTGAGCATTCGCGCGCAGGCGGCAGCGGCGCCAAGGGTGCCAGTGGAACCCGTTATGTGCCAGCCGCGATCATAGTGATCGGGGTACATCGCGTTACCGATACGGCAGGAAACATCAATGCCCAACACCAGCGCGTCGATCAGATCGCGCCCACTGGCGTCGGTGTGTTCGGCCAGAGCCAGCAAGGCTGAGGCGACGGGCCCGGCTGGATGGATGATGGTCTTGAGATGGGTGTCGTCAAAGTCGAAAGTGTGTGAACTGATGCCATTGATCAGCGCAGCGCTTGCCATGTCGATTTTTTCAGGGCGCCCGAGCACACTTGCTTGTGCGGCCGGCTGCAAGAGGGTGACGGCAGCCAGCGCGGCCGTGGCTGCCTCGTGTCGCGCCGCGCCGACGGCGCAGCCCAGCCAGTTCGTGAAGGTTCGGTGCGCTTCGTGGTCAACTGCGGCGGTCCAGCCACCGGCCAGGTAGCCGGGATGCGTCGCGACAAACCGTCCCAGCAGTTGGGTAACAGGGGGGGCGTTGAGGTCGGCGCTGACCTGGGTGTTGCGGGCCATGGTCTTCTTCTTGAAAAAGTAGGGGTGACACGTTGGACGTGTCAGTTGTCGAGCTGGATCTTGCGGTCCCTGGCCAGTTGTGTCCAGCGCTCGATATCGGTCTTGATAAACGCGGCAAATTGCTCTGGTGACATCACTTGGGTTTCAATGGCCTCGACCGACAGCTTTTCGCGCAGTTCCGGCGAGCGCAGCACCAGTGCCAGCGTTTCATTGAGTTGGCGCACGATGGCAGCAGGCATGCCGGCCGGCCCGACGACGCCGTACCACTGCTGCGCATCAAAGCCCTTGAAGCCAGACTCATCAAGGGTCGGCAGATCCTTGAACTGCGGATGGCGCTGCAGGCCCGTCACCGCCAGCGGGCGTACCCGACCGCTGCGGATATGGGGAATGGCCGCCGCGAGTCCGGGGAACATGGCCTGCGTCTGCCCACCGATCAGGTCGGTGAAGGCGGGGGAGATGCCGCGATAGGGAATGTGGACCATGAAGGACTGGATCTGTTGTTTGAACAATTCCATGGTCAGATGTGTGAGTGAGCCCTGACCGGCCGAGCCATAGCTGATGCGACCCGGGTTCTTCCTGACGTATTCGATGAATTCCTTGACCGTCCTGACCGGCAGGGCAGAGTTGACCACCAGCACGTTCGGTGTGGCGCCAATCATGCCGATGGCGCTGAAGTCCCTTACCGGGTCATAGGGAAGCTTGCGCGTGGCCGGGCTGGTGCCGTGCGTGGCGACGTAGCCTTGCATCAACGTGTAACCATCGGCTGGCGCACGCGCAGTTGCCTGGCAGGCGATGACGCCACCGCCACCACCCTGGTTGTCGACCATGAAACTCTGCTTGAGCTGTTGGCCCCAGCGCTCGGTCACGGTGCGCCCGACCATGTCGCTGCCCCCACCTGCCGCCACTGGCACGATGTAGCGAATGGGCCTGGCTGGGTAGGTGGTTTGCGACTGCGCCAGTTCAGGTGCAATGACCAGAGCTGGCACGACTTGCAGCAGCGTGCGTCGTTTCATCATTGGGATTGTGCTCGGTTGGTTATGGCAAAGACTCGTTGCGTATCTGGTCCTCGATGGCCTCGCGTCGCCGGATCAGATGAGATTGACTGCCGTCTACCAGAACCTCCGGCGCTCGACCGCGCGAGTTGTAGTTGCTGGCCATGCTCATGCAATAGGCACCCGCAGACAGAACCGCGAGCAGATCGCCTGACTTCACTGCCAGGGCACGGTCATGCCCGATCCAGTCGCCGCTTTCACAGATCGGACCGACCACCTCCCAGTTCTCGGGGGTCTGGATTCGCGTCTGCAGTGGCACGATCTGGTGATACGCCTGATACAAGGCGGGGCGCGGCAAGTCGTTCATGGCAGCGTCGACGATGCAGAAGTTCTTCTGCTCTCCGGGTTTGAGGTAAAGCACTTCCGTCAGACAGACGCCCGCATTGCCAACCAGCGAGCGACCCGGCTCAATCATCAGCTGGCGCTCACCGAATCCCCGCGCATCAAGAATTGCCAGCAGCTTCTGCCAAAGTTGATCGGCGGGCGGCGGCGTGTCGCCCTTGTAGTTGATGCCCAGCCCGCCGCCAAAATCGATGTGGGCAACGGGAATGCCGACTGCTTCGATCGCCTGAACCAGATCCAGCATGCGCTCGACAGCATCGAGGTAGGGCGCTTCCTGGGTGATCTGGGAACCAATATGACAGTCGATGCCCTGTACGCTGATGCCGGGCAGCGCTGCGGCGCGCTGGTAGGTCTGCACGACCCGTTCGTGGGCGACACCAAACTTGCTGTCCTTCAGGCCGGTCGAGATGTAGGGATGGGTCTTGGGATCCACATTGGGATTGACGCGAATGCTGACCGGTGCACGCTGGCCCATGGAGATGGCCACCTCGCTCAGGACTTCCAGCTCCGCTTCGCTCTCGACATTGAAGCAGGCAATGCCGACGCTGAGCGCTCGTTTCATTTCGGCCCGGGTCTTTCCAACACCCGAAAAAATGATCCTGTCGGCCCTGCCACCGGCGGCCAGCACACGATCCATCTCGCCACCAGAAACAATGTCAAAGCCGCAACCAGCCTGTGCAAAGACCTGAATCACGCCGAGCGCCGGGTTGGCCTTCATGGCGTAACAAATCTGCACTTTGCGCCCGGCAAAGCCCCGCTGATAAGCGTCGAGCGCGGACAGCATGGCGGCTTTGGAATAGACGAAAAGAGGCGTCCCATGCTGCTTGGCTAGATGCCGCAGGCAGACGTCTTCGGTGAACAGGTCATTGCCATGATAGGCAAGATGGGGCTGGCCTGGCAGATCTTGGGTCATCATGGCGGTGCGGGGTTGGTGCCAGTGGCTGGCGCCTTGGCAGGACTGCTGGCGGCGGCTGGCGAGGGCTTTTCGGCATCGGGCCCGCTTGGCAAATACAGAGCACCTTGCTGGCCGCAGGCCGACAGGGTTACCACACCAAGGCCAAGGACAAGCGCACTGACTAGAATTTGACGGTGACGCAACATGGTGAAATTGTAATGACCGACTCTGAATTCCTGGATCTGGCTGAAAATCTTCTGCGCTCCGTGGAGGCCAGCTGTGACCGGATCAACGACCAGAACCTCGCCGACATCGACAATCAACGTGTTGGCGGCATGGTCACTCTGGTCTTTTCAAATCGCAGTCAGATCGTGATCAATCTGCAAAAGCCCCTCCACGAGGTCTGGCTGGCCGCCAAGTCGGGTGGCTATCACTTCAAATTTGATGGTCAGCGATGGAGTGACAGCAAGGGGCAGGGCGAGTTTTTTTCCATCCTGTCTCGTTTTGCGAGCGAGCAGGCCGCGTGTTCGCTCAGTTTTTGAACAGATCCAGAATTCTTTTCTTTTCGTCGGCGGGTGGCAGCGCCAGCACACCCGACGCCGTTCCAGGCTTTTCATTGAGTCCCAGACTGCCGATGCCAGCGCCTTTCACGTATTCATCATAAAACCACTCGCCGCCTGAGTGGATTACACCTTCGGGCGCATCAGGCTCCATAACGGGTACGTCTTTCAGGGCGTGTTCCATGAACCTGATCCAGACCGGAAGGCTCAAGCCACCGCCGGTTTCGCGATCGCCGAGTTTGCGCGGTGTGTCATAGCCAATCCACGTTACTGCCGTCAGGGTGGGCTGAAAACCCGCAAACCAGGCGTCCATCGAGTCGTTCGTGGTACCGGTTTTTCCATACAGATCCGGCCGCTTCAGCGTTGCCTGGGCCAAGGCCGCCGTGCCAGAGCGGGTGACTGTCTGCAGCAGACTCTCCACCATGAAGGCATTGCGCGCATCAATCACACGCATCGACTCGTCAAGGACTGGGGGTTTTGTCTCAAGAAAGAGCTTTCCTTTTTGCTCCGTCACTTTTGCGATCAGCCAGGGGTTGATGCGGTAGCCGCCATTGGCAAATACCGAGTAGGCCGAAACCATCTGCATCGGCGTCACCGAACCCGCACCCAGCGCCATCGTCAGGTAAGCAGGGTGTTTGTCTTCATCGAAACCAAAGCGTGTAATCCATTCCTGGGCGCTTTGCGGGCCAATCGCCTGCAGGATGCGGATGGAGATCATGTTCTTGGACTTTGCGAGACCCTGACGCAAGGTCATTGGACCTTCAAATTTCCCATCGTAGTTTTTCGGTTCCCAAGGCTGACCACCGGTCACGCCCGCGTCGAAAAAGAGTGGCGCATCGTTGATCACGGTGGCTGGCGTAAAGCCCTTTTCCAGCGCCGCTGAATAGATGAAGGGCTTGAAGCTGGAACCGGGCTGGCGCCAGGCTTGAGTCACATGGTTGAACTTGTTCTTTTCAAAATCAAATCCACCGACCAGCGCCTTGATGGAGCCGTCGCGCGGATCAAGTGCCACAAAAGCGCCCTCAACTTCCGGCAACTGCGTAATTTCCCAGGTGTTTTTTGGCGTCTTGCTGACGCGAATCACGGCGCCCCGGCGAATCCTGATGTTGGGCGCTGCCCTGTCAGATAAACCGGACTGCGCCGGCTTCAAGCCGTCACCGACGATGTCGACCAACTCGCCGTTTTGCCGGATCGCTCTGATATGCCGGTTGTCGACTTCAAGGACCATCGCGGCCAGGATGTCTCCGTTGTCGGGGTGATCTTCCAGCGCGTCATCAATCGCGTCATCAAGCTCCTTTGGATCGGTTGGCAGTACCACGAACCTTTCAGGTCCGCGATAAACTTGTCTGCGCTCAAAGTCCATCAGCCCGCGCCGCAGAGCCTTGTACGCTACTTCCTGGTCTGCTGCCCGTACCGTGGTGTAAACGTTCAGGCCGCGCGTGTACGTCTCTTCGCCATATTGTGTGAACATCAACTGGCGCACTGTTTCGGCAACGTACTCGGCGTGTACCTTGGGATTGTCAGAGCTTGACCTGACCTTCAACTCTTCGTTCTTGGCGGTAGCAGCCTGCTGCGCTGTGATGAAACCGTTTTCCTGCATGCGTTCAATGATGTGCAACTGGCGTGAACGTGCTCGCTTGGGATTGCTTATCGGGTTGTAGGCAGACGGCGCCTTCGGTAGCCCTGCCAGCATGGCCGCTTCTGCAATGGAGACGTTCTTCAACGGCTTGTCAAAATAGGCTTCGGCTGCTGCAGCAAATCCGTAAGAGCGGTTGCCCAGAAAGATCTGGTTCATGTAGATTTCCAGAATCTGGTTCTTGGTCAGGAGATGTTCAAGCTTGAAGGTCAGCAGGACCTCGTAAATCTTTCGCGTGTAGGTCTTCTCTGACGACAAATAGACATTTCGCGCCACCTGCATCGTGATGGTCGATGCACCCTGGCTCTTAAAATGTCCGAGGTTGGCCAATCCGGCGCGCAGCATGCCCCGGTAGTCTATGCCCCCATGCTCATAGAACCGGGCATCTTCGATGGCCAGAACGGCATCCGTCATGACTTTGGGTATTTCAGCGATGGGTGTCAGGTGTCGACGCTCTTCGCCAAACTCTCCAATAAGCACTCCTTCAGCGGAAAAAACGCGCAGTGGCAGTTTCGGACGGTAATCGGACAGATCCGAAATGTCAGGCAAATTCGGGAACGCCACTGCCAGCGCAATGGCGATGACGATCAGTAGCGACAGGACTGCGGCGAGCAGCGCACCGCCACCCCACAATGCGATGCGCCATGGCCAACTCCTCCCGTTTGAGCGAGTTGAACTTGGGGCTGGACTGACGTCGCCGGGCGGTGATTTGGAAGGCATAGGAATTCAGTAATCGCGTACTGTCATTGCAACAATGATGTTATTTCAGTTTGGCGCGGTAGTATCCAATATTCTTGCGTCTGCGTTCCTGTTCGCCATTTGGTGAGCAGCTACCTGTAACATTCAGACACCGAGCGTCTACTTTTGGCAACGTTGAAAACTTCCAAATAGTGAAATAGTCTTTGCCTGACAATACGCTTGCTGCTAGCATTCAAGTGAATTCTCAAGTTTTGCCAATCCACGATTGGCCCGTTTCAGGGGATAGTTTTGATCTCTTTGGGATCTTTGTTTAGTCGTCAACCCGCACCCATGCTTGGTCTGGACATCAGTTCCTCCAGTGTCAAACTGGTTGAACTGGGACAGGATAAGTCCGGCAATCTGATGCTCGAACGGTGTGCGATCGAGCCGCTTGAGCGCGGCTGGATCACTGACGGAAACATTGAAAAGTTTGATGAAGTGGCCGAGGCGGTACGTCGTCTGGTCAAGAAAAGTGGCACCAAAACCAAGAATGTGGCGATGGCCCTGCCCCCCTCGGCTGTTATCACCAAGAAAATTGTCCTGCCGGGTGGAATGTCGGACCAGGAATTGGAAATACAGGTTGAGATTGAGGCCAATCAATACATTCCGTTTCCGTTGGACGAAGTCAGTCTTGATTTCTGTGTTGTGGGCCCGAGTGCAACATCGGCTGGCGACATTGAAGTACTGATTGCCGCCTCTCGCAAGGAGAAGGTCCAGGATATACAGGGGCTGGCTGAAGCGGCTGGGCTGAAGCCGGTTATTGTTGACGTTGAGTCGTATGCGTCGAGGCTGGCGACCAATCGACTGATCGAGCGCATGCCGGACCAGGGAGCAGGCGCCATTGTTGCGTTGTTTGAGGTGGGCGCGCTCACTACCAGTATGCAGGTCATACGCAATGACGAGGTCTTGTACGACAGGGATCAGGCTTTCGGTGGCGCTCAGTTGACGCAACTGATTGTGCGTCAGTATGGTTTTTCTCTGGAAGAGGCTGAAACCAAGAAACGCAGCGGCGAATTGCCTGAAGACTATGAATCCAGTGTCCTGCGTCCGTTTGTTGAAAGTATGGTGCATGAAATCGGTCGTGCCCTTCAATTTTTCTTTACCAGTACGCCACACAACAAGGTTGATTGCGTGATGCTGGCTGGAGGTTCCGCAGCGCTGCCCGGCTTAACCACGGCAGTGACGGAACATACTTCTTTTGCGTGTACGCTGGTCAACCCATTTGAGGGAATGGAAATTGGCAGTGATGTGCGTTTGAAGAAAATGACGCGCGAGGCGCCGTCGTATCTGACTTCGTGTGGATTGGCGTTGCGGAGGTTTATTCAGTGATCCTGATCAATCTGCTTCCGCACAGAGAGGCGGCGCGCAAGAGGCGCCAGGATATCTTCAACGTCAGTTTGGGATTTTCTGCCTTGATGGGCGGCTTGCTTGCGGGCATGATTTTTCTGTGGTTTCAAGCCCAAATATCTGGACAACAATCGAAGAATCAGGTGTTGCAGGCAGAGATCAAACGCTTTGATGCGCAAATCAAGGATATCGCGGGTCTTGAGACCGAGATAACTGCTTTGCGCGCTCGCCAACAGGCCGTCGAAGACTTGCAGGCGGATCGAAATATGCCGGTCCACCTGCTTACAGAGTTGGTCAAGCAACTGCCGGATGGTGTTTACATAGCCAGCATGCGCCAGGACAGTCAGAATGTCACCCTGCAAGGCGTTGCCCAGTCGAACGAAAGGGTGTCGGAACTGTTGAGAAATCTGGGCAACAACACACCCTGGTTTTCCAGACCCGAGTTGGTCGAAATTGTCTCGGGCGCAGTGGCTTTGACGGCGCGTGACCAGCGGCGGATCGCCAATTTCACCATTCGTGTTCGTTTGACCCGTGCCGGCGAAGCAGAACAACAGCGTGTTGCTGTTGGCGCTTCTGCGGCACAGAATGCGGCCTCAACTCCTGTGAAGAAGTAGGAGTCCAACGCTATGGCTGCCAAGTTTTCATTGAAATCAGACCTTCCTGCATTGTGGGGCAAACTGTTGTCTCAGTTTCAGGAACTCGACCCGAAGGATCCGTCGAATTGGCCGACGCTACCGCGCAACGCGTTGTTCGTCGGTGTGGCTGCGTTGTTTGTGGGTGTGCTATGGTTCCTCTGGCTGAGTTCTTCGCAACTTGACCTGGAGGCGGAGCAGATCAGGGAAGTCAAGTTGCGTGAGGAGTACCGGGTCAAACTCGGTAAGGCGATCAATCTCGAAGCGTTGAAGAAACAGCGTGAGCAAGTGCAGCAGTACGTTACGCAACTGGAGAAACAGTTGCCGAGCAAAGCCGAGATGGATGCATTGCTCTCGGACATTAACCAGGCCGGTTTGGGACGTAGTCTGCAGTTCGATTTGTTCCGACCCGGGCAAGTGGCAGTGAAAGACTATTACGCCGAGTTACCGATTGCGCTGCGGGTCACCGGTCGTTATCACGATATTGGAGCTTTTGCTTCGGACATTGCGAACCTTTCTCGCATAGTCACACTCAATAACCTGACCATTATTCCAGGCAAAGACGGTTCTTTGACCATGGATGCCACGGCCAAGACTTTCCGCTACCTCGATGCCGATGAGGTTGCCACGCAGCGCAAGGCGGCAGTGCCCAAGGGGGCTGCCAAATGAAACGTTTCCGCGAAATTGCAATCGCTGTGATGGTTGCGACACTGACGGGTTGTGGTGCCTCCAGCGAAAGCGAGTTGCGCCAATGGATGGCGGAGCAAAAAAGCCAGATCCGACCCAAGATTTCGCCAATTTCCGAGCCAAAACAGTTCATCCCGGAAAGTTATAGCCAGGTTGCGACGATAGAACCTTTCAGCAATCAGAAACTGACGCAGGCGCTGAAACGTGACTCCACACAGGCGGCAGCCAATGGCGCCTTGATTGCGCCTGAGTTGGCGCGTCGTCGGGAGGCACTGGAAGCATTTCCGCTGGATGCCATGACGCTCGTTGGGAGTATGACTCAGACAGGCCAACCGGTCGCCTTGGTCAAGGTGGAAAATTTGTTGTATCAGGTGCGGCCCGGCAACTATCTGGGGCAGAACTACGGGCGAGTCAGCAAGATTGCCGAGACCGAAGTAACGCTGCGCGAAATAGTGCAGGATGCGACAGGTGAATGGATTGAACGCACTGCTACATTGCAGTTGCAAGAGAGGTCAAAATGAAGAGTCAGAAATGTGGGTTGGGCAGTCGAACGTGGCGTAGCGCCATTTTGGCGGCGACGATCATGTTGACGACAGTGATTGCGCAGGCGCAAGGTGCGATCGAAGCAGTGTCGGCGTCCATTCAAGGCGGCGTTGAGGTAGTGCGTATTGATCTGACGCAGCAGGTGGAGTTGATCCCGACTGGTTTCTCCATTCAGTCGCCAGCCCGGATTGCCCTCGATTTTCCAGGAATTGCCAACGCCATGGGGCGTTCTACCGTGGAAGTGAATCAGGGAAATTTGAAGTCAGTCAACGTCGTGCAAGCCGGCGATCGAACGCGTGTAGTACTGAATTTGAAACAAATAACGCCTTACAAGGCCCAGTTGCAAGGTAAATCTTTGCTGGTCGTGCTGGAGGCGGTCGCGGCTACAGCGCCCGCTGCCAGTGCGGCACCGGTTTTTTCCGAAAACCGCAGCCGTGACGCTTTGCCACTGAAGGATCTTGATTTCCGTCGCGGCGACGAGGGTTCGGGTCGTGTAGTGGTGGACTTGCCTAACAACCAGGTGGGTGTTGATATCAGGCAACAGGGTGAATCTTTGGTGGTCGAATTCATGAATTCAACCTTGCCGGAGGGTTTGCGTCGCCGTCTCGACGTCACGGATTTTGCCACGCCGGTGCAAACTGTAACGACCTCACAGGTTGGGGATCGGGTGCGCATGGTGATTGAGCCCAAGGGGCTGTGGGTGCACAGTGCCTATCAGAGCGACCAGCAATTCGTAGTGGAAGTCAAACCACTGAAGATAGATCCTTCAAAGCTGACGCAAGGTCCTGGCTACAACGGGCAAAAGCTGTCACTCAACTTCCAGAACATCGAAGTTCGTTCCTTGTTGCAGGTGATTGCCGACTTCACCAATTTCAACATCATCACCTCGGACTCGGTCACTGGAGCAGTCACCTTGCGCTTGCAGGATGTGCCCTGGGATCAGGCCTTGGACATCATCTTGCAGGCCAAGGGCTTGGGTATGCGCAAGACAGCTAACGTCATCTGGATCGCTCCAAAGGATGAAATTATTGCCAAGGAAAAACTCGAACTCGAATCCAAGGCGGCTGTCCTGAATCTGGAGCCGGTTCGCACCCAGTCGTTCCAGATGAACTACGCCAAGGCCGAGGACATTGCCAGGCAGTTGACCGGTGCAGGCGGTGGTGAGAAGAGTGCAGGGCGAACGCTGAGTGCCCGCGGCAGCGCAACCGCGGATCCGCGAACCAATCAACTGTTTGTGACGGACGTTCCGTCGCGACTGGAGCAGGTCCTGCAATTGCTGCAGAAACTCGATGTGGCGGTGCGTCAGGTCATGATTGAAGTTCGAATCGTAACGGCTGACGAAGCGTTCGGAAGATCATTGGGTGTCAAGTTTGGCGCGACAGACCTTCGAGCCAACAAGGGCGGAGACGGTGGCTACGCCCTGTCAGACGGTGGCAGCAACCGGATTGCCTTTGGCACAAGTTATCAGGATGCCGTCGCTGCCAGTGGCGGCGGCGGTACTGTCAATACGACTGGTAGTTTTATAACCTTGCCGGCGACGGCACCCAGCGCAGCAAATTTGGGGACCAATCCGGTGCCGAGTTTTGCACTGTCCATCTTCAGCAATCTGGCCAATCGTTTTCTGAATCTGGAGATTTCCGCATTGGAGGCCGACAACAAGGGCAAGATTGTCTCGAGTCCGAGAGTGGTCACTTCCGATGGGAAGAAGGCGTTCATCAAGCAGGGGCAGCAGGTCCCCTATCAATCCTGCAGTGGTACCGGCGGAACGCAGACCTGTACGACAGCTTTCAAGGACGCCGCGCTCAGACTTGAGGTCACACCTCAAATTACACCTGAAGGTTCGATCATCATGGACCTTGACGTCAACAAGGATGCCATCAACACATCTTTTACGTCGAATGCGGGACCCGTACTGGAGGTGAAGAACGTCACTACGCAGGTTCTTGTGGAGAACGGCGGTACCGTCCTGATAGGTGGTGTCTTCGAGTTGGAAGATTCAAGCAATCAAACCGGTGTACCGGTGTTGGCGGATCTGCCATGGGTTGGAAATTTATTCAAGTCAAAGCTTCGTAATAGTTCGAAACGGGAACTCCTGGTCTTTGTTACACCCAGGATTATTTCGGACAAAATCGGCGCTCGCTGATCTCGCAGAAACAGCAGGAAACTGGCCATGCATTTATTGAAATACAGTTGTGCTCTATTGATCTTTGGCGTACTTTCCGCATGCGGTGGGGGCGGTGGCAGTGCTGGGACTCCGACTGGCGGTACGGTTGCATGTGCAGCACCAAAGGTCTTGCAAAATGGTGTGTGCGTTACGGCATCGGCCACACCGGTTGAGACCTTGTTAAGCGCGCAACTGAAAGATGCGACTTCCGGCGCTGTTGTCTCATCCGTTGCTGCTGCGGGCGGTACCGAAATCGTCGGCTTGTTGACGACGAAAGACGGTAAGCCAGTGTCCAGCCAACTTGTCTCGTTGGATACTGGGCCGAGTTCAAGTCTTCTTCTCTTTCCAAATGGAACCAGCGCCACAACCGATGCCAACGGGATCGTCAGGATACGAGTGGGAAGGGCAAATTTGTTTGAATTTGGTACCGCGGCGCTGTCTCTGATATTCAAGGCCACAGATCCCTATGGTCAAGCATTGTCATCTGCTCTACAAGTGCGGGTCGATCCGCCGATATTGCAACTGGAACTGCGTGACGTGGCCAATTCGGTCACCAATACCATTGGATCTTCCGGGCTGACGACATTAAAGGCCATTCTGAAGTTTTCCGACGGAACTGCGGTATCTCAAAAGCGGATTGATATTACGGGTGATCTGACCAAGATCACTTTTCCGGAAGGAAGTTCCCAACTCACCGACTCTTCAGGCGTCGCAACCATCAAAGTGACGAGAGCATCTGCCACCGTAGGCGGCGCGGGAACACTGTCAGGCGCTGCTTCAATTTCGGGTTCGAATACATCCGGCACGCCGGTCACGACAGTTGTGACAGGTGCGGTTGATTACTCCGTGGGTGCCGTGGTCGGCGCGGCCACGCTGACGCTGGATCCCGTCAGCTTTAATGTGGGTACTGGCACGCTGGCCGCTTATGGTACGACTCAAATTTCGGTACGCGCTATGCTCGGAACCAGTGTTGCACCATCGGTGCAGGTCAGCTTTTCGTCAAGTTGTGGCCAATTGTCGCCGGCGACCGCACCGACAAACACCAGCGGCATAGCGACTGCCAGTTTCACCGCCACTGATGCAGCCGGAACGGCTGTCAGTACACTCGGCTGTGGCGGCAAAACTGTGGATATATCTGTGAGCGCAGTCGGTGCCAGCACGGTAAGCAAGTCCATCAGCGTACTCGCGGCCCCAGCGACTAACCTGAGTTTTGTTGTCCCGGCCGATCCAAGCAAGTCGCGGATTTATCTCGCAAACTCGGGCGGCGCCACGCAAGCCATGGTGCAGTTCCTGCTGTCTAACGTTCGAGGAGAGGCTTTGCCCGGTCAGGATGTACTGGTTTCTCTCAAGACATTGAACGGGGGTACGCCCAAGGCCACTTTCAATACTGTGGGGAATGTCGCGCCAGTAACCCTGACGACCGATTCCCTGGGCAAGGTTTCCGTGCCGGTGTTCTCTGGCACTGTGCCAACCAATGTCCTGGTGAATGCGGCCCTTAAGTCCACTGTCGGGACCGCTGCGCTCATTCAAACCGATTCATCGGTGGTCGTCATTGCCTCGGGGCGCCCAGTCCAGTCACGGGTCAGTCTGGTTCCCGCCAAACACGCCATTCGTGGATTCAATTTCGATGGTGCAACGACGACCATAACCATGTCGCTTGCAGACCGCCAAGGCAACCCCGTGCCTGATGGTACAGCGGTCAACTTTGTTACCAAGGCTGGGGTCATGATTCCACCAACCTGCGTCACTGGTGCCGTGCCGGGCGACTCACAATGCACAGTCACCATTCGTACTCAGAATCCCCGTCCGTTTGCGGCGGGTAGCACCAAGAATGGCTATGTCTCGATATTGGCCTACACCGCCGGCGAAGAGGATTTCACAGATACCAACTTCAACAACGTATATGACGCGGGAGATACTTTCAGCCTGATCAACAATGACTTGGGCACTGCCTACCGAGACGATCTCGCAACTGCGAATGTATCGCCTGGGTCCTTCAAGTTGAATGCTGATGGAACAACATCGACGATTCCGAGTTGGGATGGAACCATGTATGTGCACCAGCCAGGCGAGTTTGCCGTTCCGCGTGCGGCCGAGGCGGGGGGAACCACCCCACTGCCGAATCAGGGTGATGGAGTTTGGGGTGCAGCCGACGTGCGTGGACAGGTGGTGATCGTTTTCTCCACAGATGACCTCGTTATCAACAACCCCGTCTGGACCAGCGCCCCCGATGCCCAGTGGAACAACGCAATTGTGGCAACCGGGCTGACGGTCTCCATTCAGGACTTGAACGGAAGAAGTGTTCCAACGGGGAGTACGATTGCCGTAGGAGTTTCTGACAACTCACCTAAATTGCCGACGGACGGTTCTGCTACGCCGATATTTGGCACTTGTTCCCTGGTTGGTCAATCGCATACCGCTGTGCCCGATTCACTCGAACCCCTGATATTGACGCTGAATCTGAAGCAGTGCGTGGCCGGGGATCAGGTTGGAATTACTGTTACCACGCCTGCCGGGGCGAAGACGTATACTTTCTCTGCGCCGTGACCTCGCATGAGTTGGGTGTTTGACCATTGATATCTCTCATTGGCCTGCCCGGCTCTGGCAAATCAACCGTCGGGCGTCAACTGGCCAGGCGGCTGCAACTTCCGTTTTCTGATTCTGATCATGTGATCGAGCAACGTCTGGGTTGCTCCATACGTGAGTACTTCGAGCGCGAAGGTGAAGAGCGGTTTCGCGATGTCGAAGAGTCGGTGATTGGGCAACTGACACAGCGCGGCGCAGGTGTTCTGTCGACCGGCGGAGGTGTCATATTGCGGCAAACCAACCGTCAGTGCTTGCATCAGCGTTGTCAGGTGGTCTACCTCAATTCTTCTCCCGATGAGTTGTTCAGGCGTTTACGTCATGACGTGAATCGGCCTTTGCTACAGGTTTCGGATCCACTGAATCGTTTGCGCGAGTTGCACACACTGCGCGATCCGCTATACCGGGAGACAGCGCATTTTGTCGTTGAAACCGGACGCCCATCAGTGGCAACTCTGGTCAGCATGATTGTGATGCAACTGGAATTGGCGGGTGTGTTGCCTCTAAACTCGCAACTATGAACAGTCAGACAGTTCCCATTGAATTGCAGGAGCGTAGCTATGACATTGCGATAGGCAGTTCGCTCTTTGACGATTCACGCAGTTACGCCCAATTGCCTGCAGCAAGTCATGTCCTGATCGTCACAAACAGTACGGTAGCTCCGCTGTACGCCAAGCGTCTGGAACGGGCATTGCAATCGAAATTCGCCGCCATTCACATGGTGGTTCTGCCAGACGGGGAGGAGTATAAAACCTGGCAAACTTTGAACCAGATTTTTGACGCCTTGCTCGGGAATCACTGTGACCGCAAGACGATTGTTTTCGCTCTGGGTGGAGGTGTCGTTGGCGATATGGCGGGGTTTGCGGCTGCCA
>JBAXNI010000045.1:0-19666 GCA_037133835.1 Comamonadaceae bacterium | reverse complement strand
ATGGAAGCCCACTGTCTGCTATAGGCGTATTACTTCGACTGACGGCAGTTGGTCGTAAGCAGAGTTTCAGAAAAAGAAGATGCCTTCCACATAGCGGACAGTGGTATGGCGAAGCCCATTGCTATTGCAACACGCACACCGGTTCAGGCCGGCCAATAACGCGGTGTGCAAGAACAGCCCACATGATCAATTGCTGAAATCGAATCGCGCCAACCCAATGAATATGCTGCATCGGGCGACAGTGTGGTTCCCGTCAAGATCTGGCTCATTTGATTGGCTGACTTGGCCAGGCGCGACGACAGACGGGGTCGCACGAACGCCCTAGGTCACAGCCATGCTGTGCCACCACAGGCGGCAATTTGTGCACAGACCGGCAGTAAAAGAAGCCTGCAGCACGCCATCGAGCACCATGCGCGGCAGCGCAGCACCCGGCTTGCGCGCAATCAGGTTGGTGCCTGTCGAAGCGGCCCAGATTTGAAAAAGCTCTTCCGAGGCGACCTGGTAAGTGACATGCCAGTGCGCCATGCCGCCATCAACGCTTGAGGACAGCACTTCGTACGAAAGTTCAATGTCTTCCTGCAGCTTGATGCGCTGCCAGTAGGCTGCCAACTGCGCATGACCGCGCTGCTCGGCAAAAGGCGTGTTGTGATAGACGCCATCCTCGGCAAAGAGCGCACAGAATGCATCGGCATCCTTGCCCTCCCAGGCGCTCTTGTAACCCTGCATGAACTGTTCGATATCCACTCTAGCCTCCTTTGTTACTACCTTGATGAAGCGTGACGGAAATACGCTGGCGTCCGAAGTTGCCGCACTGCGAATCAAAGCGGCCTGCCAGGGCCGCGCCGCAGCCACAGCGGCCATCGGCATGGAGCCGATAGTCCTTGATCTGGTACCAGTCGCGGACAATCAGAGGCTCCTGGCAACTCGCACAACAGGTCGTATCACCCGCCTCATGTCGCACATTGCCGGTGTAGACGAAGTGCAGTCCTTGCTTCAACGCGATGTTGCGCGCACGCAGCAGCGTTGCCAGCGGTGTGGCACTGACATCGGGCATCTTGTAGTCCGGATGAAAGGCCGAGAAGTGCAGCGGCACGTCGCTTCCCAGATGTTGCAGGATCCAGCGGCACATGGCGGTAATCTCGGCTTCGGTATCGTTGTGCCCGGGAATCAGCAAGGTTGTGATTTCAAACCAGACGCTTGTCTCGCGCCGCAGGTACACCAGCGTATCCAGCACAGGTTGCAGACGCGCGCCAGTGAGCTTGACATAAAAATCGTTGCTAAATGCTTTCAGATCGACGTTCGCAGCATCCATCTTGCTGAAGAAGTCGCGCCGCGCCTGTTCGTGCACATAGCCTGCCGTCACCGCAACCGTCTGCACACCCTGCGCATGACAGGCATCGGCCACATCCATTGCATACTCGGCAAAGATGACGGGGTCGTTGTAGGTGAAGGCAACGCTCTTGCAGCCGTGCACCCTGGCGGCTGCGGCAATCGTTGCGGGCGAGGCCTGATCCATCAGCCGGTCCATGTCGCGCGACTTGCTGATATCCCAGTTCTGGCAGAACTTGCAGGCCAGGTTGCAACCGGCGGTGCCGAAGGACAGGACGCTGCTGCCCGGGTAGAACTGGTTGAGCGGTTTCTTCTCGATCGGGTCGATGCAAAAGCCCGATGAGCGGCCGTAGGTCGTGAGGATCATCTGCTCGCCCTGACGCTCGCGCACAAAACAGGCGCCGCGCTGACCGTCGTGCAACTTGCAGTCACGCGGACACAGGTCACACTGAATGCGCCCATCTTCGTGCTTGTGCCAATAACGGGCGCGGTAAGCAGATGGCTGCATCACGACGGCGACACCTCCTGCCACTTGGCGACGCCATAGCGTTGCAGGCGGACACCCGGATCCCAGAAATCGGATGCCAATCCTGCCTTGCGCTTGAGCTGCGCCATGAACTCTGCTGCGCCTGGTAGCTGTTCCCAGACCTGCGGCAGGAAAGTGCTGCGGTGTCGCCCGAAGGAAAGCACGACGCCGTCGATGCAAGGGCGCAGTTGCGCCAAAGCATCAGCTTCACTGGCAAAGTGCATTTCCTGGAGCGGCGAGAGCACAGACACTTCAACGCGCGTCAGCGCAAGCTCGGCCGGTGTCAGTGGTGCAAAACGCGGATCATGCAGCGCTGCGGCAACGGCGTTGGCCTTGACATCGGCCAACAGCGGGCGCCGCGCCTCCAGCGAGCCGATGCAACCCCGCAGTTGCCCGCGCTGTGTGAGCGTGACAAAGCAGGCGCCGAGGTCCTGCAAACACGGCGCGGTCTCCGCCGCCTGAACCTTCACTCCCAGCGCACTGGCAATGGCCGCGCGCGCAATCGGCAGCAGGATCTCGCCGACTGACGGCTCGGCAAACGCAAAGGATGCATAACCAACGACCCGCGCCTTGTCGCCTGCGCTGTCGCCGGAATTGCACAGACCAAGCAGTTGAGGCGTCAAGCCATGGTGTCGTGCCGCCAGCAGCAAACCGTTCACCGGTGTTGCGCCACAGGCCTGCTGGTGCGTAATAACGCTCTGGAAGTTCATGATCTGCTGCACTGTCTGCCGGTCTGTCGCCTGCGCCTGGGCGTAGGGCAGGAAGTGCGACAGGTCGGAACTGATGACGATCAGCGTCTCCGTGCCGCCCCAGAGAGCCTCCAGCACCTCAGCTACTTCGGCGGCGCTTGCGTCACCGACGGCCAAGGGCAGCAACTTGAAGTCTTGCAACACCGACTGCAGAAAAGGCAGTTGCACTTCGAGCGAATGTTCCTGCGCATGCGCTGCGGCGCTGACCACCACTTGGGGCATCGAGGCAATGGCCGCTCGCGCCTCCTGGTCTACCTGAATTTCCCCCAATGCCGTGGCAAATGAAGTTGCGTCGGGCAAGGCCAGACCGCGGACTGGCACCCGGTGCACCGGTCCGAGCAGAATGACACGCCGGACGCTGTCGCGAAGCTTCGATAGTCGCCCATACGCCAGAGCGGCAGTCCTGCCGCTGTAGATGTAGCCGGCGTGCGGCACGATGATGGCCTTGGGACTCGGCGCATCCGCGGGCGCCGGCCTGGCGGCCAGCAGAGCGACTACATCATGTGTAAGGGCCTGCCGTTGCGCCGGGTAGAAGGCGCCGGCCACAGCGGGCAAGCGGACATTGAGCATTGAAACCTCCTGGGCTTTGAATCTTTGCTACAGTGCAACGGGTGATTTGCGATTTGAACACTGTACCTTGATTGCGCCGCTCAGAACAGCCGACGGTCTGGACCTGCGCGCATTGATCGCGATTCTGCTCGGCGTGGCGCTGGCGTCGCTCGACACCGCTATCGCCAATACTGCGCTGCCAGCGATTGCCTCCGATCTGATGGCTTCACCCGCAGCCTCGATATGGGTCATCAACGCCTACCAACTGGCCATCGTCGCCACGCTGTTGCCGTTTGCCTCGCTCGGTGATCTGCTGGGGCCTCGGCGCGTCTTTCTGGCCGGTCTGGCCTTCTTCACTGTCGCTTCACTGGGATGCGCTTTCGCCAGCACGCTGCCGGCACTGGCGGTCGCGCGAGCGTTGCAGGGCCTTGGTGCCAGCGGCATCATGAGTGTCAACATCGCGCTGATACGACTCATCTTCCCCGCTTCGCGGCTGGGCCGTGGCGTCGGCCTCAATGCGCTGGTAGTTGGCGTGTCGTTTGCACTCGGTCCGACGGTTGCTTCGCTGCTGTTGTCGGTGGCAGGCTGGCCCTGGCTGTTTGCCATCAACGTGCCATTGGGCATGCTGGCGCTGGCCTTTGCGCTGCCGGCCTTGCCGCACTCGACAATTCGCAGTCATCGTTTCGACTGGTTGACAGCTGTCCTGACGGCACTGGGTTTTGCCTCGTTGGTGCTTGCGCTGGGCGCCGCGGCGCAAACGGAGCCTCTATCCGTCGTGCTGCTGCCACTAGGATTGGCGCTTGTGAGCATCAGCTTGCTCCTATGGCGCCAGGCTGGTCATCCGGCCCCCATGCTGCCAGTTGATCTGCTGCGCCGCCCGCTGTTTGCGCTGTCAGCGATGACTTCGATGGCCTCCTTCACAACACAAGGCCTGGCTTT
Source organism: Comamonadaceae bacterium (assembly GCA_037133835.1). Lineage (GTDB taxonomy): Bacteria > Pseudomonadota > Gammaproteobacteria > Burkholderiales > Burkholderiaceae_C > Rhodoferax. The sequence goes on along the minus strand of JBAXNI010000045.1, from coordinate 15,574 downwards.
CGTTGCGTTGCCTTTCTATTTCGAAGAAGTACTGCATCGCAACCCGATCGAGACCGGCTTTCTGATGACACCCTGGCCCATTGTGGTCGCGCTGGCAGCACCTATTGCGGGGCGACTTTCGGACCGCTATCCGCCGGGCTTGCTGGGCGGCATAGGGCTGATGTTGCTGTGCGCAGGTCTCTTGTCACTTGCCTGGTTGACGAGTCATCCGACGGCCACAGGCATTGTGTTCGGCATGGCTCTGTGCGGTGTCGGCTTCGGTCTGTTTCAGGCACCCAACATGAAAGCACTGATGTCAAGCGCCCCGCCGGAGCGCAGCGGTGGAGCCAGCGGCGTCATCGCCATGGCCAGGCTGCTGGGTCAAACTACCGGCGCAGCGCTGGTCGCGCTGTGCTTTGGTCTGGCAGCCGCTCAAGGCCCGGTGCTGGCATTGGGTCTGGCGGCGGGCTTTGCCGCATTGGCGTCGCTGACAAGTTTCGCCCGACTCTGGGCCAGGTAATCCAACGCCCTGCGACAAACGGGCTAATATGCGGCAGCCCCAAGCCGCACGCAAAACCGAAGAAGTCCGCAACCCATGTCTTTTCAAGAACTCTATCAAAGAAAACACGCCACGCCGGAAGATGCCATCAAACTCGTCAGAGATGGGGACTTTGTCATCGTCCCCACCGGCGTCGGTGAGCCGCCAACCTTGCTGACCGCCCTGTCAGAACAGCGCCGAAGCTTGCACGATGTGAAGGTCGCGCAGATCCTGGCGGTGCGCAAGTATGGTTATTTTGATCCGGAGACCGTAGCGCACGTGCGCCACGTGGCATTCTTCTTTGGCGGTGCCTCGCGCGCCGGCGGCCAGGCTGGCTGGCTCGATTTCATACCTTGCAGCTTCTCCGACATTCCGGTCATGATTGAACGCGCCCAGATACCGGCCGACGTCGTCTTTTCGATGGCATCCACGATGGATGAGCACGGCTACTTCTCTCTCAGCCTGGGTGCAGACTACACCATGGCAGCCGTAGCCAGGGCGCGCGCCATCGTGCTTGAGGTCAATCCGAACGTGCCTTTTGCGAATGGCAATTGCCTGGTCCACATTTCCCAGGTCACCGCCCTGGTGGAGAGCAACGAAGCAGTAATGGAAGTCGGTCTGCCCAGGATCGGACCGGTGCAGGAGGCGATCGGGAAGCACGTTGCCGACATGATTGAGGACGGTTCGACGCTGCAGATCGGTTATGGCGGAATTCCGGATGCTGTGGTGATGCAGCTTACCGCCAAGCATGACCTTGGCATCCATACCGAGATGATTGGCGACGGCATCCTGACCCTGGTTGAGAGTGGCGCCGTCACGAACCGGAAAAAGACCTTCATGCCGGGCAAGATGATCGCGACTTTTGCGCTGGGCTCCAGGAAGCTGTACCAGTTCATGCAGCGCAATCCTGCCCTTGAAATGCACCCGGCCGACTTTACGAACGATCCTTACGTGGCGGCGCAGAACGACAAACTGATTGCCATCAATGCGACGCTGCAAATCGATTTACTGGGACAGTGCGGCTCTGAAAGCCTGGCGCATCTGCCGTATTCAGGCACTGGCGGACAGCTCGATTTCGTGCGCGCCGCCAACCGTTCGCGCGGCGGCAAAGCCTTCATTGTGCTGCCCTCGACCGCAAAGAATGACAGCCTGACACGCATCGTTCCAACCCTTTCACCAGGAACCCATGTGACGACCGGAAAGAACGATATCAACTATGTTGTCACAGAGTTTGGTGTGGCGCAGCTGCGCGGCAAGTCGGCCCGGCAGCGGGCCAGGGAGATGATTGCGATTGCGCATCCCGATTTCCGCGCGCAGTTGACTGAGGGCGCAAGGCAGCTGCAACTGCTTTGACCAAAGTGCGAAGTGCGCCAGCACTTGAATTGGCGCCGAATGGCACAACTTCGGCCGGGCAGGTTTTTTTCTCTTAACTTCTCAAGGCATGACCAATGACGAAAAGATCCATCTTGCAGAACCTTGGTAAATGGTTGCTGGTAAGCGCGCTGCTGGGTTTTGGCTTGGCGATGGCGCAATCAGAACCGACGCTGGGTCAGATTTATGAGGCTGCGCAGGGCGGGCGCATGGAGCAGGCGCAAACCATGATGCAGCAGGTTCTGGTGGCGCATCCGGGTAGTGGAAAGGCGCATTTTGTGCAGGCCGAACTGTTTGCCCGCCAGGGCAAGCTGGGCCTGGCGCGGGAATCTTTGGCAACAGCAGAAAAACTGGCGCCCGGACTGCCCTCGATCAAGCCCGAAGCGCTGCAAAGCCTGCGCACGCAACTGGCTGCCAGGGCGGCACCACCGCCTGCCAACAGCGCTGTGCAGCACCGTCCTGCCGCTGCGGTGGCACAAGACACTGCTCCGGCTTCCTCCTTTCCCTGGGGCATCGCACTCGCGCTTGGCGGTGCCGCCATCGGCCTGGCGATCTATCTGACGCGAAGAAAGCCTGCTCCAGTTTATGAGCAGCAGCCCCAGCAGTACGCCAACCAGGGTGCCAGCGGACTGAATGGTCCGCAAGGTTTTGGCACGGCCAACAACGTAGCTCCGGCGATGCAACCACCCTATGGCCAGCCAGCCGGTAGCGGCTTGGGCAGCAAGATCATGGGTGGCGTGGCTACTGGCCTGGCCGTCGGTGCCGGCGTGATGGCAGCACAGGCCATTGGTCGCACTCTGACCGGCAATCACGATCAGGGTGCCAGACCGCCAGACGCACTTGATAACAACAACTACCAGAACAGCAACAGCAACAGCAATCCGGACATGGGTGGTGAGAATTTCGGCGTGAGTGACGCCACGTCCTGGGATGATGCTGGTGGCGGCGACGTTGGCGGAACCGACTGGGACAACTGAACACGCGTGGCGTGTCCGACGATCATTCCTGCATCTCTGATAGCATTCGGGGTCGAAAACGGGGTCGCAGAACCCCGACCAGCCACAGGAAAATCATGAAGACAGTCCCGTATTTGCTCTCACTTGTTTGCGGCCTTGCACTGGCACTTGTTGCGAGTTGCGGTGGAACGAATGATGGCGCGCCAGCAGCCGGCGCCGCCAGTGCGCCCGCCAGCGGCGCCTCGGCTACGGCAACAACAGTAGCCGTAAGTACAGTGAAGGCACAAAAACGCGACCTGCCAGTGCTCTTCAGCGCCAATGGAATCGTCACTGCGCTGACCAGTGTGGACGTCAGACCCCAGGTCAGCAGCGTCGTCGCGAAAGTACACTTCCGCGAAGGCCAGTTTGTCAAGGCCGGCGAGCTGCTTTTTACACTGGACGCGCGCGCGGACGAGGCCAACGTTGCCAAGGCGCAGGCGCAACTGGCCAAGGACAAGGCAGCGCTTGATGATGCACAGCGCCAGGCAACGCGCTCGCGCCAGTTGCTGGCGCAGAATTTCATTTCACAGGGAGCGCTGGATACCAGCATCACCCAGGTCGACGCGCTGCTCGCAACGCTGGCGGCGGACCAGGCGGCGCTCGACGCGAGCCGGGTTGCGCTTTCCTACTCCCGCATTAGCGCACCCCATGCCGGACGCGCTGGCGCTGTCAACGTGTATCCGGGCAGCGCGGTTCAGGCCAACCTGACCTCACTCGTGACCATCACGCAGCTTGACCCGATTGCCGTGTCCTTCAACCTGCCGCAGCGCAACCTGTCAGACGCCATGTCCTCACTCAAGGACGGGGGGGCGGTCGTGACAGCCACGCTGGCGGATGGCGCCGGCACGTTCAGCGGACACCTCAAGTTTGTTGACAACACGGTCGACGCCGGCTCGGGCACACTCAAAGTCAAGGCCGTCTTTGACAACCGCGATGGCAAACTCTGGCCTGGCGCTTTTGTTGAAGTGTCTCAGACAGTGAGTGTCCTGAAAGACGCTGTGGTGATACCACAAGCGTCCATCATTCAGGGCGCGCGCGGCACCATCGTTTATGTCGTGGAAGCGGGCAAGGCAGCGATGAAGCCGGTGAAGGTTCTGTATGCACAGGCCAACGATGCGGCCGTAACTGGCGTCAACGCCGGTGATCAGATCGTGCTCGATGGCAGGCAGAACCTGCGTCCGGGAGTGCCAGTGCTTGAACGTGCCCGGGAGGCCGCTTCCGCTGCGTCCGGCGCAAAACGCGCGGCAGCGCCATGAATATTTCTGAAATCTTCATCCGTCGTCCTGTGATGACGGTGCTGCTCAATCTGGCGATAGTGCTGGCTGGTGTGATCGGCTTTCGCAGCATCCCTGTAGCGGCCTTGCCCAGTTACGACACGCCCGTCATCAACGTCTTTGCAGCGCTCGCCGGTGCCAACCCCGAGACCATGGCCAGTTCGGTAGCGTTGCAGCTTGAAAAACAGTTCCAGACCGTGCCGGGCCTGAAGACCATCAGTTCCACCAGCACACTGGGCAGCACCTCGCTCACACTGGAATTTGAAGAAGGTCGCAACATCGACGCGGCGGCAGTCGATGTACAGGCAGCGCTGTTGCGCGCCCAACGCTCGCTACCGGTGGAGATGACGACGACACCGGCCTACCGCAAAGTCAATCCGGCAGACGCACCGGTGCTGCTGCTGGCCTTGACCTCGCCGTCACTGACGCCGTCGGATCTTCAGGATTACGCGGAGCATCTGATCTCTCCTACCCTGTCCACCATTGACGGCGTAGCACAGGTCAATGTCTTTGGCTCCAAGCGTTACGCTGTGCGCGTGCGCGTGCAGCCTGATGCTTTGGCGGCGCGCAACATCGGGTTGGACGAACTGAGCGCTGCGCTGCGCGCCGCCAACGTCAACACGCCGGTCGGCACCTTTGAGGGCCAGCGCCAGATGCTGACCCTGCAAGCCAACCGACAACTCAAGAACGCCGCCGACTTTGCGGATCTGATTGTCAGTAACCGCGGCGGCAATCCGGTGCGCCTGAAGGATGTTGCAAGCGTTGAAGACTCGCTGGAGACACTCAAGAGTTGGGCTACGTTGAACGGAGAAAACTCCATCACGATTGCGATCCTGCGCCAGCCTGGTGCCAACACGGTGCGCGTGGTTGACGCGGTCCTTGCAACGCTGCCCAAACTTCGCAGCCAGATGCCGCAATCGGTTGCCATGACGCCGGTGAATGATCGCTCGATCTCGGTACGCGACGCGCTGCATGATGTGAGTCTGACGCTGCTCGGAACCATCGCGTTGGTCGTGCTGGTCATATTTTTGTTCCTGCGCCGTTTTGTAGCCACCATCATTCCCACGCTTTCATTGCCGGTTTCACTGATTGGCGCGGTGGCCCTGCTGTGGGGCTTTTCTTACAGTCTGGACAATATTTCGCTGCTCGGTCTGACGCTGGCCGTTGGGCTGGTTGTGGACGACGCCATCGTGGTTCTGGAGAACATCATCCGGCACGTCGAGAACGGTGTTCCTCCCTTCTCGGCGGCGATGCGCGGTGCACGGGAAGTGGGTTTCACCATCATCGCCATTTCCACTTCGCTGATCGCCGTCTTTATTCCGATCTTCTTCATGCCCGGCGTGATCGGACTTTTGTTCCATGAATTTGCCGTGGTCGTTGCGCTGGCGATTGTGGTTTCGGCCTTTGTGTCACTGACGCTGGTGCCGATGCTCGCAAGCCGCTTCCTGACTGACGAAGCACACAAGAAACCACCGGGGGCGCTGGTGCACTCCTTCGAGCGGGGCTTTGATATTCTGCTCGCGTTCTATACGCGACTGCTCGACAAGGCACTGTCCCACCGCAAACTCGTGCTGCTGGTGGCACTTGCGACTTTTGCCGCAACGGCGTGGCTGATGGTCATCATCCCCAAGGGCTTCTTCCCGGAAGAAGACATTGGCCAGATCCAGGTCTCGACCGAAGCGGCTGAAGACACGTCCTTCCCGGAAATGGTGCGACTGCAGGAACGCGTTGCCGGCGTCATCCGCGCTGATGCCAACGTTGCTGCAGTAAGTTCCTTCAACGGCGGCAGCGGCTCCCAGAATTCGGGACGCATGTTCATCAGCCTGAAGCCTGCCAGCGAGCGCCAGCCAATGAAGACTGTCGTGGAAGGTTTGCGTCGCAAACTGCGCAACGTGGCCGGCATCGCCGTCTTCATGCGTCCGATCCAGAACCTGCAGCTAGGTGGTCGCCAGAGCAAGGCGCGCTACCAGTACATTCTGCAAAGCGTTCGGGCCGACGAGTTGAGTGGCTGGGCCACCAAGCTGCAGGAAAAACTGCGCGCAGACCAGATGTTTCGTGATGTCACCAGCGATGTGCAACTCAGCGGCTTGCAGGCGCAGCTCAAGATAGACCGCGATCGCGCCAACTCGCTGGGCGTCTCTATAGATGCAATCCGCACCGCACTCTTCAGCGCCTTTGGCGAGCGCCAGGTCTCCACCATCTTCCTGCCCACCGACAGTTATCAGGTGATCATGGAAGTGGCGCCCGACGCCAAAGAGGACGAGCAGGCGCTGGGCGGCATTTATGTGCGATCCTCGACCGGCGTGCTGGTACCCTTATCGAGCTTCACGACGGTAGAGCGCACCGTCGGCCCCACCGCCATCAACCACGCTGGACAACTGCAGGCTGTAACGGTCTCGTTCAATCTGGCGCCGAGTGCTGCCTTGGGCGATGCCACCGCCAAGATTGACTCGCTGCGCGAAGCGATTCAAATGCCGGCTTCCATCATTGCCAGCTATGGCGGGGATGCCGCCGTGTTCAAGAGTTCGCAAGGCAGTCAGGCGATTCTGATCATTGCCGCGCTGCTGGTGATTTATGTGCTGCTGGGCGTGCTTTATGAAAGCTACATCCACCCGATCACCATTCTGGCCGGTCTGCCGTCGGCCGCCGTCGGAGCCCTCGCAACCTTGATGGCGTTCGGCCAGGACCTGACGCTGATCGCCACGATCGGCATCGTGCTGCTGATCGGCATCGTGAAAAAGAACGCCATCATGATGATCGACTTTGCCCTCGATGCGCAGCGCCATCAGGGCATGACGCCGGCAGTAGCCATTCGCGAAGCCTGCATCCTGCGCTTTCGACCCATCATGATGACGACACTGGCAGCCCTGATGGGCGCCGTGCCGATTGCCATTGGTATCGGCGCCGGTGCAGAACTACGCCAGCCGCTGGGTCTGGCCGTCGTTGGCGGTCTGGTTTTTTCGCAAGCCATCACGCTCTTCATCACACCGGTGATCTATCTGGCGCTGGACCGGTTCAGCGGTCATGGGCCGGTGCTGACGGCCGAAGAGGTCAGCGCCGCCTGACAGAGATGGTCGGGTGGATCGTGCCACTGCGGCACTCAACTTCGTGGGTGGCGCAGCGTGGACTTGGTATTTTGCCAAATTGGTGTCTGGCCGCCATGGCTTTTATACCGCTGAATGGATGTCTTTGCGGACTTGATCCGGCATGACAGCAATCACCAACGCCGTTGCCTATGGCGCTGCAAGACTGCTTGGCATCACCGTGCGGCGACTAAAATCACGGTTCCCTCTCGAAAGCCGACGACTCCATGCCACGCCAACTCTTTGTCACCACCGCCTTGCCCTACGCCAATGCCCCGTTCCACATCGGGCACATGATGGAGTACATCCAGGCTGACATCTGGGTGCGCTATCAAAGGATGATGGGCAACGCGGTCCACTTTGTCTGCGCCGACGACGCGCATGGCGCACCGATCATGATTGCGGCCGAGAAGGTCGGGAAAAGCCCGCAACAGTTCGTGGACGACATTGCGGCAGGTCGCAAGCCCTATCTGGATGGTTTTCACATCGGTTTTGACAACTGGCATTCAACTGACGGTGTCGAAAATCATGAACTGGCACAAGCCATTTATAGAGACCTGCGGGCCAACGAGCTGATTGCCACCCGTGTCATTGCACAGTTCTTCGACCCCGAAAAGAACATGTTCCTGCCGGACCGCTTCATCAAGGGTGAATGCCCCAAATGCGGCGCCAACGACCAGTACGGCGACAACTGCGAGGTCTGCGGTGCCGTCTACAGTCCGACCGAGTTGAAGAATCCCTATTCGGCTTTGACCGGGGTGACGCCGGTGCTGCGCGACTCGGAACACTACTTCTTCAAACTGTCGGACCCGCGCTGCGCCGAGTTTCTGGAGAAATGGACGCAAGGCAGCAACCCACGCGGTCAGACGCATCTGCAAAGCGAGGTCTACAACAAGATCAAGGAATGGTTGCTGCCCGACGCGGACGGCCGACGCGATCTGGGCGACTGGGACATCAGCCGTGACGCACCCTACTTCGGCATTGAAATTCCAGATGCGCCGGGCAAGTATTTTTATGTCTGGCTGGACGCACCGATTGGCTATCTCGCATCGCTGAAGAATTACCTCGGCAAGATTGGCGTGGACTACGACACCTTTGTGAACGACCCCAACACCGAGCAGTATCACTTCATCGGCAAGGACATCATCACCTTCCACACCCTTTTCTGGCCGGCGATGCTGCACTTCAGCGGTCGCAGGACACCCAACGCAGTTTTCGTCCATGGTTTCCTGACGATCAACAGCGGTGAAAAGATGAGCAAGAGCCGTGGCACCGGCCTGGATCCGCTCAAATACCTGAGTCTGGGCATGAATCCGGAGTGGCTGCGCTACTACCTTGCCGCCAAGTTGAACTCCCGCAATGAAGACATCGAGTTCAGCCCGGAAGATTTCATGGCCCGCGTCAACAGCGATCTGGTGGGCAAGTACATCAACATTGCAAGCCGCGCTGCGGGATTCATCGCAAAGCGCTTTGACGGCAAGCTCGGAGCTGTCTCGGACGATGGCGCAGCCCTGTTAGCCGTTCTGCGCGCCGGGCAATCGGGGATCGAGGAACTCTACGAGGACCGCGAGTATGCAAAGGCCTTGCGCGAAACCATGCTGCTGGCGGACCGAGTGAACGCCTACGTGGACGCCAACAAGCCCTGGGAACTGGCCAGGCAGGACGGCATGGACTTGCGCCTGCATGATGTCTGCACTGTCTGTATCGAAGCTTTCGCCGTACTGACCGCCTATTTGAAACCTGTGCTGCCGGCACTGGCGACGCAGGTGGAGAAATTTCTGAACATCGAGCCACTGGCCTTTGGGAAACCCGGCGTGGCAATGGGCGCCGGCCACAGCATTGGCAACTACCAGCACCTGATGCAGCGCGTTGACGTGAAGCAGCTCGAATCCCTGTTTGAGGCACCCGCCCTTACCGAGCCGGCAAAGCCGCTTCCTGGCGGGGAGGCCATTGGCCCGAGCATTGGCATTGAAGACTTCAGCAAGCTCGATCTGCGCATCGCGAGAATTGTGAACTGCGAGACAGTCGAGGGCTCCAGCAAACTGCTGCGTCTGACAATCGATGCCGGTGAGGAAAAGACACGCAACGTCTTCAGCGGCATTGCCAGCGCCTACAAGCCCGAGCAACTCATTGGCAAGCTGACAGTGCTGGTAGCCAATCTGGCGCCGCGCAAGATGAAGTTTGGCGTCAGCGAAGGCATGGTGCTCGCCGCCAGCCACGCCGACGAAAAGTCAAACCCCGGCATTTATGTTCTGGAGCCAAGTGCTGGAGCACAGCCCGGGATGCGCGTGCGTTGATGATGAAACTTGAATTTCGTCCAAGACTGCTTGACGCGATGCAGGGCTACAGCCGCGCGCGCCTGGTTCGGGATGTGGGCGCCGGTCTCACGGTTGGCGTCGTGGCATTGCCGCTGGCCATGGCCTTTGCCATAGCCAGCGGGCTCAAGCCAGAAGCCGGTATCTTTACCGCCATCATCGCCGGCTTTCTGGTTTCCGCGCTGGGCGGCAGCAAGGTCCAGATTGGCGGCCCGGCCGGCGCCTTCATCGTCATCGTCTACGGGATCGTGCAGCGCTACGGACTGGGCAACCTGATCATCGCCACTGCCATGTCGGGCGTGATGCTCTTTCTCATGGGGCTGCTCAAACTTGGCACCCTGATTCGTTTCATTCCAGTTTCGGTCGTGATCGGATTTACCAACGGCATTGCGGTGCTCATCGGCCTGTCCCAGATCAAGGACTTTCTGGGCTTGCAGGTGAAGGTGATGCCTGCCGACTTCTTTGGCATTCTTTCGACCATTGGCAAGAACCTTGGCACGCTCAACTCCCAATCCTTTCTGCTTGCAACGGCGTCACTGGCCGTGATCATCCTGTGGCAGGTCCTGATGCCCAAGATTGGCAGCGCCCAGTTCACCGGCAAGCTGACACCGATTCCAGGCTCGATCGTCGCGCTGGTGCTGGCCACAGTAGCCGTGTCCATGCTCGGCCTGCAGGTCGACACGATTGGCAGCCGCTTTGGCGGCATCCCAAGTTCGCTGCCTTCCTTCCAGTTGCCGGACTTCAGCTGGGAAACCGCGAAATTTCTGGTGATTCCGACCACGACGCTGGCCTTGCTCGGATCGATCGAGTCCCTCCTTTGCGCACGCGTTGCCGACGGCATGATTGATGACCGCCACAATCCGAACCAGGAACTGATGGCGCAAGGCATAGCCAACTTCATCTGCCCGTTCTTCGGCGGTATGCCGGCCACCGGAACCATTGCCCGCACCGTTACCAACATCAAGAACGGTGGCAGCAGTCCGATTGCAGGGATGGTGCATGCCATCACGCTGCTGCTGGTGATACTGATTGCCGCGCCGCTGGCCAAGGACGTACCGCTCGCTTGCCTGTCAGCCATCCTGATGTTTGTCGCCTGGAACATGGGCGAGTGGCGCGAGTTCGTTCATCTGCGCCAGTACCGCATGCCTTACCGCATCACCTTGCTGGTGGTCTTCTTCCTGACCGTGGTTTTTGATTTGACGGTGGCCGTCGAAGTCGGACTCGTGGCAGCCTGCCTGACCTTCATCTACCGTATCTCCAGTCTGTCCCGCTGCGAGGAAGTGGCGGCAGCCGACTTCCCTGAACTGGCCGGTTTCGCAGGGCCAGAGCGATCTCTGGCCTGCTACCGGCTCTATGGTGCGCTGTTTTTTGGTGCCGTCAAACTGATTGAAAACCTGCAGGACAATTTGCCCGCCAGGGTGCTGCTGCTGGATCTGAAAAACCTGCTTTACATCGACTCCTCTGGCGCCGATACCCTGAACGACCTGGCGCGCAGTTGCCGCCATAGCGGCGTCAACCTGTTGATCTGCGGGCTTAGCCATCAACCGCAAGACATTGCCAAACGCAGTGGCTTCGTCGATCAGGTCGGCGCCGGGCAGTTCTATCCTGACCTCGCGGCGGGTGTCGGCGCTGCTGTGAAACTGGCAGCTAAAATAGACGAAAGAGGTCCCATTTCATGAATATCTTCTACCGCCCCAAATACCTGTCAGAAACCACCCAGTTCCTCAACGAACTCAAGGCGAAAAACCCGCAGATGTCAAGCGGCCAGGTAGAGGGTCGCGCCTTGTTGTGGAACAAGACGCTGGACCGCGATGCCCTGAGTGACTTTCGCGCCGCTCGGGTAGTACAGCAAGCTTACGTCTATCAGACCGCTGCCAAATAAGACCTTGGCAACCCTCGCCCAGGACGGGCTCGATCTTGAAGTAGTGCCAGAACTGGCAGGCATGCCAGAGGTGGTGGACCACGTCGCCGTGGCGCGCCTGTACGGCGAGCCGCTCTTTTCCCTGCCGCACGATCTGTACATCCCGCCGGACGCGCTGGAAGTGTTCCTGGAAGCTTTTGAAGGTCCACTGGACCTGCTTCTTTACCTTATCCGCAAGCAGAACTTCAACATTCTCGACATCCCGATGGCTGGCCTGACACGCCAGTACCTGGTCTATGTGGAGGAAATCCGGGGTCGCAATCTGGAACTTGCAGCCGAGTACCTCCTGATGGCCGCGATGCTGATTGAAATCAAGTCGCGCATGCTGCTGCCACCAAAGAGAGTGGCGCCGGGGCAGGAGGCCGAGGATCCGCGCGCCGAACTGGTTCGCCGCCTGCTCGAATACGAGCGCATCAAACTGGCCGCCGCCAGGCTCAATGCCTTGCCGCAGTTTGGCCGCGATTTTCTGAGGGCGCAGGTCTACATCGAGCAGTCACTGCAGCCGCGCTTTCCTGACGTCGACGTGGTCGATCTGAAAGAAGCCTGGGCGGCACTGCTGCAACGTGCCAGGCTGGTGCAGCGCCACAAGATCACGCGCGCCGAATTGTCGGTACGTGAACACATGAGCATGGTCCTGAAAAAGCTGCAGGGCCGACGCTTTGTCGAATTTGAGGAGTTGTTCGACCCGGCCAAAGGCGCACCCGTGCTGGTCGTCACCTTCATCGCCCTGCTCGAACTGGCCAAGGAAACGCTGATCGAAATTACACAGGCCGAGGTGTTTGCCCCGATTTACGTCCGGCTGGCTTATTCTCCGGCAGCCTGACGTCCCATCAACAGCGCTACCGCCTGGGACGGTCTGGTTTTCCCGTCCAGCAAATTCACCACTGCTTCGGTAACAGGCATCTCGACGCCAGCGCTGCCGGCTCGCAGCAGGACAGTTCTGGCGCAATGCACGCCCTCCGCCACATGACCCAGGGCGGCAAGCACCTGCTGCAATGTCTGCCCCTGGGCCAGCGCCAGACCAACCTGCCGGTTACGCGACAAATCACCGGTGGCTGTCAGCACCAGATCGCCCAGTCCGCTCAAGCCCATGAAGGTGTCAGCACGCGCACCCAGCGCTACGCCCAAGCGTGTCATCTCGGCAAGACCCCGCGTGATCAAGGCGGCCCTGGCATTGAGACCCAGGTTCAAGCCGTCGCACAGGCCGGTGGCAATCGCCAGCACGTTCTTGACCGCACCACCCACTTCAACCCCGACGATGTCGTCGTTGGCATAGACACGCAGTGTCTGTCCGTGAAAGGCGCGCACCATCAGCTCGCGCACACTGGCCGACGCACTGGCGGCAACCAGGGCGGTCGGTTGAGCCCGTGCCACCTCCAGCGCAAAGCTGGGGCCGCTCAGCACACCGGCCAACAAGCCGGGCGCCACCTGCGCCTGGACCTCATGCGCCAACAAGCCTGGGGATGCCGCACTCGCTGCCTCAAAGCCCTTGCAGAGCCAGATCACCGGTGCGCTGCAGGTCCGCAGTTCGCTCAGCATGGTGCGCAGCCCCGCCATCGGCGTCGCGACAACGACGAGATCCGCCGTCTGAACCAGTGTCGGCATTTCGGCAGTGCCGCCCGGGCTCACGTACACCCCGGTCGGCAAGACAATCCCTGGCAAATAGCGTACGTTTTCGCGCTGCTTCTGCAGCGCCCGGGCTTGCACCGGATCACGCGCCCACAGACTCAGGGCATGCCCGGATCCAGACTGACTCGCTGCATTGACGGCAAGCGCGGTACCCCAGGCACCGGCCCCAAGCACAGCAATTTTCATCGTCCGTGAGGTCCGCGAGCCAGCGCTGGATAACTGGGACTTACTGCGTCACGGCAGCCGGTGCCGACTCCGCGGCAGCGGCCTGCTGTTGCTGCTGCTGTTGCTCGTACATGGCCTGGAAGTTGATTTCCGCCAGATGCACGGGCGGGAAGCCGCCGCGCTGGATCAGGTCGGCCACGTTGCCACGCAGGTAGGGGTAAACAATCTGCGGACAGGCAATGCCCATGACCTGACCCATCTGCTCCTGCGGCAGATTGCGAATTTCAAAGATTCCGGCCTGCGTCAGCTCTGCCAGAAAAACCGTCTTGTCCTTGATCTTGGTCTGCACCGTGGCAGTGATCGTCACTTCAAAAATGCCCTCGGCCACGGGGCCGGCGTTGACGCCCAGCTGAATGTCAACAGTGGGTGCCTCCTGCTCAAGCAGGATGGCTGGTGAGTTCGGCTGCTCCAGTGAAGCACCCTTCAGGTAAACACGTTGAATCTGGAAAATGGGGCCTTGTTGTTCGGACATGGGATTTCTTTCTGGTCAAAAAAACGCTACGGAAAATTCCGGGCGGAAACGGAAAACGAGACAGATTATCTCAGGCTGCATTCAGCAGCGGCAACAGGCCCGCGCGAGCGTCCAGCGCCATCAAGTCATCGCAGCCACCCACATGGGTCTGGCCGATAAATATCTGGGGTACGGTGCGCCGCCCTGTGAGTTCCATCATCTTCAGGCGCTGAGCAGGGTCGCTGTCAACCCGAATTTCTTCGAGTTGTTCGACGCCGCGCGCCTTGAGGATCTGTTTGGCCTGCACGCAATAGGGGCAGACGGCTGTTGTGTAAATTTTGACTGGCTGCATATCGATTAGTTTTTTTCCACTGGCAGATTGGCAGTACGCCAGGCGCTCAGGCCACCTGCAAGCGACTGCGCATTTTCATAGCCGAGCTTCTTGGCAATAGCCACCGCACGATTCGAGCGAGCGCCAGACTGGCAAACCAGAATCACCGGCAACGCCTTGTTCTTCACCGCACCGGTCAACTTTTCTTCCAGCTGATTCAGAGGAATATTTCGGGCACCACCCACATGACCTGCAGCAAATTCGTTGGCCTCGCAAACATCAATCACGACCGCCTTCTCACGGTTGATCAGTTGCACCGCACCTTGCGCTGTCAGCGATCCACCACTGGCTCCCTTGAGCACGGGCCAAAACAGCATGCTGGCTGACGCCAGTGCCACCGCCAGCAACATCCAGTTGTCAAGAATAAATTTCATTATTTCCTTCTAAATTCCACTTGTTTTCATACCTGAGGCTCCAGCATTTTAGAATGAAGCCCTGCGCAGCGCCGTCAGCCACCGTTATTCCCGGCTTTAGCCCTTATCAACCATCATGTACAAACTCGTTCTCATCCGCCACGGCGAATCGACCTGGAACCTGGACAACCGCTTCACCGGATGGACCGACGTTGATCTGACTCCTACCGGCGTCGCGCAGGCTGACCAGGCCGGGCGTCTGCTCAAGGCCGAGGGCTATGAGTTTGACGTCGCCTACACCAGCGTCCTCAAGCGTGCGACGCGCACGCTGTGGCACGTCCTGGACGCGATGGACCGCACCTGGCTGCCGGTGGTCAACAACTGGCGCCTGAACGAGCGCCACTATGGCGCCTTGCAGGGTCTCAACAAGGCCGACATGGCCAAGCAGTATGGCGATGCCCAGGTGCTGGTCTGGCGTCGCAGTTACGATACGCCGCCGCCGGCACTGGAGCCGACCGATCCTCGCTGCGAGCGCGCCGATATCCGCTACGCCAGACTCCGGCCTGAACAGATTCCGCTGACCGAGTGCCTGAAAGACACGGTGGCGCGCGTCATGCCGTTCTGGACCGAAGCTCTGGCGCCGGCTATCAAATCCGGCAAGCGGATCGTCGTCGCTGCGCACGGCAACTCGATTCGGGCGCTGGTCAAGTACCTGGACAAGATATCCGACAGTGACATCGTTGGCCTGAACATTCCCAACGGCATACCTCTCGTTTATGAACTTGACGAACAGTTGCAACCACTGCGGCACTATTACCTGGGCGACGCTGAGGCTGCGGCGAAGGCCGCCGCTGCGGTTGCAGCGCAGGGTAAAGCTTGAGTAAACCGGGAACGGCCTGCGCCTAAAACGCTCCAAGCGTGTATGCTGGGAACAGATTGAAGATTTATATGGGCCAAAAATTGAAAATTGCAGGCTGGATATCGCTCGGCGTCTTGACCGGCGCGCTTACCACTGTTTCATTGCAAACCGTGGCACGCGCCGCCCTGGC
>JBAXNI010000044.1:0-19785 GCA_037133835.1 Comamonadaceae bacterium | reverse complement strand
ATCGTCGTATTCACTGAATCCTTTGTATTGACTTTGGCAGCTTTGGCCACTTTGGTAGCAGGTTTGATCGTCTTGACCACTTTGGCCTTGGCCGCAACCGGTTTGACTTTCACAACTGGCTTGGCAACTTTGGCGTTCGCATGCACGGGCTTCTTGGGCGCCACTTTCGCTGCGGGCTTGCGCTTCTGCAATGCTGCGGGAACCTTCGCCAGCACCTTGACAGACGACTTTCGGACCGGCTTCTTCACTGCGACGGGCCTGGCGACGGTCTTGCTGCTTGATTTCGGCGAAGCCTTCTCCCTGCCCTTGATGGCTGGTTTGGCTTTCGCCCTGGCAACGGCTTTCACGACTTTGGCAACCTTTGTCGCTTTCGCCGATGCTTTGACTTTGGTCGTATTTGCTTTCATTTTTCGTCTCCTCGCAGGTTTTTCCTGCGCCTTCACTTCACTGTCTGAACCCTTTGCCGGTGCACTTGAACGACTGCTTCGCAGATTTTCGCTGGCGCGCGAGTGTACAGGTTTACCCGAAGGAACACCCGCGAGTTGCAAAATCGAGACAGGTATCTGACTTCAGGCATGATTATTCGCCCAATCAAACGAGGCACTGACGCATGCCCTGCAAGAAGATGTCCTTGGGTAGATCAATGCCAATGAACACCATTTTGCTGTTGCGCTCTTCACCTGCACCCCACACTGGCCCCAGATCACTACCCATCAACTGGTGGACCCCCTGAAAAATGACTTTCCGATCCGTCCCATTCATGAACAGCACGCCTTTGTAGCGCAGCATCCGGGGGCCATAAATATTGACAATGGCCCCCAGAAAATCCTCCAGTTTGGCCGGATCAAAAGCCCGATCTGACTTGAAGACAAAGCTCTTGACGTCGTCGTCGTGCGCATGATGATGTGTCCCGCCATGCTGGTGTGAGGGATGATCGCAGTGTTCCCCATGGGCGTGATCATGTTCATGGTCATGCTCCTCGTCCTTGAGGAATTCGGGATCAATATCAAGCTTGGCATTGAGATTGAAGCCGCGCAGGTCAAACACTTCGCTCAACGCGACTTCGCCAAAATGCACAACCTTTTGCGGTGCCCGCGGGTTCATGTGCTGTAGACGGTGCATCAACGCTGTGACCTCATCCGCACTCACCAGATCGGCCTTGCTGATGAATATCTGATCGGCAAAACCGATCTGCCGACGTGCTTCCTGACGTTCATCGAGTTGCGTCGGCGCATGTTTCGCGTCAACCAGCGTCAAAATCGAGTCCAGCAGGTAACTCTCTGCAATTTCATCGTCCATGAAAAATGTTTGAGCAACCGGACCCGGATCGGCCAGTCCGGTAGTTTCAATGACGACGCGCTCAAAATCGAGTTCGCCCTTGCGTTTCTTCTCGGCGAGGTCGCGCAAGGTGGCGCGCAGGTCCTCGCGTATGGTGCAACAGATACAGCCGTTGCTCATCTGGATGATGCGCTCCTGCGTGTCCGAGACCAGGATGTCGCTGTCGATGTTTTCCTCACCAAATTCATTTTCAATGACGGCGATCTTCTGGCCGTGTGCCTCTTCCAGCACGCGTTTGAGCAGCGTCGTTTTGCCCGAGCCGAGAAAGCCCGTCAGAATGGTTGCAGGAATCAGACTCATCGCATTTTCATCAGGTTCAGATTGTCGTGAAGCAGGGGAGTGTAGCGGTCTATTGTGGCGGACCTATTTACGCATCACGATCAAACCCTTCAGGTACTCGCCTTCCGGGAAGTTGATGGTCATCGGATGATCGGGCGCGCCGCCCAGACGCTCGACGATATAACCGTCAACCTGAGCCTCAATGGCCGCCGAAGCCACGATCTTGTGAAACAGGTCGGCGCCGATGCCACCCGAGCAGGAGTAGGTAAACAATACACCACCGGGCGCGAGAATCTTGCAGGCCAGCCGGTTGATGTCCTTGTACGCCCGCGCCGCCCGCTCTGCATGCGCCACCGTCGGGGCGAACTTCGGAGGGTCCAATACGATCGCGTCAAAAGTCTGTCCTTCGGCGCCAAATTTTCGCAGCGAAGCATTCACGTCCGCATCCAGGAAAGTGGCACGGGCCGCCTCAAATCCGTTGCGTGCCACATTGGCGGCGGCCTGCTGCAGGGCAGGCGCAGAAGAATCGATCGAGGTGACATGGGTCGCGCCGCCGGTGAGTGCAGCCACCGTGAAGCCGCCTGTGTAGCAATAACAGTTGAGGACGCGCTCGAACTTCAAGCGGCGCGTGTAGTCAGCAAACTTCCTGCGACTGTCGCGCTGGTCCAGGTAAAAACCGGTCTTGTGCCCGGTGGCGATATTGAGCGCGAGTTGCCAGTCATGCTCACGCAACACCAACTCAATCGGGCCATCGCCGCGCAACCAGCCGCCCACCAGTGGCAAGCCCTCGCGCTCACGGCCACTGGCGTCGGAGCGCTCGTATAGCCTGGTCAGGCCGGTAGCGGCCAGGAGCGCATCTGCCAGCACGGCTTTCCAGCGTTCGGCCCCGGCGGACAGAAATTGCGCCACCAGCGTGTCGCCATAGCGATCAACGATCAGACCGGGCAGACCATCGGACTCACCATGCACGAGGCGCAGAGCGTCGCTCTGGATGTCAAAGCGCTGTCTGGCACTGACCGCCCTGGCGCAAGTCAGCCGGAAGAAGGCCGCGTCAATGCGTTGTGTCTCGTCGAAGCTCCAGACCCGGGCCCGGATCTGGGAAGCCGGGCTGAAGGACGCCCAGGCCAGAAACTGGCCTTCATGCGACTCGACCCGCACCGTCTCGCCGGCATCGGCCGCACCTCTGGCAATGGCCGACTCAAAAATCCACGGGTGACGGCGTAGCAGCGAGCGCTCCTTGCCAGCTCTTAATCGAATCGATTTCATGGGTTGATTGTCGGGCCTGCTGCCGTGCCTGCAAGCCACACCTCTTCAGGCACCGCTGCGGTGCTGCAGCGCAGACTAGTAAGTAATCGCCATCGCCGGCACATCGACCCGGATCATCGGCTTCTTCAAAGCACCGTGAACCGCCTTGACATAGTCAGAAGCCCATTTCGCATTCTCGAACCAGTTCGCGCCGGCCGCCTCGGTTACACGCAGCACCTTGTCAGCCGTCAGCACCTTGCCGCTGGCGCGCAGTGGTTCGCACTCCAGCGCCGTGAACTGGGCATCGAGCCAGGCGCGGGCCACATCGTGCGCCATCGGCGGCCCCTCTTCCACGTGAAAATGGAATTCAACACCCTTGTCCAGAAAAACGAGTATTTGACTGCGCATAAAGTACCTTTCTTTCAATACTCCGAAGTATTGCCGAATTAGGGCCGGAAATTTAGAAATTCCGCCCGAAACTACTTGATTTTGGCGCGTGGATGAGCTGCGTCATAGGCTTTGGCCAAATGCTGGAAATCAAGTCGCGTGTAAACCTGTGTCGTGGTGATGCTGGCGTGCCCGAGCAACTCCTGCACGCCGCGCAGATCGCTGCTGGACTGCAGCAGGTGGCTGGCAAAGGAATGGCGCAACATGTGCGGGTGCACCGGCGTCGCCAGGCCGGCCTGCAGGCTGCGCAGGCGCAGGCGCTGCCAGATCGATTGGGCCGTCAAGCGCGTACCGTTCTGGCCCATGAACAAGGCGGCCTGCGCGGTATGGTTGCGCGTCGGGTCGCGCAGCGCCAGCCAGTGCTGCAGGGCTTGCATCGCCTTGCCACCAACCGGCACGGTGCGTCGCTTGGCGCCCTTGCCCAACACGTGGGCCTCTCCAGCCTGCAAGTCGATCCAGCCGCGCGCTTCAGCGCTGGCCTGGACGTCCAGGCCCGTCAATTCGGCAACCCGCAGGCCGCTGCCGTAGAGCATCTCAACCATGGCGGTGTCGCGCGCTTCGAGCCACGGATCTGTGTTCTTACCCTGAAAACTGGCAAGCTGCACGGCCTGCTCCACACTCAAGGCCTTCGGCAAGGGCTTGCCCACCTTGGGTGCACGCACATCCTGCACCGGATTGCTCGCCACCTGGCCCTGACGCCCCAGCCAGCTGTAAAGGCCCCGCCAGCCCGACAGGATCAGGGCAATCCCGCGGCCAGACCGCCCAGCCCCATGCATCTGTGCAACCCAGCGCCGGATATGGCTGTTTTGCACTTGAAGGAGTTCAACTTCTGCCTGCTCGGCGAAGGCAAGGAGCTTTTGCAGATCCAGCGCATAAAGCTCCACCGTGCGTTGCGCCAGGCGCTTTTCGACCCGCACATGCTCAAGATAGGCCTCGACCAAAGTATTCAATTGCTTACCTGAGTCTGGACAAGGCGGCGCTGGCCAGTTCGGCAATGTGGGCCAAAAAGTCGGTGCCCATGGTGCTGTTGAAGCGCTGTGCGTCAGGCGAGGCCAGCACCAGCAAGCCAAAAGCAGCAGCGCTGCCGCCGATCGGCCCGGCGCGCAGAGGCAGCATGGCCAGCGAACTGGCGGCCAGTGGCTCGGACAGCCAGGCAGCCGCCTCAAAGCCGGTATTCACGCCGCAAAATGGCTCTGTGAGCGACGAAGTGAACAGCTTGACATCCTCACTCACGCCGCTGGCAAAAGCGGCCTGGGCAAAGACCGGCGCCACGTCCCAGACCTTGATAGCGACCTGCGGCACGGAGAAATGTTCCGCAATCTGTTCCGCGAGCTGGTCTGGCAGGCGCAGCGGGTCGTTCACGCGAAACAGGCTGCCAGCCCAATTCATCAGCCGTTCCGACAACATGGCGTTTTCACTGCCGTTACGAATCATGTCCATGATGCGGTGCTCCAGCGCCTTGATCTTTTCGCGCAGCAAACTGGCCTGACGTTCCTGCAAACTGACGGCGCGCGTGCTGTGTGGACTGCTGAGCAGCACGGTCGCCAGCAATTCGGCGTGGCGCTCAAAAAAGTCCGGCGTGTCAGCCAGGTAGTTTGCAATGTCTTCTTCAGTAAGGGGATGGGTAAATGAACTGCTCATAGGTTGTCCGGTAAATCGATTTCGCCACAAAAAACGGTTGTTGCCTGCCCTGTCATCAGGATGCTCCTGCCGGCGCCGCCCCAGGAAATACCCAGCTTGCCGCCACCTGTCTGCACTTCGACGCTGTTGTCGAGCAGGCCCAGCCGGATGCCAGCCACGACTGCCGCGCAGGCGCCCGAGCCGCAGGCCAGGGTTTCGCCAGCGCCACGCTCAAAAACCCGCAACGTGATCTGGCCGCGGGCCACGATCTGCATGAAGCCCACATTGACGCCCCGCGCAAAGGCGCGCAGGCTTTGGATCTGTGGACCCAGACTTGATACCGGCGCCGTGTCCACATCGTCCACCAGCAGCACGGCATGCGGATTTCCGATCGACAGCACCGCTGCCAGAACTGTGCTGGCCGGCGCATCCGGCACCGGTTGCAGAGGCCATTGCTGCCAGGCGCCACTGACCACGGGCCGCAGAACGCTGCTGTCAAACGGGATCGCGTTCAACTCGAACACCGGCTCCCCCATGTTGACGGTGACCCGTCCATCTGGCAACAGGCGCGGTTCAATCACGCCACCCAGCGTCTGCACCCGTATCGTGTCCTTGCTGCACAGACCCCGATCGCGCACAAAGCGTGCAAAACAGCGTGCGCCGTTGCCGCACTGCTCAACCTCGGCGCCATCCGCGTTGTGGATGATGTACTGAAAATCGATGCCTGCAGCCGGTGAAGGTCGGACGGTCAGAATCTGATCGGCACCAACACCAAAGTGCCGGTCCGCCAGCAGGCGGTAATGCGCAGTGGTCAGTCCGAGCTGGCCTGTGGTTTCATCGAGCACCACAAAATCGTTACCGGCGCCCTGCATTTTGGTGAAACTGATCCGCATCGGCGAATTATCCCTTTATCCTTGCTGCACTTTTTGAAAGAAGACCATGCGCATCCCCGACTGGACACCAAACCTCAAACCGCAGCCCCAAGCATTGCTTGATGCCATTCTGGCGCGCCGCAACGGCAAGCTGCTCAACCTGGACAAAGCCCTGCTCTGGAGTGAGCCACTGGCGCGCGGCTGGAATGTCTTTCTCAAGG
Organism: Comamonadaceae bacterium; assembly: GCA_037133835.1. GTDB lineage: Bacteria > Pseudomonadota > Gammaproteobacteria > Burkholderiales > Burkholderiaceae_C > Rhodoferax. The sequence goes on along the minus strand of JBAXNI010000044.1, from coordinate 13,763 downwards.
CGGTACGCAGCGAACTATCCATTGACCGGCGCCTGCGCGAACTCGGCATCTGCACTGTCGCCCTGCTCACCGGCGCCGCCTATGAGTACCGACACCATGCACCCGATTTTCTGGCCGCCGGCGGCACGCAAGAACAGCTTGACGCCTTGCAGGCCTTTGTCAAATCCGACCCCCATGGTCTGCCCCCCCGAATGGCACTTGATGAAATTGACAGCCTGGTGATCCGGTACGCCGCGCAAATGACGCTCGACGTGAAAGTCAGCGATGCACTGTTCACGGCATTGCGCGAACACTTCGACAGCACGCAAATCGTCGAACTCACCAGCGCCATTGCAACCTACAACATGGTCGCGCGCTTTCTGGTGGCATTGCAGATCACACCTGAATAGCGCCCCTTGAGACGCGCAATTTTCCGCCGGGCCGCCCCAAGGAAAATTAGCCCCCTCGGGGGGCAGCGAATTACACGAAGTGAAGAGCGTGGGGGCAATATGTCTAGTCCGCTTTGATATTGTTGTCCTTCACCACCTTGCCCCAGATATCCATTTGCTTCTCGATGAAAACACGCGCCGCGTCAGGCGTTCCGCCGACGACATCAATCCCCTGCGCATCCAGGCGCTTGGCGATGTCGGCCTGGCGCAGGATCCTGTTGAGTTCCTCGTTCATTCGTTTGAGGATCTCCGGCGGCGTTTTGGCTGGCGCCAGCACCGCCCACCACGCGGGCGCGTCAAAACCGGCGAAACCGCTCTCAGCCATCGTCGGCACACCCGGCAGATGCGGTGAACGCGTGCTCGTTGTTACCGCCAACGCGCGCAGGCGTTTCCCGTCAATCTGCGGTTTGACCAGAAACACCGAGCCGATCGCCAGCGGCACGTGCCCAGCGAGCGCGTCATTCATCAGTGGTCCCCCGCCCTTGTAGGGGATGTGCTGAAATTCCATGCCGCCGCTCCTGGCCAGCAAGGCCATCGCCAGATGCCCCAGACTGCCAGAACCAATGGAACCGTAGTTGACACCGCCCTTCTGCTTGGCTGCCGCGACCACATCGGCGAAAGTCTTGAAGTTCGACTCAGCCTGGGTCGCCAGCACCATCGCCCCGGTGCCTATCAACACCACCGGCGCCAGGTCCTTCTTTGAGTCAAAGGGCAAGCCCGGAATCAGGCTCGGGTTGACGCCGTGCGTATCAAACACCACGGCAAAGGTGTAGCCGTCAGGCGCCGCGGCCGCCACCGCAGCAGCACCAATCGAACCTGACGCTCCACCCTTGTTATCCACAATCACGTTTTGTCCCAACTGGGTGGACAGCGGCTGTGCCAGCAAACGAGCCACCTGATCGACAGAGCCACCCGGAGGAAATACAGCCACCAGTTTGATCGGCTGTTTGGTCGGCCAGGCCTGTGCCAGTGCGCCCTGTGGCACCACCACACAGGCGGCGGCGAACAATGCAGGCAACAGGCGGACAATGTGGCGCTTCATGGGCGGTCTCCGGTAAACATTGAAACTTTTCCGCAGAGGATACGCTGGCACAAGAGTGTTTGCTCTCGGGGTTTACGCAAACATCGCGCTGGCGACATGTGGTTGACCCGTTTTGGCTGTAAATTCGCAGCATGGCACGTCCCACCCAGCTCCTGCACCTCCAGCGCACACCCGTACCGACCCGACCCGCGGCCACTGTGCTGCTGCTGCGCGACACTTCGGGTGGAATCGAAGTGCTGATGACGCGGCGTTCCATGACCGCCAGTTTCGCGCCCGGCGCCTATGTCTTCCCCGGCGGCGGCGTTGACGCACTGGACAGCGCCAGCCACGCTCAGGCCCGACGTCGCACCACACAGAGCGAACTGCACCTGACGCAGGCCATCGCCGCCATCCGCGAAAGTTTTGAAGAACTGGGTGTGCTGCTGGCGCGGCGCAGTGATGGCACGCCGGCCGATCACAGCGACATAGCGTCGCTAGAGCGCTCCAAGCCGTTTACCGCCCAGTGTCAGAGTCGCGGCTTGATGCTGGCCGCCGACGACGTATTTGTGCTGGCCCACTGGATCACCGACCGCGACCTGACACGCCGCTTTGATGTGCCCTTTCTGGTGGCACGCATGCCGCAGGGCCAGACACCGGTGGCCGACGAAGCGGAACAGTTCGAACCGGTCTGGGTGCGCCCTGCCGATGCCCTCGCGCGGCACCGGGATGGCCAGTTCTTCATCATCTTCCCGACCATCCGTACGCTCGAACGGCTGCTCGCGTACAAGTCGGTGGACGCTGTCTTGCAAGCCTGCGCAGCCACCGAGCAGCCGCTTTGGACCAGTTGCCCGCGCGCCGGTCTGCTCGGTGGTCATGAAGCACGCTACATGGAGCAGGACCTGCCCTATGGCGAACTGGCGCTGGTGTGCCCGGATGGGCAGATCATGCATTCACTGGACTGGCAAAGTGAAGCGCCGGTCGCCCTGCTGAAGAACGTGCAGCGCCTGACAGCGCCCAACCCGGGCCCCATGACAGGCCCCGGCACCAACAGCTACCTGGTAGGCGACCCGAACACGGGCTACATCGCCATTGACCCCGGCCCTGCCGACACCGATCACCTGGCAACGCTGTGGCGCGCGGCCGGCGGTGATATCCGCATGATTGTCTGCACCCATTCGCACCCCGACCATTCGCCCGGTGCCGCACCGCTACAGGCCATGTGTACGCCACGGCCACCGATTTTGGGACTGCCGTCACAGCCCAGCGCGCGCCAGCACAGCCATTTCACGCCCGAGCGGGCACTCGCGCATCAGGAACTTTTGCAGCTTGCGGGACTGACGCAGGATGGCGAGGTGACGCATACGCTGCAGGTGCTGCATACACCTGGTCATGCAGCCAATCACCTGTGTCTGGTGTTGCTGGAAGACCGCCTGCTGTTCAGCGGTGACCACATCCTGTGCGGGAGCACGACCGTGATTGATCCGCCTGACGGCGACATGACGCTTTACCTGGAGTCGCTTGACCTGCTTGGCGCTGCCTGCACCCGCAGCGCAATCGAGTTCATCCTGCCGGCGCATGGCTATGTCATGGGTGGCTATGAGGACGAGGCCGCCAGTGCCATCGCTCGCCTGAAGGCGCATCGCTTGCAGCGCGAAGCCAAGATCATCCGGGTCATGCAGGCCTTGCCCCTAGGCTCGCTGGACGACTGGGTGGCGCGGGCCTATGACGACGTGCCAGAGCGTATGTGGCCGGTAGCCAAGCGCTCGCTGCTCGCGCATGTGGCGCGGATAGAAGGCAATTTGTCCCCGAACGATTGACCCTTGCAAGTCACGGCATGGCTCTGTGTCACACCCGGTTCACGAGCGCCTCGAGTTCCTGAATTGGCACCGGTTTGCCAAAAAGATAGCCCTGGTAGTTGTGGCAACCAAGACTGGCAAGCAGTTCGCGCTGCTTCTCGGTCTCGACGCCTTCCGCGATCACGACCAGCCCCATGCTGTCGGCCAGCGCGATCACCATCCTGGCAATGGCCACATCGTCCGCATCGGTCAGGATGTCGCGCACAAAACCCTGGTCGATCTTGAGTTGATCCAGCGGCAGGCGTTTCAGGTATGCCAGCGACGAATAACCTGTGCCAAAGTCATCGAGCGAGAAACTGACGCCATGGGCCTTAAGGGCTTTCATCTTGGCGATTACTTCCTCAACCTGTAACACCAGCATGGACTCGGTCAATTCGAGCTTGAGCCGATGCGGATTGGCACCCGTGCTGTGCAGTTGCGCCAGCACCTGATCGACAAACTCGGCCTGTTGAAACTGTCGTGCGCTGACGTTCACGGCGATCGTCAACGCCGACAGGGAAGCGTGCGCGGACCAGGCTGCGATTTGCCGGCAGGCGGTCTGAAATACCCAGCTTCCGATCGGCAGTATCAGGCCGGTTTCTTCTGCCAGCGGTATGAATTCGGCCGGTGAAACCAGGCCGCGTGCCGGGTGGCGCCAGCGCAACAGCGCCTCGACGCCGACGATGCGGCCCAGGTCATTGCATTGCGGCTGGTAATAAAGCTCGAACTGCTGTTCCCGGATCGCCTCGCGCATTGCGGCCTCCAGTGCGATGCGCGCGCTGACCATGGCCTGCATCCGGGGTTCGAAGAAGCGCAGTGTGTCACGCCCGGCGGCCTTGGCTTGGTACATCGCCAGTTCGGCACGCTTCAAGAGCTCGACGACGGTCTCTTGAGACTGACCGAAGACGGAGATACCCATGCTGGCACTGCAGGAAACTTCAATCTTTTCGATTTGGTGAGGCTGCCTGAGTGCGTCAAGAATCTTGCCGGCCACTGCCTGAATCTGCTTGGTCGCTTCCAGTGGGTCAGCGTTCAAACGCGGCAAGAGCAGCACAAATTCGTCAGCGCCGAGTCGAGCCAAGGTGTCACCATCACGCGCACAGCCCTTCAGCCGCCTGGCTACGCTTTGCAGCACCAGATCGCCGCACTCATGACCGATCGCGTCGTTGACATTCTTGAAGTTGTCGAGATCGACCAGCAACAGTGCGCCCTGGCGCTGATCTTGCGCATCGACGGACATCGCCTGTTCCACACGCACTACCAGTTGCATGCGGTTGGGCAGGCCGGTCAAGTGGTCAGTGAAGGCCAGCGTCTCGATTTGCTGCTCGGCCGCTTTGTAGAACGTGATATCGGTGAAGGCGCCGACGTAATGCGTTGTCACGCCGGCGTCGTTCTTGACCGAGCTGATGCTGAGGGCTTGCGGATAGACGGTGCCATTCTTGCGACGGTTCCAGATTTCACCCTGCCAGGCACCACTGAGCTTGATGCACTCCCACATGGCGGCGAAAAAAGCAGCATCGTGCTGGCCTGAATTCAGCAGCCTGGGCGTCTGACCGACGGCGTCCTGCGCGCTGTAACCCGTGATTTCGGTGAACATCTTGTTCACGCGCAAAATCACTTTGCTGGCGTCCGTGATGAACATGCCTCGCTCTGACTCAAAAGCAATGGCGGCAATGCGCAGCGATTCCTGGGCGGCCGCGCGCTCTTTCAATTCATCCTGTAGCTGTGCATAGAGTCGCGCATTCTGCTCCGCCGACGCAATGTGCACTGCCAGCGCCTCCAGCAGGAGCAACTGGTCCTGGTCAAACGCGTTGTGCCGATGGCTCATGACCTGAACTACGCCTGTAACCTGCTCGCCGACCTTGAGCGGAACAATCAGCGCCGAGCGGACTTCATCGACCTCGTCGCCGATCCGGGTCAGGACTTCATGCGTCTGCTCATGAACCAGGTACCTGGTCTGGGCGGTCTGCACTTGAGCCTCATAATCATTGATCAGCAAGGCCTGTCCGCTGCGGATGACCCGGCTTTGCGTGCCCTTGCCAGGGTCCTCGAGCGGGATTGGCGGAAACGAGCTGACATCGATCGCCTTCCCGTCCATCACGTAGGCGCGGCAGTGGATCAGTTGGGTGGCGCAGTCAAACGACGATATCGAAAAATCACTTTCTGGCGCAATGGCCGATGTGAATTCATTGATGGCCTGGTAGATTTCATCCAGATCGAGCGTGCGGCTCAGGCGCTGGCCAGCGTCATACAGCAGATGAAGCTGTTCAGTCTTCCTGAGGACCAGGGTCTCGGTGTTCTTGCGTTCAGTGATGTCGACGTTGATTCCGTAAAGGCGCAACGGCTTGCGCTGCTCGTCATATTGCGCGCGCCCCTTCGTCAGCAACCAGCGGATCTCACCCGAGGGCTGTCGGAATCTGAATTCAACCTCGAACGGCTCGCCGCGCGCAATGTGGCTGTCCCACTGGGCGTCGATTCGCTCCAGGTCCTCCGCATTGACATGTGATCGCCACTGCGCGTTGTCCTTGATCGTGCCCGGTTCGAACCCGTACAGCCTTTCGCACTCGGGTGACCACCAGATCTGGCCCGTGACGACATCCCAGGCCCAGACGCCGACATGCGCGCCCTCCTGCGCCATGCGCGAGCGCTGTTCGCTGGCGCGCAGGCTGGCTTCAACGTCCTTGAGTGCCGACTCACGCTGCTTGAGTTCGGTCAGCAGGCAGTTGAAGGATTCAATCAGCAAACCGATTTCATCGGACTTCGTGACCGGCAGGGCCTGCGACAGTTGCCAGTTTTCAGTCATCGCGGTCAGTGCCTTCGCGGTCTGCTGCAGCGGCGCCATTTGGTGGCGCAGCAGCAGCCAGATCAGGCCACCCATCAGCAGACTCAGAAGTGCGGCAGAGGTCAGCATGCGTTCATACGCGAGGTCGATGTGCGCGAACGCCTCCTGAGTGGGCAGATAAACCGACACATACCAGTCGGTTACCGGGATCCGCCTGACGGCCGCCAGCACTTCCGTGCCGCCCGATCCGATGTAAGTTGCCGCCCCTTCGCCACCATCAATGTACCGGTCTATCTGTGGGCTGATGCCGCGCGCGGGTAGCGCTTCCAGAATGTGCCTTTTCTGAGAGGACGTCACTATCAGCCGGGATTGCCGTGCCACCAGCAAATAGCCGCCGCTCACGCCATAGCCAGCGTTGGCCAGATGGTCCAGAAAGTTCGGCTGGGCCAGGTCGATGTTTCCGAACACTACGCCCGTCACCTGATTTTGTGCGTCGCGCAGCGGCACGACGATGCTGAACTCGGGCGTCTTGTGCATCTTGCTGACGTGGGGCTGGCTGATCCTGGTCATGCCTTGCTTGATGGCACCGGCAACGTAATCACGGTCCATGTAATTGAGGCCAACGCGTCCACTTGACAGCGGCACTGAGGCAATCACCGTGGCGTCCGCCTGTGCGACGCTGTAGCCGCCGTTGAACAACAAGCCCAGCATTGGCTGACCCTGCAGGAACGTCTGCAAGCCCTTTGCATCGGCCAGCATGGCAGGGCTGATATCTGCAGCGATCGTCTCCAGGGCCCGGATGCGGAATTTGAGCTCGTCGTCAATCTGGTCGGCCAGCAACGTCGCCGTTGACATCTGTTGCCGCGCCGTCACTTGCTGGGCATTGATGCGTGCCATGTGCATCGCAAAGAGCGCCAGCGACCAGACGCCGATGAGAAATATCAGCAGCGCGAGCAGGCTCACCCGATTCTTGATGGAGTTCTTTAAAACGACGTTCAACTTCATGGGAAAGTCCACCGAACGTCAATGGACTGGAAAGTGTTCCATGGTCGCTGCAATGTAGCACCGCGCCTTGTCGGTGAGCCTGGCACCCATTGCACTGTTGATCCAGATCAGCGAAGGGTGTTAACTCAAGTCAATCGGTCGGGTGTCGGAAATGCCACGAGCCGACGCCGCGGTATCCAGGCTGTCCTTCAGTGTGTAATAAGCCGGCAGGCAGAGGCGCACAAGGGTGCCCTGGCCGGGTGTGCTTTCAATGCTGAGCTGACCGTGGTGCAGCTCAATGATCTCCTTGACGATGCTCATACCCAGACCGGTGCCTGGAATCTTGCCCGATGCGTCGGCGCGGTAAAAGCGCTCACACACGCGCGCCAGTTGCGCCGGCGTCATGCCAATACCGGGATCCGTAACCTCGATACAAACGCGCGCTACCTGCCCTTCTTCATGGCTACTCCACGCTGTCAGGTGGATCGGACCACCGCTGGGCGAGTACTTGTAGGCGTTGGACACAACGTTGAGCAGGGCCTGACGCAGCTTGCCAATGTCAGCCATCAGGTACAGCGGCTGTTCTGGCAAGTCGAGTACCAGCGCTGCGCGCCCATGGGGTGGCGAATAGCCCTTGACGAGATCGGCAACCAGCTCCTGCAAGTCAACCCGTGTGTAGCGAAAATCCTTGTCACGTCGCGCCTCAATGCGGGTCAGGTCGAGCAACTCGTTGAGGATGTTGGCCATCAGCTCGGACTGCTGGTAAATCGTGGTCAGCAATTCATGCTGTGTGGCTTCGTCGTAGTGGTCGTTGAGCAGGACCTCGGCAAACCCCAAAATGCTCGCCATCGGCGTGCGCAGTTCGTGCGCGGCAGTGGACAGGAATTCGCTTTTCATGTGGTCCACTTCAACCTCGTACGTCACGTCGCGCAGGTACAGGATTTGCGACACCTGGCCAGACTGGCTGCAGCGCATGCCGACCTGCAGCACATGCTTCTGGGGCGATGCGATCTCAATCACCTCACGCAGATCAGGCTTGCCAGCGGTAACTTTGGCGCGCAGTGCGGCAATGCCACCAAAACGCGCTGTGGCTGTACAGCGCTGGACCAACCAGTCCGAGAAGTCGCTTTCACACATGCCAGCGAGTTGCTCGTCGCTTGGGCCGGTCAATTGCGTGAAAGCCGGGCTGACGTACTTGACGCACCTTTGCCCGTCAAACGAGACAAAGCCGTCCGGACTCAAGTCAAAGATGGCGTTGAGTTGCTCGTTGCGCTCTTGAATCTGGTCCTGCGCTTGCTGTCGGATTCTGATCTCACGGCTCAATTGACGCAGGTAACGCGTCAGTGCGGTTGCCAACGCCACGATCAGCAGACTGACGATGGCTGCTTGCAGCCACAGGGCTTGTCTGGCGAGATTGTGATTGGTCAACAGATATTGGGTATCCAGGCCATCGACCACGGCCAGTTGGTAGCCGGGTATCTTGCGAAAGTAGTACAGGCGCTCGACGCCGTCCACGACCGAGCGGTTGGTGTAGCTTCCCTCCGACTCCCCTTGCTTGATTCTTTCCAGGAAGGGTGCGCTGGCCGCGTTCGAACCATATTCGTTTTTGTCGCCGACCTTGCGCACCCGCGCAATCCCGTCCAGGCCATACAAAGCCACCAGGCCCTGGCTGCCCAGTTTGAGTTCACCGTAAAAGCGCGTGAAGTAGTCCACCGAGATCGACACGACGACCACGCCGGCAAATTCGCCATTGGGTCGGGTGATGCGCCGCGTGAGCTGGATCGACCACTTGCCGCTGGCGCGCCCGAGCACCGGCTCGGAGACAAACAGCTCGCCGGTATCGGCGGCCACGTGAACCTTGAAGTGCTCGCGGTCTGACAGGTCGAGCTTGCCGGTGACGGGCAGGTTGGCCAACACATAAATGCCGCGCGCGTCAATGATGCCGACCTGCGGAAAGATTTCTGCATCGATCACGCCCTTTTCAACCAGTTCGGCCAAATTGAGCTGATTGCCAACGTCCAGGTAGCGCGTCTGAATAAAGCGGATCACCTGATCGGCGGAGCGAAACGTGCGGTTGGCGTGCTCCTGGCTGACGCGCGTCAGGTTGGCCAGGTCGCGCTCGGCGCTGGCGAGTTCCTTCGCACGGCCATCCGAGACCAGGGCGAAAACGTGCCACCACGTCAGGCCCAACAGCACAGCCGCTGTCGCCCAAAGCATGAGCAGCGTTCGACGTTGATTGGGACTTCTGGCTGGCATCAGGGATTTGGCAGAACGGCTGCTACTGCAGCCCCCTCGTGACGAAAACGACGCTGGTCGCCTGATTCATTTCAAGTGACTCAATAACCAACTGACCACTTGGCGTGGACTAAAGGGTTTGATGAAGTATGCATCTGCGCCACGTTTGCGGGCGTCATCGCTGTCGGCAACCTGGCCGCGTGCCGTCACCATGGCTACCAGCGTGTCGCGCGTGTCGGGGTCGGCCTTAACCGCATCGAGCACCTGCAGTCCATCCATCTCGCCGGGCATCATCACGTCCAGCAGCACCGCCTTGGGGCGGTGCAGGCGAATGGCTTCGAGGGCGCTGATGCCGTCGTCAGCTTCAACGATGGTGAATTCCTTGCCCAGCGTTAGGACAAGCAGGCGACGAATGTCCGAGTGATCGTCAGCAATAACAATGGTAGTCATGGATGCACCCCGTTAATGGTTTGGAGAATTTTGCGAAGCCGGTTGCGCAGGAGGCATCGTTCTTTGGGTAGTCAGTCATGATGCCTCCCGTCGGGAACCGTTTTGCTGGACGATGCCGGTAGCAATGGCCAGAAGTCGATCGAATGAAATCGGCTTGGACAGCACTTCAACGCCGGGCGGCACGCCGCCACGCGCCTCAATCGCGTCGGCATCCAGTCCGGTGACCACGACAATGGTGGTGTGGGCCATTTCCGGCGCTTTGCACAGGATTTTCAGCATGGCAAAGCCATCGACATGAGGCATGTGCAGATCGGCAATCAGCAAGTCTGGCCCGCCTCCTCCCAACTTCATCAGGGCTGTCAGACCGTCGGCGCTGGTGTCAACCTGAGGCTGCATGGGCCAGCGTGCCAGCCTGGTCTGGTACAGGCGCAGCAGGGCGGGGTCGTCTTCCACCACCAGCACGCTAAGGCGGCGTGGGATGACGGTAACTGGCACGGCCGCCGGGGCCGCGCCGGTCAGTGCCTGCGGCTCTTTGCGCAACAGGCTGTCCACCGAGTCGCGCAACACGCGGCGGTGCCCACCGGCGGTCTTCCATGCTTGCAGCAGCCCACTTTCAACCCACAGTTGGACCGTGCCCACCGAGACACCGAGAAGTGTCGCGGCCTCGCGCGTTGTGCAAAACGACTTTTGAATCTTACTTGCCGACATGGGGGTCTCAGTTCCGGTCTAAGGCTTGCAGGGTTGGATCGAAGTTCGCGCCAGCCGACCAGTGCATCCAAACAATTTGAAGAATTATATTATTTTCTATTATTTAATGACATTTTTTATAAATATTTTATAAATTTTTTCTTTCGCTCCGGACAAACAGATGTTGGTTTCGGTGAATCTGTGGCATCGCGCTGAACCCCGGACACGACCTCATGCGTCTTACGCTGCTAACAATGTGACCATGCGCAACCGTGGTGGTTAACATGCATGCCATGACAGCACACGTCAAAGCTTTGCCCAATGCACCACGATCCGACGAACGGCTGGCCAAGCGCGTGGCCGCCATGCTGGCTTGTTCGCGTCGTGAGGCCGAGCAGTACATTGCCGGAGGCTGGGTGCAGGTCGACGGCAAAGTGGTTGAAGAGCCGCAATTCAGGGTCCTCCTGCAAAAGATTGAGGTCGACCGAGACGCCAGCCTGATCGGCGGCACTGCCGTGACGCTGCTACTGCACAAGCCGGCGCACTGCCCCGACGGCGCTGCCTCCCTTGAACTGCTCGGACCGAGCACGCAACTGGCCAACGATCCCAGCGCCATTCGGGCACTCAAGCGGCACTTTGCCGGATTGAGTTCGCTGGTGCCACTGGAGACCGGCGCCAGTGGTCTGCTGGTGTTCAGCCAGGACTGGCGCGTCGTGCGCAAGCTGACGGAAGACGCTGCCCTCATCGAGCACGAAATCATCGTCGAGATTGAAGGCCAGGTCAGCGACGACGCGCTGGATCGACTGAACCGAGGTTTGAACGTTGATGCCAAACCCTTGCCGCGCGTTCGGGTCAGCGTCAACAGTGGCAACGAAGCCTCAAGCAAGCTGCGCTTTGCTGTCAAGGGAAGCCATCCCGGCTTGCTGGCCTACCTGTGCGAGAGGCTTGGCCTGAAGATCCTCGGCATGAAGCGCCTGCGTGTGGGTCGGGTTGCCATGGGTCAGTTGCCGGTCGGACAGTGGCGCTATTTGCAGGGCCATGAACGCTTCTGAGGTGCCGGTGCAGGTGTGGCGCGGGCGGCAAATGAAAAATATTCGATAATCGAAACCAGCTTTGATTTGGATCCACTTATGTTTTTGCGCTCTTTCAAATTGTTCGTCGCCGCCCTGACTGCCGCGCTCCTGTCTGTGGCCTGTGGCAACGGAGAACCGGCGCCTGCCCCTACCGCAGTAGCCGTCAGCGCGGGCGAGTCCAGCGCGACGGTGTCATGGAATATGACAGACGGGGTTGAATACTGGGTGTTTTTTGGACCCAGCAGCGTCACGCCTGCAACAACTGCAACGATGCAGGGCTGGTTCGGGCTGCCCCTTGGCAATGTGATACTCAAAGCAAGTTCTCCCTACACCGTAACCGGTCTGCTCAACGGCACGAACTATTCGTTTTCAATCAACGCGCGGACCAATGGCGGACCTGGTGGACCGGGTAGCGCAGCGGTTACCACGGCACCCAGGATTGCCGGTGCCAATTGGCAGGCAGCAAGCGCCGTTTCGGCGGCACCGGATCTGCGCAGCGTCAGCTTCGGCACCACCACCGCGACCACGACCACCGTATCAGTGAACAGCTATGTTGCGGCAGGCGCCGGTGGAGCTATTTATTCCAGCCCTGACGGCGCCACCTGGAGCGCTGTCAATTACGCCAGCAGTGCCAATATCAATGCAGGCGCTTACTTTGGCACCTTCAAACTGGTCGGCGATGGTGGTCTGGTGCTGCTCAGTTCGGACGCGGCTGCATGGACGCCACAAACCAGCGGTACGACCCAGAATCTGTACGCGATTGCGAGCAATTCCATCAATTTGAATGTCGCCGTGGGTGCCAACGGCACCATCATCAGCAGCGTGGACGGCGTCACGTGGACACCGGCGTCCAGCAGTGGGACGACGCGGGACCTGTATGCGGTGGCCTACTCCGCCTACAACAACGGCCTGTGGCTGGCTGTCGGAGCGGGCGGCACCATGGTGCAAAGCACCGACGGCTTGACATGGACCAGCGTGGCCAGCAACACGCAGGCAGATCTGCGCGCAATCGCCTACGGCGCGATCGTATCGACATCGACGGATGGCGTGATAACCGCGACGTCCGCGTTCGTGGCCGTTGGGGCATCCGGCACGCTCCTGAGCAGCGCTGATGGAGCCAACTGGTCTGCCCAGACGCTACCGGGCGCCGGCGGTCTCAATGCTGTTGTCTATGGCACGCAATTTGTCACCGTTGGCGCGGGCGGAAAGATCTTCATCAGCGTCGATGGCATCAACTGGACACCCGCCACATCCGCGACCAGCCAGAATCTTTACGCCGTGGCGCGCGGCTCGCTGTCTTACTCGGCCGTCGGTGCCGCCGGCACCAACCTGCTTTCGAAATAGCCTGGACCCACCGTCTTGGCTGGGCGCTGGATGCGAAGGCGCGCGCTCATCCAGCCAAGCAGGTCCAGCCACATCTGACGGATCTCTGCGTCGCGCGGTGTGCGCGTCGCATTGGGCAACTCAATCGTCACCACCGGCACACCGCTATGAACCCCGCCATAGTTGCCAAGTGAACCCGGATAGATGCCGACCTGATGCAAGTACAGGCTGCCAAGACGTTTGGGAGGCACGGCAGGTCCATCGAAATCAAGTACGCCGTACGGTGCGTGGATGCTGACAATCAACTGCGGTTTGAAGTCCCGGATCTGCTCATGCAGAAAGCGTGTCTCGGGTTCCGACAAGGGCTTGGCGCCTGGCCAGCGCCTGGGGTCTTTCCGGGTCCGCTTTTCCCAGTAGATTCTGGCCTCCCGCTCCCAGTTAGGTGTGGAAAAATTGCGGTTCAGATCGACACCATGACCATTCACGCGACGTGGCGGCTGGCTGAAGATTCCATCCGGATTGAGCACCGGCACAAAACGCCAATGAACGATCTGCGCACTGGCAAACGGCAGTTGCCCTGCCAACCTGATCCAGTGAAAAGCGACCGCCGCCGAGGACGGCTCATCGCCGTGAATGGCCCCGACGATCAGCACCCGCATGGTCGGCTGCTCCGGTTTCACATCACGCATCCAGAGCGTTCGTCCCTGCGCGGATCGCGCCGCCGTGGGTTGCAGCTTGACGGCCTCACACAATTCACGTTTCAGGTTGGGCAAGCGCGCAGCAAATTCGGCGCAGGGCGTGGCTGCCTGGACACTTTGGACCGTCATCAGCAAAGCCAGCAGCAGCGGCTTGAGGCAAGGCACAGGCATGGGAGGGAGTTTACCTGCCGAGGTAAAAGTGTGAAGCCCACCGATAAGCCGGATTCTGTGCAACCACCAGCCCTTG
>JBAXNI010000043.1:0-19985 GCA_037133835.1 Comamonadaceae bacterium | reverse complement strand
TATGAGTTCATCCAGGGTGGGTCTTGCGATTAACCGTTAACTCATGGACGCAGCACTATGAAAGCCAAGCCAGCAAAATTCCCCGGCATCCCCAACGTCATCCATGGCAACGGCGCCGTCGCCTACGTCATGAGTCATGTCTGTGGCGGCGTCATCGGCTATCCGATCACACCATCCACCGAAATTGCCGAAATTTACGAGGCGTTTCGCGCCGAGGGCGGTGTCAATGTCTTCGGCAAACATCCGTTCTTCTTTGAGCCCGAGGGCGAGCATTCGGCGCAGAGCGGGGCGCTCGGTGCCGCGCTGACGGGTGGCCAGTTCATCTCCAATGCGTCATCCAGCCAGGGCATTCTGTACGCGCTCGAATCGCATTACGTGACGGTCGGCAAGAAGGTCGGCGGCTTCGTGCTGCAGGTGGCAGCACGTGTGGTCTCCAAGCACTCGCTCAATGTGATGGCCGGGCACGATGATGTGTATTCCCTGCTGTCGTCCGGTTACACCATCCTGTTTGGTTCCAATCCGCAGGAAGCGGCCGACCTTGCTGCCATCTCTTACCGGGTTGCATCGCTGTCGCTGATTCCGGTGGCTAATGCCATGGACGGTTTTGCCACCAGCCACATGATGAGCGAGGCGCTGATGCCCGAGCCGGCCCTGTTGCGCGAGTACCTGGGTGACCCGGCCGGGCGCATCAAGGCGCCCACACTGGCCCAGGAAATGCTGTACGGTGCCAAGGGCAGGGTGGTGCAATTGCAGCAATACGTCGTTCGACATCAGGCCGATCTGACACCGGACAAGTTCGCCAAACTGCAAGCCTATCTGATCAGCAACGCTGTCAAGGTAGAGTCCGACAATGCCGGTGAACTGGTGGCCAAGACACTGAACTGGCTGCCTGAGGAATTGCACGGAGCCTGGAAGCGCCAGTGGCTCAACGCCTTTGAGAAGGGCACGCGCCAGTTGGTGCCGGCACTGGTGGACGTGAACAATCCGGGCCTCACGGGTGCGGTTCAGAACCAGCCCGATTTTCAGGCAGGAGCGGTCGATCACCGTACCCATTTCGTCGTCGCTGTGCCTGGCATCGTGCGTCAGGCGATGGACGAGTACGCCGAACTGAGCGGGCGCAAGTACAAGCCGGTGCAAACCGTTATGTGCGAGGACGCGGATTACGTGATGGTGGGGCTGGGTTCGGTCACGGACGATGTGGAAGCGGTGGTGAGCCATCTTCGCAGTCATGGAAAAAAGGTTGGCCTGGTGGCCATCAAGCTGCTGCAACCTTTCCCGGAAGCGGAACTGGTGGAGGCGCTCAAGGGCAAAAAGGCCGTGACGGTGCTGGAGCGCTCGGACCAGACCGCGCTCACGAGTTTTGTGACCCAGGCGCTATTCAAGGCACGTGAAAACGCCAGCCAGATTCGCCACGCTGGCATCCCCGCGCTCGCCGAGAGCCCGATGCTGACCACCGCCATCTTCGGCTTGGGCGGGCACGACCTGCAACCGCGCCATCTGATCGCCGCCTTCAAGAACATGGAAGACGGCAGACTGGTGCCGCTGATCTATCTCGGTTCCCAGTTCTTCTCGGATACGGCGACACCGCGCGTGACAGAACTGTTGCAGCGACTCAAGGTGGCTTATCCCGAGACCGAACCGATGGCGCTGCAGACGCTTCCCAATCCGAAGCTGCTACCGGACGCAGGTTTCCGCGTGCGCTTTCATTCGATCGGTGGCTACGGCACCATCGCATCGGGCAAGCTGCTGACCGACATCCTGGCGGGTGTGCTCAATATGCACTCGAAGTCGGCACCCAAATACGGCTCCGAGAAAAGCGGTGCGCCGACCAACTACTACATCACGCTGAGTCCGGAACCGGTCAAGATCACCAACGCCGAGCTCGAAGACGTGGAAGTCGTCATTGCGCCCGATCACAAGGTCTTCAGCCACACCAATCCGCTGCTTGGCTTGGTGGCGGGCGGCACCTTCATCCTGCAGTCCAGCGCGACCGCCGAAGAAGTCTGGGCTGAGCTGCCTCTCAAGGCGCGGCAGACCATTCGAGACCGGAAGATCCGCTTCTTCATCGTCGACGCTTTTGCCGTTGCCAAGAAGAATGCGCCAACACCGGAACTCGCCACGCGCATGATGGGTATTGCCTTCATCGGCGCTGTCGCCGGCCATGTGCATCAGGTGTCCGCGGGTGCTGATGCGGCCGCGATTCTGGAGAAAGTGCGGCAGCAGATCTCCAAGAAGTTTGGCGGCAAAGGGGGTGCAGTGACCGACGGCAATATGGCCGTGATCCGCGAAGGCATTGAGGCCACGCAAAAGGTTGACTATGAGCTGCCCGCCTTCGCGCTGATCGACGCCAAGCCGGCACCGATTCAAATTCACAATGCGTCGCTGTCGGCGGTGCAGTGTCAGAGCGCGGGCCCGTCGGGCTGCGCTGGCATGTTCGATGCCGAGTACTACGACGACATGGTTCTCAAACCTTTCCGTGAGGGCGCGTTGGGTGAAGCTCCCGTGCTGCCAGGCACCGGCCTGTTCATGCCGGCGGGCAGCGCGGGTGCCAAAGACAAAGGTCTGTTCCGGCGCACCGTGCCTGAGTTCAAGCCAGAGCTCTGCACCGGTTGCATGGAGTGCGCGCTGGTTTGTCCGGACGCCGCCATTCCGAATGTGGTGCACGAGATTCACGACTTGCTGCTGGGCGGCATCAAGGAACTCGACATCACGGCGGCGCAGGCCGAAGCCCTGCGTGGTCACGCCTATGCTTTGTCCGAAGCCGTGCGTGAGAGTTATCGCCAGACCAAGGAAGCTCGCGCCTTGCACGAGTTGCTGGCCGATGCCGCGACGCATCTGGAAACCGACAACGTGACGCTGCTGCGCAATGTCAACAAACTGATCGACGTGCTGGCGCTGTATCCGGTGGCACGCACAAGGCCCTTCTTTGATGCCATGGAAAAAGCCAGGACCGGCAGTGGCGGATTGTTCGCGGCCAATGTGGACCCCTGGAAGTGCACAGGGTGTCTGGAGTGCATCGAGGTCTGTGGACCGGGCGCTTTGGTGGCGCGCGAACAGGATGCAGCCGTGTTGCAAGTCCTGCAGCAGCGTTTTGATGTCATGGGCAAGCTGCCCAATACACCAGCGCGCTTTGTCGACGGTGCCATCAAGCCCGACGGCGAAATCAAGCGCCTGTTGCTGGACCGCTCGAACTACTATTCGACCACCGGCGGTCACGGCGCCTGCCGCGGTTGCGGTGAGGTCACAGCCATCCGTCTCGTGATGGCCACGAACCAGGCCATCACAAGCAAACGCCAACGTGAACATATCCATGAGCTCGAAGCCCTGATCGCAGACCTCGGCGCCAAGCAGGCGGCACTCGCCAGCGCCGACTCCGCGAGGGCAGAGCGCATTGGTGCCCTGATCGCTACTTTGGAAAAGCGTCTCTACCTGTTCGAGAGTGGCCCCAGTGGCAATGGCCCGTCTGGTGCTGTGGTGGCCAACTCCACCGGATGCAGCAGCGTTTACGCGTCCACTTTCCCTTTCAACTGCTACAACGATCCCTGGGTCAACAGCCTGTTCCAGGACGCGCAGCCGCTGGCCAAGGGCATCTTCGAGGGTATTGCTGCGCAGACCGTCGCCGATGTGCGCGCACAGCGCGTGGCCCGGCTCGAATTGGCCGATGCCTATGACGCCAGGACCCACGAGCAGGACTTGCGCATGCTGTCCTGGGAGCAGTTCAGTGTTGCCGAACTTGGCCTGATGCCCACGGTGATCACGGTCGGTGGCGACGGCGCCACTTACGACATTGGTTTTGGCGCTCTCTCGCGCATCCTGATGAGCGGGACGCCGCTGAAGGTGCTCGTGCTCAATACCGGGTCGTACTCCAATACTGGCGGACAGGCTTCAACATCGAGCTTCATCGGCCAGGATTCCGATCTGGCGCGTTATGGCAGCGCGGCCACTGGCAAGCACGAGTCGCGCAAGGAACTCGGCCTGATAGCGGCCTTCCATTCCAATGTCTTCGTCTGCGCCACCAGCACCTCGCTGCAGGGCCACTTCCTGAAGAACACGATGGAATGCCTCACCTACACCGATGGTCCGGCGCTGATGGATGTCTACACACCCTGCCAGGGTGAGCACGGCATTGGCGACGCGGCCTCGTCCGAGCGCTCACGTCTGGCTGTGCAGAGCCGCATGAACCCGGTCTTTGTGCACGACCCGCGCCGTGGCAGCAATCTGCACGACTGGTTCTCTCTTGAAGGCAACCCGGAGCCGGAAAAGACCTGGGCCAGCAGCACGCTGGAATACATCGACGATGCCGGTCAGCTCAAGCTCCTGAGCACGGCGCTGACGCCGGCGCACTTCGCGCTTGGCGAAATCCGCTTCAAGAAGCAGTTTCACAAGCTCGGTGCTGACGAGGTCAACGCGATGCCGGTGGAAGCCTACGTTGAACTGGCCAAGGATGATAGGCAGGGCATCAAGCCCTTCATCTGGTCCACTGACGCGAAGAAGCGCCTGCAGAAAATTGAAGTGACGCAGGCCATCATCGCGCTGGTGGAAGAGCGCCGCAAGTACTGGCATCTGCTGCAGTTCCTCGATGGTCAGCATGTGGCCAAGCTCGACGAGACGCATCGCGCCGACATCGAGTCCTTGCAGGCGCAGTACCAGGATTCGGTGACGCTACGCGACTCGTCGCTCGACACGTTTGCCCGTGCCATGTCGGAACTCGCTGCTTCCAGCAAAGCGCCAGTCGCCGCTGCGCGCACGATTCCCATCACGCCGGTCGCCGGCGCGGCGGCACCCGCAGGCGCTGCGACCGCAGCAGTCGATGCGCTGGTGACTTATGACGTGGCCGATCAGGTGAAATGCACGGATTGCAAGACCTGTTATCAGGACTTGCCGGAACTGTTCGAGAAGACACGCATCGTGGTGGACGGCGAGAGCAAGGAAGTTGCCCAGCTCATTCCCGGCGCGCTGGCCAAAGTCAAGGTCACCCCAGAATTGAAGAGCCGCATCGCGCGTGTTGTTGCCAATTGTGATTCGGAGATCATTCGATGAGCAGCGAAAACCTGACCCCCCGCAGTGGCGAGGATCTGCAGCGTTACCTGCAGGCCAGCAGCACGATCGAGAGCACACGCTCGCAGCTTGACGCGCTGGAACAATCGCCCGAAGTCGAGAACTTTCACCACCAACTCAACCTGTTGCGCCGGCGCTTGCTGAGCGAGCCGCAGGCGTTTCGTGACATGTTCATCGCCGATGGCACCAACGCCATGGTGTGGGAGTTTCAGCAGGAGGAACTCAGCGCCGAATTCATCCGCACCATGTGGGCTCTGCTGCTGCGTGACGACGACGCCAGCAAGGTTTTGATGCGCTTTGTCTGGAACGTGCCGCTGCGGCTCAAGCGAAAGTTCATACGCGCCATCGAACTCCATCTGTCGGAGCGCTACCCGATGTTCAAGGGTTTGTCCTTCAACTGGCCGGTAGAGCGTTCCATTCCGCCCTATATGCGCGATGCCGAAGAGCGCTCGCATGACTTCGGTCTGGTCAATCAGGGCTACCTGGGCTACATGAATCTCGGCTACAGCGCGCGCGAAGTCGAGATGTTTGTCTGGCTGGAGGCGTTGCGCGACAAGCAGTGCAAGGACAAGCCCTGCGAAGTTGGCGTGCACGTGGCTGGCAAGTTTGAACCCAAGGGTGGTTGTCCGGTCAAGATTCATATTCCCGAAATGCTGGAGCTGCTGGGTACCGGGCGATTTCGCGAGGCGATGGAACTGATCGAGAACTGCAACCCCTTGCCCAATGTGACGGGCCGCGTTTGCCCGCAGGAGTTGCAGTGTCAGGGTGTCTGCAAACACAAGAAGTTGCCGATCGAGATCGGTCAGATCGAGTGGTATCTGCCGCAGCGCGAAAAGCTCGTCAACGCCGAAGGTATCGCGGCGCGCTTTGCCGGCTTTCCCGATCCCTGGGCCAAGGCCGACAAGCCGCCAGTCGCGGTGGTGGGCTCCGGGCCTGCGGGTCTGATCAACGCCTATCTGCTGGCCTCTGAGGGTTTCCCGGTGACGGTGTTTGAGGCCTTTCACGCGCTGGGTGGCGTGCTGCGCTACGGCATCCCCGAGTTCCGTCTGCCCAATGAACTGATCGATGATGTGGTGGGCAAGATCAAGCTGCTCGGCGGCAAGTTTGTCGCCAACTTTGTGGTAGGCAAGACCGCCACCATCGAAGACCTGAAGAAGGCCGGTTTCTGGAAAGTGTTTATTGGCACGGGCGCCGGTTTGCCGCGTTTCATGAACGTGGCGGGCGAGCACCTGCTCAACGTGATGTCGGCCAACGAGTTCCTGACCCGGGTGAATCTGATGCAGGGTCTGCACAAGGACTATGAAACGCCGCTGCCCGAGACCCGTGGCAAGCGCGTCATCGTGATTGGCGGTGGCAACACGGCCATGGACGCGGCCAGGACTTCGCGCCGGCTCGGCGGCGATGTGACGATTGTTTACCGGCGCACGCAGTCCGAAATGCCGGTGCGCGTGGAAGAACTGCACCACGCCCTGGAAGAAGGCATCAAGCTCATGGAGTTGCGCGCCCCCAATGAGTTTCTGGGTGACGACAAAACGCACTTTGTGACGCATGCTCAGCTCGACGTGATCGCCCTGGGTGAGCCCGATGCCAGCGGCCGGCGCAGCCCGGTCAGCACCGGCAAGATCGAATCAATGCCGGTGGACCTGGTCATCATGGCGCTGGGCAACACACCCAACCCCATCATCCGCGAATCCGAACCGAGCCTGAAGACCACCAAGTGGGGCACCATCGATGTGCCCGACGGCTCGCAGGAAACTTCGCTGGCTGGCGTCTACTCGGGTGGCGACGCCACCCGCGGTGGCTCCACTGCGATTCGCGCAGCCGGTGACGGCCAGGCGGCGGCACGCGAGATTGTGGGCGACATCAACCTCACACCTGCAGAGATCCGGACCATGGTCCGCGGGGCGCAGTACTACACCGGGCTGGGTGCAGCGCCCCAGACCATCCTTGAAAAGATCGAACTGGCCGACGGCATCGTCGAGTTCATCGTGCATTCACCGCTGGTGGCCAAGTCGGCGCAAGCCGGGCAGTTTGTGCGTGTCTTGCCCTGGGAAAAAGGCGAGCTGATTCCGCTCACGCTGGCTGACTGGGACGCCAGCAAGGGCACCATCTGTCTGGTGGTCCAAGCCATGGGCAGCAGCAGCATTGCCATCAACAAGATGTCGGTGGGTGATTCGTTTACCGGCATTGCCGGGCCGTTGGGTCTGCCCAGCGCACTGCACCGCTACGAAGGGCAACAGACGGTAGTCTTCACCGCGGGTGGACTGGGCTTGCCGCCGGTCTACCCCATCATGCGTGCGCATCTGCGCCTGGGCAACCACGTGACGCTGATTGCCGGTTTCCGTAACTCCGGCCTGCTGTTCTGGGTGAAGGACGGCGAGCGCGTTGCCGGCCTGAAGGCTGAGTTCGGCGATCAGCTTGACGTCATCTACACCAGCAACGACGGCAGCTTTGGCGAGAAGGGTTTTGTCACGACGCCGCTGGAAGCCATGCTGAAAGACGGCATGACGAGCAAGGGCCGCAAAATTGCCGAAGTGGTCACCATCGGCCCGCCGCTGATGATGCGCGCCGTGAGCGACCTGACCAAGCCCTACGGTGTCAAGACCGTGGCCAGCCTGAACTCGATCATGGTGGACGCCACCGGCATGTGCGGCGCCTGCATGGTGCCGGTGACGATTGCCGGCAAGATGGTGCGCAAGCACGCTTGCGTCGACGGCCCCGAGCTCGACAGCCACATCATCGACTGGGACAAGTTCCTGCCGCGCTTCAATCAGTTCAAGGTGCAGGAGCACGAGAGCAGGGTGATGCACGGGTTTGCGTAAAAGCGTCGGTGTCATGCTAAGCTGATTCCTGATCGAAAGGCACTATGTCGCACGGCACTGACGTCCAAACCATTTTCAGAACCCTGGGACTTGCCGCCCCGCCCGACAGCGCGGACGGCATGGAAGTTCGCACGCCCATTGACGGGAGTGCGCTGGCGCGGGTGGCGGTCAGCAGCGAGGCGCAGGTCGATGCCGCCATCGCTCGCACGCAGGCACGCAGCCTGAGTTGGCGCGAGGTACCGGCTCCCAAGCGCGGCGAACTGGTGCGCGCCTTTGGCGAAGCGGTGCGGCGCCACAAGGAGTCGCTCGGCCGATTGATCACGCTGGAGACCGGCAAGATCGTGCAGGAGGGCTTGGGTGAGGTGCAGGAAGTGGTGGACATCTGCGAGTTCGCGGTCGGCCTGTCGCGCCAACTCTACGGCCTGACAATCGCCAGTGAGCGGCCCGAGCACAAGTTGCTGGAGACCTGGCATCCGCTGGGCGTGGTGGGAGTCATTTCTGCCTTCAATTTTCCAATGGCGGTCTTTGCCTGGAACGCAGCGCTGGCGCTCGTGTGTGGCAACACGCTGGTCTGGAAACCGTCAGAGAAAGCGCCCTTGTCTGCGCTGGCGCTGTCAGGGCTGTTGCTCAAAACTGCCAGCGAACAGGGCGTCGACCCGGTCGGTTTGACTGAGTTATTGATGGGTGAACGAGCGGTCGGCGAGGCGCTGGTGTCGCATCCGGTTGTGAAACTTGTCAGCGCCACTGGCTCCACGGCCATGGGGCGCGCCGTGGGCGTGGCCTGCGCCTCGCTGTTCAAGCGGTCACTGCTGGAACTCGGTGGCAACAATGCGGCCATCGTCTGCCCATCGGCCAATCTGGAACTGGTGGTGCGCGGCGTGGCGTTTGCGGCAGCGGGCACCGCCGGACAGCGCTGCACCAGTTTGCGCCGGCTGATCGTGCATCGCTCCGCCTATGCGGTACTGGTCGCCTCGCTGGTGCGGGTCTTTGAGCGCCTTCCAGTCGGTGACCCGCTGGCCGCCGGCACGCTGGTAGGTCCGATGATTGATCAGCGGGCCTTTGAGACCATGCAACAGGCGCTGGAGCGCGCACGCCAGGCCGGTGCCAAGGTGCACTTTGGGAATCGTGAACTGGTGGGAGATGCGGCGGCGTTTTACGTGCGTCCGGCCATTGTTGAACTGGCTGCGCAGACCGGACCGATGTTGCAGGAGACTTTTGCGCCGATTCTGTACGTGGTGCCCTATGACAGTTTTGATGAAGCCATCGCCATCAACAACGCGGTCAGTCACGGTTTGTCATCCGCCGTCTTCACGCAGGATCTGCGCGAGGCAGAAATTTTTACCTCCGCGCGCGGATCCGACTGCGGCATTGCCAACGTCAACATCGGCACCAGCGGGGCCGAAATCGGTGGCGCTTTTGGCGGCGAGAAGGAAACCGGCGGTGGCCGGGAATCCGGCTCGGATGCCTGGAAAGCCTATATGCGGCGCGCGACGAACACCATCAACTACGGCAGCACGCTGCCGCTGGCGCAGGGGATCAGGTTTGATTTGTAAAGCCTTGTGGGAAAGACCAAGGCTACAGGAGCGAAGCGACTGAGCTTGCTCTGTCCCCAACTCGAAACGGGGTCTCAGGTCCGTGACGCCGCAAACAGCGTCACGCTCTGAATCCCCGCCACCGTCAGCAGCAACGAGCCAAACAGGTGCAGCGCGGCGGTGCCAAAGGCCAGTGCGTAGCGCTGCTGCCCCAGCATGCCGACAACCTCAGCCGAAAAGCTTGAGAAGGTTGTGAGCGCGCCAAGAAAGCCTGTGACCAGCGCCAGGCGCCAGATCGGGTCCAGGTCGGGCAGACCCTGAAAGACGGCAACGCAAACGCCAACCAGATAGCCGCC
The DNA here is from genome assembly GCA_037133835.1 of Comamonadaceae bacterium. Classification (GTDB taxonomy): domain Bacteria; phylum Pseudomonadota; class Gammaproteobacteria; order Burkholderiales; family Burkholderiaceae_C; genus Rhodoferax. The sequence goes on along the minus strand of JBAXNI010000043.1, from coordinate 10,217 downwards.
AATCAGATTGGCAGCCAGCGTACCCAATGGGATGGCAGCGCCGGGATTGAGCCACAGACCCAAGCCCCAGCGCGCAAGAGCGCCGAGGCAGGCGCCGATACAAATGGCGAGGACGGACATCATGAGGCTCTATCATAGGGCAGCGGCCCGGGTACCGAGGCTTCACCGTTAACCTGCTTTTGATTCGCCATGAACCTGCGTTTTGTTGAAGCCTTCTATTGGGTCGCATCGCTCAAGAGCATATCGAAGGCTGCGGATAAGCTGTTTTTGACACAGTCTGCGATGTCCAGTCGGATTTCCACTCTGGAGGAAGAACTGGGCGTGCCCTTGCTGGATCGGCGTGACAAGCAGTTCAAGCTGACAAGTGCTGGCGCGAGATTTTTGGTCTATGCCCACAAACTGCTGGAACTGCAACGCGAAGTCAAAGTCGAAATGGGCTCCGGTGCGCCAATGGCCGTATCGATGCGAATTGGCGCCATTGAGTCGGTGCTCCATTCATGGCTGATCCCATGGTTGGAAAAACTGCGCAAGGATCAACCAGGACTCGAGCTTGAACTGGCCGTCGAGACGACTCCGATCCTGACGGATCAAGTCCGGCGTGGCACGCTCGACCTCGTTTTTGCGGTATTGCCCGCATCGGCCGACGGTGTGCGAAACCACGCTTTGCCACCGATGCCCATGGCATTTGTTGGCCATTCGGCGCTGCACAAGAAGCGGAAATACAGACTCGAGGAGTTTGCGGACATGGAGTTGCTAACCTTCCAGAAGGGATCGCAGCCGCATGTCGCGCTGCTTGATTTGTTTCGCCAACACAAGCTTGAACCCAAGAGAGTGCACGCGATTTCGTCAATCTCGGCGATGGTGCAGTTGGTTCAGGGCGGCTTTGGGGTGGCTTTGTTGCCCTGCGCCGCTGTGCAGCGTCTGACAGGCTTTGCCTCCCTGAAACTGCTCAGCTGCGACGCGCGACTGCAGTCCTTGCCGATTCACGCAAGTTACCGGACCGACCCAACTTCACAAGCCGTCGAAGAAGTAGTCAAATCAGCATTTGCCTTTGTGGAAGCCACCTCGAAGGCGCCAAAAAAGACGACAAAGGGTAAACCCTGAAAATCGAAAAAATCGATGCTGGGACGAAAGAAGTTTCAATTTGCGAAACCCTATATCTACTTCCACAATCCGCCCATCGTCATGGAAATGATCTGCGAATTGGAAAAATGAAGTGAGTTCTTTTCTGGAGTATGCGGTGTCGGTTTTTGGTGCTCAGGGCACGGCGAATGCGCGGCATGTGCGCACGCTGATTCGTGAGGGCACCTGGGCCCTCCACACCAGTGGACTGGCCAGTGACCATGTTCAGGGCAACGTTGTCATCCTTCCGGAAATACTGGCGGCGGACTTCCTTCGCTATTGCCAACGCAACCCCAAACCCTGTCCGCTGCTCGCTGTGTCGGAGCCGGGCCAGCACCTGTTGCCGGGGCTGGGCGCGGATATTGACATTCGCACCGATCTGCCACGTTACCGTGTCTGGCGAGACGGCGAAGTGGTCAATGAGCCGACTGATATAAAGGCCCTGTGGCGCGCTGATCTGGTGACTTTTGTTCTGGGCTGTTCGTTCTCGTTCGAGCAGGCATTGCTGGAAGCTGGCTTGCCGCTGCGGCATATCGAAGAAGGCAAGAATGTCGCCATGTACCGCACCAACATCCAGACCCAGGCGGCCGGCATATTTCATGGTCCGATGGTGGTGTCGATGCGTCCGATGAAGGCGGCGGCTGCGATTCGCGCAGTGCAGGTGACTTCGCGCTTTCCGAGTGTACATGGCGCACCTGTGCATCTGGGAGATCCTTCGTTGATCGGCATCACGCAGTTGGACGCGCCTGATTACGGCGATGCTGTCGCTGTGATGCCTGATGAGGTTCCCGTATTCTGGGCCTGCGGCGTTACGCCACAGGCGGCGCTGCTTCAGGCGCGACCCGAGTTCTGCATCACGCACGCTCCAGGTGCGATGCTCATCACAGACCTTCTGAATCGGCAAATCGCGGCCTTTTGATGCTAATCTCAATTCTTTTACATGGAGTCCTTAAATGAAGAAATTCTTGTGGTCCCGAATCGCTGCAGCCGTTGCTGGTGCAGGCATCTGCCTGGGTGTACAGGCCCAGCAGGAAATCAAGATTGGTGTGATCTACCCTCTGACCGGCCCGGGCGCTGCCGTCGGTGCCGAACTGCGCAGCGCGCTGGAACTGGCTACCGATATCATCAACAATGGCGCGCCGGGCATTCCCGACTTGCCATTCTCTGCCGGCAAGGGGTTACCCAATCTTAAGGGCGCCAAGATCAAGCTGGTGTTTGCCGACCACCAGGCCAACCCCCAGACCGGCGCCACCGAAGCCGAGCGCCTGATTACACAGGAAAAAGTCGTGGCCATCGTCGGCGCCTATAACAGTGCCGTGACCGCTACGGCGAGCCAGGTTGCGGAGCGCGCCGGGATTCCCTTTGTCAACCCAGAGTCATCGTCGGCGTCACTGACGCAACGCAATTTCAAATGGTTTTTCCGCACTACACCGCATGATGATCTGTTTGTCCACAATGCCTTCGAATTCCTGAAGGAACTTGAGGCCAAGAAGGGCATCAAGCCAGGTGCCATCGCCTCCTTGAATGAAAACGGTCTGTGGGGCACCGAGACCACCAAGCTGCAGGCCAAACTGGCGCCCGAGTTCAAGTACAGCATGGTCAAGCAGGTCGTGTATCCGGCCAAGACCACGCAATTGACCTCCGAGGTACAGACACTCAAGGCGGCGAATCCGAATCTGGTGATGCAGTCGTCCTATACGGCGGACGCCATCCTGTCGATCAAGACCTACAAGGAACTGGGCTTCTCGCCTGACATGATTCTGGCCAACAATGCGGGCTTCACCGACACCGATTTCATCAAGACGCTCGGCAAGGACGCTGATTACATCATCACGCGCGAAGTCTGGGCGCTTGATCTGGCGACACGCAATCCGCTGATCAAGCAGGTCAACGATCTGTTCAATAGCCGCTACAAAATCAACTTTACCGGAAACTCATCGCGCACGTTTACCGGACTGATGGTGATGGCAGATGCCATCAACCGTGCCGGCTCGACCGATGCGGAAGCGATCCGCAAGGCACTGGTGGCCACGGATCTCCCCGGCAACAAACTGATCATGCCGTGGAAGGGTGTGAAGTTCGATGCAAGCGGCCAGAACACGCTGGGTCAGGGCATCCTGGTGCAGATCATTGACGGCAAGTACAACACCGTATGGCCCTTCAACATGGCTGCGCGTGACGTTGTCTGGCCGATGCCCAAGTGGGAGCAGCGCAAGTAAGGACTGAGACGAACTGATTGTGAGCGTCTCCGCATGACCGCCGAAATTCTGCTTCAGACGCTCGCTTCCGGTGTGCTGATCGGATTGATCTACGCACTGGTGGCGATCGGCCTCACGATGATTTTTGGCGTCATGGATATAGTGAACTTTGCGCATGGCGAGTTCCTCATGCTGGGCATGTACTCGAGCTTCTGGCTGTTTTCGCTCTATGCGCTGGACCCGATGATCACGCTGCCCCTGACCATCATGATGCTGTTTGCGTTTGGCGTGCTGCTGTACAAACTGGTGATTCGCCGCATCATCAATGCACCCATGCTTTCGCAGATATTTACGACGTTTGGCATCATGATCCTGCTGCGCGGTGTTGCGCAGTTCTTCTGGAAGTCCGATTTCCGCTCCATCGAGAATTCGTCGGTCAGCGGCACCGTCAAGCTCCTTGGTATCCAGCTTGGCAAACCACAGTTGGTTGCGGGTCTCGGCGCGATCCTGGTGACCGGCCTGATTCATTTCTTTTTGACACGGACCCGGCTCGGTGCCGCGCTGGAGGCCACTGCTTCGGACAAGGAAGCGGCGCGCCTGATGGGGATTGACTCTGACCGGATGTTCTCGCTCGCATGGGGAATTGCCGCGGCCTGCGCCGGGGCTGCCGGCGTATTGTTGGCAACATTCTTTCCGATCTTCCCGGACGTGGGTGCAAATTTCATCCTGATCGCGTTTGTGGTTGTAAATTTGGGCGGTTTTGGTAGCGTGACGGGAGCCTTCTGGGCCGGCATTCTGGTAGGCGTGATCGAGGTGATGGGCGGTTTGTTGCTGGGGCCACAGTACAAGACCGCGATTGTGCTGGTGCTGTTTCTCGGTGTGCTGATGTGGCGCCCGCAGGGCTTGATGGGCAAGGCCTGACCATCATGAGGAACTACCTGTTTGCCGTTGCCGCGCTGCTGGCTGCAATGCTGTTGCCGTCAATGATTGATTCGTCCCATCTAAATACGGCAATACTGGTGCTGATGGCGGCGCAGGTCGGGGTGGCCTGGAATCTGGTGGGTGGTTATGCTGGGCAGGTGTCGCTGGGTCATGCAGCGTTTTATGGCCTGGGCGCTTATGCGTCAACCTTGTTGCTGATCAAATTTGGCGTCAATCCCTGGATTGGCGTTGTTTCGGGCGGCGTGATCGCGGCGTTCTTGAGCCTGGCATTTGGCTGGTCATGCTTTCGCCTGAAGGGTCACTATTTTGCGATGGCCACGATTGCCGTGGCCGAACTGGTGCAGATCTTCTTCACCGAATGGGAATACGGTGGTGCTGCGGTGGGGCTTTATGTTCCCATGGACAAGCAGGGCTGGCTGTGGATGAACTTTGCCACCAAGCAGCCCTACTACTGGCTGGCGCTGGGCTTGCTTCTGCTGACACTCGCAGCCAACTGGTGGATAGAGCGCAGCTATCTCGGCTACTACTTTCGGGCCATCAAGGACGAACCGGATGCCGCGCGCAGCATTGGCATCAACATTGCACGCTACAAACAGATTGCCCTTTCGGTCAGTGCCTTCTTTACCGCCATTGGTGGCAGCCTGTATGCGCAGAAGGAGTTGTATGTCGACCCCAACTCGGTGCTGTCCACTGCACTGTCGATCAAGATGGCGCTGGTGGCCATCCTCGGCGGTGTCGGCACGCTGCTCGGACCCGTTGTCGGAGCGGTCGTACTGACCTGTATTGAAGAATTTACGAGAATCATTTTTGGTGCTACCGGACGCGGCACGGACGTTGTGATCTACGCGAGCCTGATCATTGTCATCGCCATTTTTTACCCAACCGGTCTCATCGGCTGGCTGCGCAATTTCAGAGGTCGTCGTGCTGCGCGGGCCGATGCTTCGCGTCAGCTCGCGGCGCATGCCGCCGCGCAGCAAGCGCCGAACGGGGAGACCCCATGAGTCTGCTGAAGGTGAGCGGCGTCAGCAAGCGATTCGGTGGGTTGACAGCCAACCAGGATGTTTCGTTCGACGTCGACGTTGGCCAGATTGTGGGTTTGATCGGACCTAACGGGGCCGGTAAGACGACCTTGTTCAACTGCGTTGCGGGCTTTTTTGCACCGGACTCCGGCAGCATCTTGCTCGGGGGACGAAATATCGCAGGACTGCCGCCGGAAGTGTGCGCAAGGGCCGGCGTGGCCCGCACCTTTCAGGTCGCACGAACCTTCACCAGCATGACTGCCTGCGAGAACGTGATGACGGCCGCCATGCTGTTGCAGCACAGGGTCACCAGCGCCCGGGTTGCGTCGATGAAGTGGCTGGCTTTCGTCAATCTGGAGCGCTTTGCTGACAAGCCAGCTGCGAGCATGACCATCAGTGAGCAGCGGCGTCTGGCCGTGGCGCGGGCGCTGGCGATAGAGCCGCGCATCCTGCTGATGGATGAGGTCATGGCGGGTTTGAATCCGTCTGAAGTTCGCGAAGCGGTCAACGTGGTGCTGAAAATCCGCGACCGCGGCATCGCCTGCCTGATTGTGGAGCATGTGCTGGAGGGCATCATGCCGATCGCTGACAAGATCGTGGTGCTGGATCGTGGTGTGAAGATCGCCGAGGGCACTCCGCAAGAGGTGTCGAATGATCCGAAAGTGATCACGGCTTACCTGGGAGATTGATGGTGCTCGAAATCTCGCATCTGAAAGTCTGCTACGACGACGTGCTGGCGGTTTCTGATGTCAGTCTGAAGGTCGACGCTGGAAAAATTGTGGCGCTGGTTGGTGGCAATGGCAACGGCAAGTCAACGACCCTGCGTGCCGTGGCCGGTTTGAATGCCGCGGCAGCTGGCAGCATTACTTTCAATGGTGCCGCGATTCACCGCATGCCTGCGCATCAGCGAGTGCCCCTTGGCTTGTCCCTGGTACCGGAGGGGCGGCGACTCTTTCCGCGTCTCACGGTGCAGCGAAATCTGGAACTCGGTGCGTTCACACGCATGGATCGACATGAAGTGGCAAACAGCGTGGAAGAGATGCTGGTTCTGTTTCCGATCCTGAGGGAACGCGCGACGCAGTCGGCGGGTACCTTGAGCGGTGGCGAACAGCAAATGCTCGCGATTGCGCGGGGACTGATGGCCAGGCCCAAACTGCTGATGCTCGACGAACCCTCCTGGGGTATTGCCCCCAAATTCGTGACCAAGGTGCTGGACGTGATCCAGCAGGTGAATGCAACCGGTGTGTCAGTGCTTCTGGTCGAACAGAACCTGCAAAAGGCGTTGAATATTGCGCATTACGGGTATGTCATTCAGACTGGTCGTATCGTCATGGAAGGTGCTGGGCAGACATTGCTGCATGACGAGCGCATCAGAAAAGCGTACATGGGCCTTTAGCGACGATGCAAGACATCAACAAGACAATGGAACGAAAGCGCTGGCAGTTCTGGATTGACCGGGGCGGCACCTTCACTGACGTGGTGGGGCGTCGCCCGGATGGCTCGCTGGTTACACACAAACTGCTGAGCGAGAACCCGGAGCAGTACCGCGACGCCGCCGTGGCCGGCATCCGCCATCTGCTCGGCCTGCGCCCGGAGCAGGCGGTGACGCCGGAGCAGGTGGACTGCGTAAAAATGGGCACGACGGTGGCCACCAATGCACTGCTTGAACGCAAGGGCGAGCCGACACTGCTGGTCACCACGAAGGGCTTTCGGGATGCGCTGCGCATCGCGTACCAAAACCGGCCTCGCATCTTTGAGCGCAACATTGTGCTGCCCGAACTCCTGTACAGCGCGGTTGTCGAAGCGCGGGAGCGTTGTGGCGCCCATGGTGATGTGATCGAGCCGCTGGACGAGGCGCATCTGGAGGCACAGTTGTTGACGCAGTACCAGCGCGGTCTGCGCTCGGTAGCGATCGTCTTCATGCACGGCTACCGCTACACGGCACATGAGGTGGCAGCCCGGCGCATTGCGGCTGAAGTTGGTTTCACGCAGATCAGCACGTCGCACGAGACCAGCCCAATGATGAAGCTGGTGAGTCGCGGTGACACGACGGTGGTGGATGCCTACCTGTCGCCGATTCTCAAACGCTACGTGCAACAGGTGGCGCAGGAGATGCCTGGCGTGAAACTGTTCTTCATGCAGTCCTCCGGTGGTTTGACGGACGCCCACGCCTTTGCGGGCAAGGATGCCATCTTGAGTGGTCCGGCCGGTGGCATCGTCGGCATGGCGCGCACGGCAGCGATGGCCGGCATCGAGAAGGTGATCGGCTTTGACATGGGCGGCACTTCCACTGATGTCTCGCATTACGCTGGCGAGTTCGAGCGTGAGTTCGAGACCCAGGTCGCCGGTGTACGCATGCGCGCACCGATGATGAGCATTCACACCGTCGCGGCTGGTGGCGGGTCGATTCTGGCTTTTGATGGCTCGCGCTTTCGCGTCGGACCGCAGAGCGCCGGCGCCAATCCGGGGCCGGCGAGTTACCGCCGTGGCGGACCGCTGGCGGTGACCGATGCCAACGTGATGTTGGGCAAGATTGTTCCGCGCTATTTCCCCAAGGTCTTTGGCGCGTCGGCCAATGAAGCACTGGACGGCGACGTGGTGCGTGAAAAGTTTGCGGCCGTGGCGGCGCAGACCGGGCGCGCTGCGGAGGATGTGGCAGAGGGCTTTATAAGCATCGCCGTGCAGCAAATGGCCAACGCCATCAAGAAAATCTCGGTAGCGCGCGGCTATGACGTGACGCGTTACACGCTGCAGTGTTTCGGCGGCGCCGGCGGTCAGCACGCCTGTCTGGTGGCAGACGCACTGGGCATGACGCGCGTCTTTGTGCACCCGCTGGCGGGCGTCTTGTCGGCCTACGGCATGGGCCTGGCGGACCAGAATGTGATTCGCGAACAATCAGTCGAACTCAAGCTCGGTGCGCCAGCGCTGTCGCACATCGGCGCCCAGCTTGATCGATTGGCGGCGCAGGCGCGGGAAGAACTGGTACGTCAGCAGGTCAGCCAGGGCTCCGTGGTCGTGCACCGGCGTGTGCATGTGCGCTACGAAGGCAGCGATGCTGCGCTGGTGGTGCCTTGTGCTGCGTTTGCTGGCAACTCGCAAGAATCGGTTCTGGCATCGATTCAAAGGGGATTTGAGGCGGCTTACAGGCAGCGTTTCTCGTTTCTGATGCAAGGCAAGGCGCTGGTGGTGGAGGCCGTTTCTGTCGAAGCGGTTGTGGCGGGCGATGCACCGACCGAGCCGCGTCAGGCATTGCACGCTGTGCGTGATCTGCACGCCTGCGGCGCGGTGCGTGAGACGGTGGCCATGTACAGCGGCGGCAAGTGGGTGAACGCGGCGCTCGTGCTGCGCGAGGACCTGCGCCCGGGCGACATGGTGATGGGCCCGGCCATCATCGCGGAGAAGAACGCGACCACCGTGATCGAGCCCGGCTGGCAGGCCAGCGTGACCGAACTGGATCACCTGTCACTGCTGCGCCATCTTCCGCGCAGCGTGAAATTTGCCGCCGGCACCAGCGTCGATCCGGTATTGCTCGAAGTATTCAATAACCTTTTCATGAACATCGCCGAGCAGATGGGACTGCAATTGCAGAACACGGCCTACTCGGTCAACATCAAGGAACGGCTCGACTTCAGCTGTGCGCTGTTTGACGCGGCTGGCAACCTGATTGCCAATGCCCCGCACATGCCGGTGCACCTGGGCTCGATGGGCGAGAGCATCAAGACCGTGATTCGTGAAAACGCCGGGACCATGCAACCCGGCGATGTCTTTGTGCTGAACGACCCCTACCATGGCGGCACACACCTGCCTGACATCACGGTCATCACGCCGGTGTACTTGAACGACAAGCCGACTTTTTATGTCGGCTCGCGCGGCCATCACGCCGACATCGGCGGCACCACACCGGGCTCCATGCCGCCGTTTTCCACGCGCATCGAGGAAGAGGGTGTGCAGATCATCAACTTCAAACTGGTGGACCGCGGCGTGCTGCAGGAGGCACAGATCATTGCGCTGCTGCAAAGCGGTGAATACCCTTCACGCAACCCGCAGCAAAACCTGGCCGACTTGAAGGCGCAAATAGCTGCCAACGAAAAAGGGGTGCAGGAACTGCGCAAGATGGTTGAGCATTTTGGGCTCGACATGGTGCAGGCGTACATGCGCCATGTGCAGGACAACGCAGAGGAGGCGGTGCGGCGCGTCATCACACGACTGAAAGACGGCAGCTTTACCTTGCTGCTGGACAACGGTGCACAGATCCAGGTTGCGATCCGTGTCAATGCAACTGAGCGCAGCGCAGTGATTGACTTCACCGGGACCTCAAAGCAGCAGAGCAATAACTTCAATGCGCCCACAGCCGTCTGCATGGCGGCGGTCCTGTACGTGTTTCGCACGCTGGTCGATGACGACATTCCGCTCAACGCCGGCTGTCTCAAACCCCTGTCGGTGGTCATTCCCGAGGGTTGCATGCTCAACCCCAATCCACCTGCCTCGGTAGTGGCAGGCAATGTCGAAACGTCGAGTTGCATCACGAATGCGCTGTACGGCGCCTTGGGCGAAATGGCAGCCAGCCAGTGCACCATGAACAACTTCACGTTTGGCAATGCACGCTACCAGTACTATGAAACGATCTCTGGGGGCTCTGGTGCTGGTGATGGCTTCAACGGTACCGATGTTGTGCAGACGCACATGACCAACTCGCGCATGACCGACCCGGAGGTGCTGGAGTTCCGCTTTCCGGTTCGCCTCGATAGCTATGAAATTCGAGCTGGTTTGGGCGGGGCAGGACACTGGCACGGCGGTAGCGGTGGCGTGCGCAGGGTCCGGTTTCTGGAGCCGATGACGGCCAGCATTCTCTCGAACGGGCGCGTCCACCCTTCATTCGGTATGGCCGGCGGGCAAGCGGGTCAGCCAGGCATCAACCGGGTGCTGCGCTCGGATG
>JBAXNI010000042.1:0-20695 GCA_037133835.1 Comamonadaceae bacterium | reverse complement strand
ATCGCGAAGAGAAGGTCAATCCGATGGGAGGATGCTTCCCCATCATGATCCAGATCCCGGTCTTTATCGCCCTGTACTGGGTGCTCTTGTCCAGCGTCGAGATGCGCAATGCGCCCTGGGTGATGTGGATTCATGATCTGTCGTCCCCGGACCCCTATTACATTCTGCCCATTGTCATGACCCTGACCACGGTGCTACAAACCGCGCTCAACCCGGCGCCGCCGGATCCGATGCAGGCCAAGATGATGTGGTTTATGCCGCTTGCTTTCAGCGTCATGTTCTTCTTCTTCCCGGCGGGACTCGTGTTGTACTGGATCACCAACAACGTGTTGTCGATTGCGCAGCAGTGGGTTATCAATACCCGAATGGGCGTGCCCCCGCAGTTCAACCTGCCAAAGTTTTGAGCTGAAGCGTGCTCGCGCGTCATCAGGATCCGATTGCGGCCATTGCCACCGCAGCCGGTCGAGGCGCGGTTGGCATTGTCCGGGTCAGCGGCAAGCAGCTTGAGCCCTTGGTGCAGGCGATCTGCGGACGCCGACTGCATCCGCGACAGGCCCGCTACGGCGCTTTTCTAGATTCTGCAGGGCACGCCATAGATTTCGGCCTGGGGATTTACTTTCCTGCACCGCACTCCTTCACAGGCGAGGACGTGCTGGAGTTGCAGGCGCATGGCGGACCCGTTGTTCTGCAGCTCTTGCTGGCCCGTGTGATCGAAGCGGGCGCTCAGCTCGCTGATGATGGCAAGCAGCTGCAACTGGCTGGTTTGCGGGTAGCGCAACCGGGCGAATTTTCCGAACGTGCCTTCCTCAACGGCAAGATCGATCTGGCCCAGGCCGAGGCCATTGCGGATTTGATCGATGCCAGCACCGAGGCCGCTGCTCGCGGTGCCTGTCGATCGCTGGCAGGCGCTTTTTCGGGTGAGGTCAATGCATTGAGGGATCGTTTGATCCAGTTGCGCACGCTGGTTGAGGCAACGCTGGATTTTCCGGAAGAAGAAATTGATTTCTTGCAAAAGGCAGATGCCCTCGGCCAATTGATGGGTTTGCAGGAAACGGTGAAGACTGTGCTGCAAAGCGCACACCGGGGGGCGCTTTTGCGCGAAGGCATCAGTGTCGTGATTGCTGGTCAACCCAATGCAGGAAAGTCGTCTTTGCTGAACGCTTTGGCGGGAGCTGAATTGGCGATCGTTACCCCGGTTGCCGGGACTACGCGCGACAAGGTACAGCAAACGATTCAGATAGAAGGCGTGCCTGTCCATGTGATTGACACAGCAGGCCTTCGTGAGAGTGACGATGAGGTCGAGAAGGTGGGTATCTCACACGCCTGGGACGCAATTGGAACCGCCGAAGTGGTTTTGTTCCTGCACGACCTGACACGCTCAGACGACGCGGCCTACCGGGCCGACGATGCCGTCATTGCAGGTCGTCTGGCTGAAAACCTGTCCAACAGAATACCGGTCATTGACATCTGGAACAAGGTGGATGTGGTCAACAAGACAGGTCACTCGCCGGGACTAAACTTGTCCGCGAAAACGGGACTCGGGCTGGACGCCCTGCGTCGCGAGTTGCTGACCCTGGTCGGTTGGCAATCTGCGTCTGAGGGTGTCCACATTTCACGGCAAAGGCACCTGCAAGCATTGCAACGGGTACAGGAACACTTGACGGCTGCTCACACGCATCTGGTCGATCTTGCGGGCTCGCTGGATCTGCTTGCGGAAGAACTTCGCCTGGCGCAAAACGCTTTGAGCGAAATTACCGGCGAATATACGTCCGACGATCTCCTGGGTACGATCTTCTCCAAGTTCTGCATTGGAAAATAACCTGTAGTTCAGTGTCCGGAAAAATCCACGAGGGTGAACAGCGGCAAGCCGGAAGCACGCAACTTGTCGGACCCACCAAGCTCTGGCAGATCGACAATGGCCGCACCTTCCATGACTCTGGCACCGAGTCTTTCGAGCAACTTCTTGCCCGCCATCATCGTGCCTCCCGTCGCGATCAGGTCGTCGATCAATAACACCCGGTCACCGGGCTTGACGGCGTCAGTATGGAGTTCAACGGTTGCGCTGCCATACTCCAGCTCATAGGTTTCTTCCACAGTTGTGAACGGCAACTTGCCCTTCTTGCGGATCGGAACGAAGCCGACATTCAATTCGTAAGCCACGACGGCACCGAGAATGAAGCCGCGTGCGTCCAGCCCAGCCACCACGTCCGGGCGCATCTCCGGACCCATGTAGCGGTGCACAAAAGCATCTATCAATACGCGAAATACCTTGGCTTCCTGCAGCAAAGGCGTGATGTCGCGAAACTGAACCCCTGGCGCAGGCCAATCGGGCACGGTGCGTATGTGATCTCTGAGGTATTGATTGACGCTGACGTTTTGCATGGCGCATCGATGAAGGCTGAAATCTGTATTGTGCCTTGCGCTCCTGCTGCTGCGGCTTACCGGGTCAGCCGCGCAGCAGTTTTTGCTCAACCAGGAGCAGCGATTCAGTCTTGCCTGACAGAACCAGCGTGTCACCGTCTTCAATCACCGGATCCAGTGCGATGGATACAACTTTTCCGCCTTCGCGGCGCAGGCTGACAATGCGGACCTCCGTCGACTGTAGGGCCAGGTGACTGATCCGCTTGCCGACGCAGGCAGCACCCACTGGCAGTGTCAAGGACGACAGGCGCTCCTGATGCAGCTCATCGGCTGAGTTGTCATCTGCACCATGAAAATAGCCGCGTAGCAGGTTGTATCGCGCATCGCGCTGACCTTGAACGATGCGCAGCACGCGGCGCATCGGCACGCCAACCAGAGCCAGCGCATGACTGGCCAGCATCAAAGAGCCTTCAATGGCTTCTGGCACCACTTCGGTGGCGCCAGCCTGTTGCAGTGCTTCAAGATCATGGTCATCCTGTGTGCGTACGATCACCGGCACTTTCGGCGCGTGGGCGCGTACATGCGCCAACACCTTCATGGCCGCAGGAACCTCCAGATACGTAATGACCACTGCACTGGCGCGTGCCAACCCTGCCGCCATCAGGGCCTGCAGGCGTGCCGCATCACCAAAAACAACCGAATCGCCAGCCGCAGCTGCTTGACGCACGCGATCGGGATCCAGGTCAAGCGCCATGTAGGGAATGCCCTCAAGGTCAAGCATGCGCGCCAGGTTTTGTCCGCAACGACCAAAGCCGCAAATAATCACATGTTTGTTGACGTTGATGGACTTACGGGCAATGGTGGTCATTTGCAGGGACTGCTGCAACCACTCGCTGCTGACCAGTTTCATCACGAGTTGGTTGCTGTGCAGGATGATGAAGGGCGTGGCCAGCATGGACAGCACCATGCTCGCGAGGATCGGATTTAGCAGCGCCGGCGGCACTAGTGCATTGCTTTGGGCCAGCGTCAGCAGTACAAATCCGAATTCCCCAGCCTGTGCCAGATACAGTCCGGTGCGCAGCGCTACGCCCGAGGTGGCCCCCAGCGCTCGCGCCAGAACCGCAACCACGGCCGCCTTGAACAGCACGGGCAGTGTGACGAGTAACAACACGAGTGGCCAACGTTCCAGAACGAGTCTCCAATCAAGCATCATTCCTATGCTGATGAAGAACAGTCCCAGCAACACGTCATGAAAAGGTCGGATATCTGTTTCCACCTGTTGTTTGAACTGGGTCTCCGAGATCAGCATGCCGGCGATGAATGAACCTAGCGCGAGGCTCAAACCGGCCAACTCGGTCAACCAGGCCAAGCCCAGGGTAATCAGCAGCAAATTGAGCACGAACAGTTCTTCACTCTTGCGTCGTGCCACCAGAGTCAGCCACCACCGGATCACATGGGGTCCACCAACCAGCAACAGGGCAATCAAAAGCGTGGCCTTGATTGCAGCGACAAGCAGTGTAGTCATGATCGCTTCACCGGTTGCACTGAGTGCCGGGATCAAGACCAGAAGAGGAACCACCGCGAGATCCTGAAACAGCAATATGCCCATGACGCGCTTGCCGTGCTCAGACTCGATTTCGAGCCTTTCCGTCATTAGCTTCACGACAATCGCCGTGCTGCTCATGGCCAGTGCGCCGGACAAAGCCAATGCGGTTTGCCAACTCATGCCCCACAGTTCGGGAGCCAGAAAGGCCAGACCTCCCGCTGCAGCGGTGGCGCCAAGCATGGTCAGCAGAACCTGAAAGAAGCCCAGCCCAAACACATGGTTGCGCATGGCTCGCAGTTTGGTCAGGTTGAATTCCAGACCAATGACAAACATCAGAAAGACCACACCGAATTCACCGAGATGGCGCACGCCATCGGCGTTCTTGGCTACGGCCAGTGCATTGGGTCCGATCACAACACCGACGGCCAGATAGCCCAGCATCGGTGGTAGCTTGAAAGACCGGCAAACGACCACTCCGAGGACCGCTGCCAGCAGGTACAGGAGTGTGAGTTGAAGCGGGCTCATGGTCCGGATACTAGCAAGTCGCGCGGCGATCTATAAAATGATTGCATGACAAGCCCACACACCACCGCACAAACCAAACAGGCAGAGCAGGCCATTCGATTGGCCCGCGAGACGCTTGATATTGAGGCTGCTGCGGTGCTTGGCCTGAAGCAGCGCCTTGGTCAGTCGTTTGCGCATGCCGTCGAGATGATGTTGCGCGTCAGTGGTCGGGTGGTTGTCATGGGCATGGGCAAGAGTGGTCATATCGGGCGCAAGATTGCCGCCACACTTGCTTCCACAGGAACACCAGCCATGTTCGTCCATCCGGCTGAAGCCAGCCACGGGGATCTGGGAATGATCAAACCCGTCGATCTTGTGCTGGCAATCTCGAACAGCGGCGAGTCTGAAGAGTTGACGGCAATTTTGCCGTTACTCAAGCGTATGGGCGCGCCGCTGATTGCCATGACCGGCAAGGCCGAATCGACATTGGCGCGTCATGCCGACATCTTTCTTGATTGTGCCGTCGAGAAGGAGGCCTGCCCGCTCAATCTGGCGCCGACAGCCAGCACTACCGCACAGCTCGCGCTCGGCGATGCATTGGCGGTTGCCCTGCTGGATGCACGCGGCTTCAAAGCAGAAGATTTTGCCCGGTCTCACCCAGGTGGTGCGCTCGGGCGCAAGCTGCTGACCCATGTCAGCGATGTGATGCGTTCTGGCGACGCCGTTCCCCGAGTCGCGCCGCAAGCAAGTTTTAGCGAACTGATGCGCGAGATGAGTAGCAAAGGCCTCGGAGCGACAGCCATCGTGGATGATGACGGCCAGGTGTTGGGTATCTTTACCGATGGTGATTTGCGTCGATTGGTAGAGAAAGGCATTGACCTGAGAACTACCATAGCGCAGCAGGTCATGCATCCCAAGCCCAGCACCGTTGCTCGCGATGCGCTTGCTGTGGAGGCGGCTGAATTGATGGAACACCGCTGCATCACAAGCGTATTGGTGGTCGATGAGGCGGGCCATCTGTGTGGCGCCCTGAACAGCAACGACCTGATGCGGGCCAAGGTGATATGACGCCTCAACTCAATTTTCCCCCAGAACTTTTGCTTCGGGCACAAGGTATCAAACTGGTTTTTTTCGATGTGGATGGCGTACTGACGGACGGCGGCCTTTATTTTGGTGATACCGGCGAAACAATGAAGCGCTTTCATACGCTGGACGGTCATGGACTGAAATTGCTCCAATGTGTCGGAATGACGCCGGCGGTCATCACCGGGCGCGACTCCAAACCCTTGCGCTTGCGTCTGGCTGCGCTGGGCATTGAACATGTGCACTATGGAATAGAAGACAAGCGCCCGGCTGCTGAGCAAACCCTGAAGACCTTGGGCCTGGACTGGAGTCAGACGGCCGCCATGGGGGACGACTGGCCGGACCTTCCTGTGATGCAGCGCTGCGCCCTGGCTTGCGCTCCGCCTAATGCCCACATCGAGGTTCTGGCGATGGCGCACCATGTAACGCAGAGGCGTGGTGGACACGGCGCTGTCAGGGATTTTTGCGATTTGTTACTGGTTGCCAGCGGCAAGTACGTACAACTGTTGGAGGAAGCTGCGCAGTGATCAATTTTCTGCGCAACGGATGGCAACAGTTGTCGCTTTACCTGCCGGTGGTCTTGATGGGGGTGCTTGCTTTCGGGACGTACTGGCTGGTTCGCAGCACGCCCCAGCT
This sequence comes from Comamonadaceae bacterium, assembly GCA_037133835.1. Taxonomy (GTDB): domain Bacteria; phylum Pseudomonadota; class Gammaproteobacteria; order Burkholderiales; family Burkholderiaceae_C; genus Rhodoferax. The sequence goes on along the minus strand of JBAXNI010000042.1, from coordinate 14,565 downwards.
CTTGCCAGCGGATTCGCCGACGCCGGTTCGCCACGAAGCGGACTACTTCTTGCGCAAATTTTCTGTCAAGACTTTTGACGAAGCCGGACGTCTCAAAAGCGAAGTGGTCGGAACCGACGCGCGGCACTTCCCGGACACAGATACCCTGGAAATTGACTTTGTTCGAATCCGCTCATTTGGCGTGGGGGGTCGCCTGACCACGGCTACTGCGAGGCGCGCTGTGACGAACGGTGACGCTTCAGAAGTAGAGCTTTTTGGTGACGCGCACGTGGTACGCGAAGCACTGGTTGATGACACCGGCAATTCTCAGCCACGTGGCGAGTTTCGTGGTGAGTTTTTGCACGCCTTCCTGAAAGCTGAGCGAATCAAATCGCACAAACCGGTGGAATTGATCCGAGGCAACGATCGATTCACGGCAGATAGTCTCGATTTCGACAATAGTGAGCGCGTGCTTCAGCTCAAGGGACGTGTCAAAGGCACACTGTTACCCGTCCCGCATCCGTAGTCCAAGCCAGAGCCGTCCATGTCCAGACTGGTATTCATCACCGGAGCTTCCAGTGGAATTGGTCAGGCACTGGCATGGCAGTTTTACAGGGAGGGCTATTCGCTGGCTTTGGTGGCGCGCCGGACAGCCGAAATCCAGTCATGGGTTAAAGAGCGCGATATCAACGCAGCGCGCTGTCAGATCTACAGCGCTGACGTATCGATCGCAGAGAGCATCGTCGCCGCCGGGCAGGATTGTCTGGTGCGCCAGGGTCTGCCCGACGTCGTCATTGCCTGCGCCGGAATCAGTGTAGGTGTCGATACTGCCGAGCGTCAGGATATCGAGATCATCGCCAGAACTTTTGCCGTCAACAATACGGGCACTGCAGCGACCTTTCACCCCTTTCTGCGAGCGATGGTCCAGCGCGGGTCTGGTGTCGTGGTCGGAATCAGCAGCGTCAACGGTATCCGGGGGTTTCCCGGCCACGGCGCAAACTGTCCGAGCAAGGCGGCCATGATCAGCTATTGTGAGTGCCTGCGGGGTGAGCTACGTGGTACCGGAGTCAAGGTCGTGACCCTGTGCCCTGGCTATATTGATACGCCCTTGACTCAGAAAAATGCTTACAGCATGCCATTCCTGATGCAGGCTGACAAGTTTGCCGTCAGAGCATTTCGTGCAATAGAAGGGGGTGTCAGCTACCGTGTGATTCCCTGGCAAATGGGCGTAGTGGCAAAAATCCTGCGACTGTTGCCCAACAACTGGTTCGACAAGGCCTTCGCCGGACGACCGCGAAAACCACGCAGCACAATAAATTGAGCTCATGAAAAAAGGGCCTCAAGGGCCCTTTTTGTCGATCAGTGAATTCCGATCGGTGCTTAGTAGCTGCTGCGGCCACCGCCGTAACCACCACCGCCGCCACCGCCACTGCGGCCGCCGCCGGCACCACCGCCGTAACCGCCACCACCACTGCGGCCGCCGCCAGCGCCACCGCCGTAGCCGCCACCACCACCGCCACCGAAGCCGCCGCCAGTGCGGGGAGGACGGGGTTCCATCGGACGGGCTTCGTTAACCACGAGACCACGACCGCCGTATTGTTGACCGTTCATGCCGCTGATGGCGGCTTGCGCCTCAGCATCGCTGCCCATTTCCACAAAGCCGAAGCCTTTGGAGCGACCGGTATCGCGCTCCATCATGACCTTGGCGCTGGTGACGGTGCCGTGTGCAGCAAAAGCTTGCTGCAGGTCTTCGTCACGGAAAGTGTAGGGCAGGTTGCCCACGTAAAGTTTGTTGCCCACGAAAGGACTCCTCAAAATGACTCAAAACGCGATGGAGTCCAAAACCGCAATTAACCCGCAATCAACAAACCAATGTAGACTTAAAGCAGACGCGAAACTGACTAAACACCGCAAACTTGCATAACCTATTTTCGGCAATGCCGGTGCATTATGCGTCAAGTTTTATATTTTCACAAATATTTTTGCCAAAGGCGAAAAACAGTGCTAGTGATTTCTACCAGTTCGCCTCCCGTTCTGGTGAAGCGCTGATTTTGTGAATAGACAGGTCGGCCCCATCGTATTCTTCTTCCTGGCTCAGGCGCAAACCCATGGTTGCCCTAAGCAGGCCGTAAATGAGCAGACCTCCAACCACTGCCCAGAGCACGCCCAAGGTGGTGCCAATGAGCTGAGCGCCCAATGTGACGCCACCCAGGCCACCCAATGCCTTGCCGCCGAAAATTCCTGCCGCGACGCCACCCCAGGTGCCACACAGACCATGCAGTGGCCAGACGCCAAGCACATCGTCAATCTTCCATTTGTTTTGTGTCAGGGTGAACATGAAGACGAAGATGCCACCGGCCACGGCGCCGACGACCAACGCGCCCAGCGGGTGCATCAAGTCAGAGCCAGCACATACCGCCACCAGCCCCGCCAAGGGGCCATTGTGCACAAAGCCAGGGTCATTCTTCCCGGCAATCAATGCAGCGAGGGTGCCGCCTACCATGGCCATCAGCGAATTGACCGCTACCAGGCCGGAGATTTTGTCCAGGGTCTGTGCACTCATGACGTTGAAGCCAAACCATCCGACCGTCAAAATCCAGGCACCCAGCGCGAGAAAAGGAATGCTGGACGGCGGATGGGCGGAGATGGCGCCATCCTTGCGGTATCGGTTGCTTCTGGCGCCCAGCAGGATGACGGCCGGCAAGGCAATCCAGCCGCCCAGTGCATGGACCACCACGCTGCCGGCAAAATCATGAAACTCCGCGCCCGTGGCTGCCTTGATCCAGGACTGAACGCCGAGGTGCCCGTTCCACGCGATGCCTTCAAAAATCGGGTAAATCAGGCCAACGATGACGGCGGTGGCAATCAGCTGCGGCCAGAACTTGGCGCGCTCCGCAATGCCGCCCGAGATGATGGCAGGAATCGCTGCCGCAAAAGTCAGCAGGAAGAAGAACCTGACCAGTTCATAGCCGTTCTTGCCAGCCAATTGCTCGGCGCCGACAAAGAAACTGGTGCCGTAAGCTACGCTGTAACCGATCACAAAATAGACGACTGTTGAGACCGAGAAGTCGACCAGAATCTTGACCAGCGCGTTGACCTGGTTCTTGCGGCGCACCGTGCCAAGCTCCAGAAATGCAAACCCAGCGTGCATGGCCAGCACCATGACGGCGCCCAAAAGAATGAACAGGGTGTCGGAGCCCTGTTTTAGTGCTTCCATGAAAACCTCTTTGAATGAAATGAGTTGTATTGGTGCGTAAACGCGGTTAATGCCATTAACGCACCAAACTAAAGCAAAAAACGCGCCAAAAGCGATCGTTGCCCAAGATTGTGCAGCACGTCGTCACAGTTGCCAATGACCTCGCCAATAGCTGCGCTGGTTACTGGAGCCGAAGGTGTTTGCCGAGCGAGGGCAGGGTTGATATACTGCAAGCGCGCCGATTTGCCACAGCTTGCGGGCGCTTAATAAGTTCAGCTAAAGACGTTTGCCAACCCCGGCTCCGCCTTTAGCGCCGCCGGGTTTTTTATTTGATGATTGCCGCGCCACAGTCGATGCACTTTGCCGCCGCCTTGCCTTTGCAAAGCGGCGCGCAAATTCGTGACTACGCTTTGAGTTTTGAGACCTATGGCAGGCTTAACGCCGACAGATCGAATGCGGTACTGATCTGTCACGCGCTCAATGCGTCGCATCACGTGGCGGGAGTCTATGCCGGGCAGGACAAGTCCGAAGGCTGGTGGGACAACATGATCGGCCCGGGCAAGCCACTGGACACGGACAAGTTCTTTGTCATCGGCGTCAATAACCTTGGCTCCTGCTTTGGCTCCACCGGGCCGATGCACGTCAATCCCGACAACGGGCGGGTTTACGGGGCTGATTTCCCGGTCGTTACGGTGGAAGACTGGGTCAATGCCCAGGCTCGATTGCTGGATGCGCTGGGAATCGCAACATTGGCAGCAGTGATGGGCGGCTCCCTGGGCGGCATGCAGGCCTTGAGCTGGACGCTGCAATATCCCCAGCGCGTGCGTCATGCGGTTGTGGTGGCGAGTGCCCCCAATCTGACTGCCGAGAACATCGCCTTCAACGAAGTGGCACGTCGTGCCATCGTCACCGATCCGGATTTTCATGGCGGCCACTTCTATGACCACGGCGTGATCCCCAAGCGTGGTCTGCGCATCGCCCGCATGATTGGTCATATCACCTACCTCAGTGACGACGTGATGAACGAAAAGTTTGGGCGGCAACTGCGCTCGGCGGTAAGCAAGACGGCCGCCGCCGCAAGCGTCGGGGCCAGTTCCGACGCCGGGCCGCCTCAAGGCGGAACCGCCCCCCCGCGGGGCAGCGAGGACACGCTAGTGCCGAGCGTGGGGGCTTATCTCTACAGCACGCAGGAAATTGAGTTCCAGATAGAGAGCTATCTGCGCCACCAGGGTGACAAGTTCGCCGAGTACTTTGACGCCAACACGTATTTACTGATCACGCGCGCGCTCGACTACTTCGACCCAGCTCGTGACCACGGGGGTGATCTCAGTCAGGCCTTGGCGCGTGCCGGCAGCAAGTTCCTGCTGGTGAGCTTTACCACGGACTGGCGCTTTGCGCCCAAACGCAGTCGTGAGATTGTCAAGGCCCTGCTGGATAACCGACGCGACGTTAGCTATGCCGAAATTGACGCGCCCCATGGACATGATGCATTCCTGCTGGACGACCCTCGATATCTCGCTCTGGTGCGCTCCTATTTTGACGGCATCTTCAAAGAGATCGCAGCATGAGTGATTCAGCCACGATGGAAACCATTGCACGACTGGTACCACGGGGTTCGCGTGTACTTGATCTGGGTTGTGGCGACGGCGCGATGCTGGCTTACTTGCAAGAAGCGCGCGGATGCACCGGTTATGGCATCGAGATTGACGACACCAATGTGCTGGCATGCACCCAGCGCGGGGTGAACGTGATTCAACTCAATCTGGATGAAGGCCTGTCCCTGTTTGACGACACTTCCTTTGATGTCGTTCTGCAAATCGATACCTTGCAACATTTGCGCAACGCTGAAGTCATGCTGCGCGAAACCGTGCGGGTTGGTCGCATCGGGGTTGTCGCGTTTCCCAATTTTGCGCACTGGCCGAATCGTCTGAGCGTGCTGCGTGGGCGCATGCCGGTCACGCGGCGCCTGCCCTACCAGTGGTACGACACTCCGAATATCCGGGTTGGCACGCACGCCGACCTGGCCGTGCTGGCGCTGCGCAGCAAGCTGCGTGTGCTTGACAGTTTTGGAATCGAGAACGGCAAGACGATCCGGTTCGCACCCAATCTGCGTGCCGGTACCTCGGTCTACACGCTGTCGCGCTAAGCGGCTTTGGTTTCCGAATCAACGTCGGCCAGGAAGTCGGCGGATTGCAACTCACTGGCGAGGTTATTACCGGCCATCGGATTGGCGTAGATCTCGCGGAAGGTCGCCACCATCTCGGCCAAGGGCAGATCGTTGAAAGTACCGCGCTGTCGCACGTACTCCATGTGGCGGTTGCCAGCGCGATCGAACGCGTGGTAGATCGAATCATGAACACCGTCAAATTCGAGCGGCAGCAAACCAAACTTCTCGCACAGCTCGATATTGAAGGCCGGTGTAGCCTTGCGCCACGCGCCGTCCAGCCACAGGTCAGTGTAGCCATGCCAGGCAAAAACATCGGTTCTCATGGCCTGGCGCAGCCGCTCGGTGGCCAGATGATTGCGCACGTCAGCAAACCCGAGGCGCGCCGGAATGCCAGCGGCGCGGCAACTTGCCGCCAACAGGGCTGCCTTGTTGACGCACCAGCCATAGCCCGTTTCCAGTACCGTACTGGCGGTCATGCCGTGCGGTGACAGATCAATGCGGTAGGGGTCGTAGCGAAAACCGTCACGCACCGCGTAATACAGGGTCACTGCGCGCTCGCGCTCGGTGTCGCCCTTGGCGTACAACTTTGTGAAGTCCCGAACAGCTGGATGATCGCTGTCAATCAGGGTTGTTGGCGTGAGCGTAGCGGGGTCGGGCAATGTCGGATTCATGCAAGGATTCTAAGCACGGTATATTGGAACCCATGATCAAAGATTTTCATCATGACACGTTCCGACGCGATTGAGCTGGCGCAGGCACAGTTCGACTCAGGCGAGTTTCGCCAGACACTGGCGCGACGCATCGCCATGGCGACCGAGAGCCAGAACCCGCAGCGCGCCACCGAACTGGGTACCTACCTCGACGCTGAATTGCGCCCAACTCTGCAGGCGATGGGTTTCACCTGCCAGACCCTGACGCATCCACAGGCCCAGGCACCGTTTCTATTTGCCGAGCGGATCGAAGACGCCAAACTACCCACGGTCTTTGGCTATGGTCACGGCGACGTGATTCGGGGCCAGGAGACGCAATGGCAAGAAGGATTGTCACCCTGGAACTTGATCGAGCGCGACGGCCGTTGGCATGGTCGCGGTATAGCCGACAACAAAGGCCAGCACTCGGTCAATCTGCAGGCGCTGGCCAATGTGTTGCAAGCCCGGGGCATGCTCGGCTTTAATGCCAAGCTATTGATTGAAATGGGTGAGGAGGTCGGGTCCCCCGGCTTGCGCGGCTTGTGTGAGGAGCACAAGGATCTGTTCCAGGCCGATGTGATGATCGCATCTGATGGCCCGCGCCTGCGTGCCGAGCGCCCCACCGTCTTCCTGGGCTCGCGTGGTTGTCTGAACTTCGATCTGAGCATCCAGGCGCGTCAAGGCTCGCATCACTCTGGCAACTGGGGCGGACTGATCTCCAATCCCGGCATTCAACTGGCGCATGCCATTGCCAGCATCGTTTCAAGTAGCGGGCAAATTCGCATTCCCGAATGGCTGCCGGCCGAACTGCCGGATGTCGTGCGTCGGGCGCTGGCGGACTGCGAAGTCGATGGCGGCGCGGACGGACCGACGATAGAGCCACTCTGGGGCGAACCTGGCTTGTCGCCGGCCGAGCGCGTCTTTGGCTGGTGCGCGTTCGAAGTGCTGGCCTGCAAGGTCGGCAATCCGGAGGCTCCTGTCAACGCGATACCCCCGCGTGCCTGGGCGCGCTGCCAGCTGCGCTTTGTCGTCGTCATCGATCCGCACGACATCCTGCCAGCCTTGCGTCGCCATCTGGATCGCCAGGGTTTTCCCATGGTGCAGATCGAGTCGGTGCGTGCCGAGATGTCCCAAGCCACACGCCTGGATCCCGACAATCCCTGGGTGAATTGGACGCTTAGATCGATCGAAGCCAGTAGCGGAAAGAAACCGGCACTGCTGCCCAATCTGGGTGGCTCCTTGCCCAACGATATCTTTGCTGACGTTCTGGGTCTGCCTACGATTTGGGTGCCGCATTCTTACCCAGGGTGCTCGCAGCACGCGCCCAACGAGCATCTGCCGGTAGTCCTGTTGCGTGAAGCCTTGAGCATCATGACCGGCCTGTACTGGGACCTGGGCGATGGCAACACGCCACACAGTTCCCCAACCACGTAGCAAGGAGATTGCGAACCATGAGCACAAAATTCAAGAGTCACTGCCAGGTCTCGGATCTTTCCGATTCACAAGACTTTCTGACACAGATCCGCCACCATCTGCACCGTAACCCAGAGCTTTCCTTCAAGGAGATGGCTACAGCAGAACTGGTGGCCATGCGCCTTGACGAATGGGGTTACGAAGTCACGCGCAACATCGGCGGCCACGGGGTGGTCGGTCGCTTGCGACATGGTGAGGGCACGCGCAGCGTCAGTCTGCGCGCCGACATGGACGCGCTGCCGATTCTGGAGGAAAACAGCAGTGCTCACGCCAGCAAGAACGCCGGCGTCATGCATGCTTGCGGGCACGATGGCCACACCGCCATGCTGTTGGGCGCTGCACGTCAGTTGGCAAAGACCCGCAATTTCTCCGGCACTGTCAACCTTGTTTTCCAGCCGGCAGAAGAAGCCGGGCGCGACAGTGGCGCCCAGCGCATGATCGCCGATGGCCTGTTTGAACGCTTCCCGTGTGACGCCATCTTCGGTTTGCACAACCACCCCGGCTACCCCGTGGGCACCTTCATGTTCGGTAGCGGGCCCTTCATGTCAGCGTCCGATCGGGTGTTCATCACGATCCACGGGCGTGGCGGCCATGCAGCGCGCCCGCACATGACGGTCGATCCGATCCTGATTGCCGGCAGTCTGGTGATGGCGCTGCAAAGCGTCGTGTCACGCAATATCGATCCGACGCAGACCGCTATCGTGACGATCGGCTCTCTCCATTCCGGCATTGCCTCCAACGTCATTCCGGAGAGCGCCAGCATGAGCCTGAGTGTGCGCTCCTTCAACGCCGAGGTACGCGTGCGCCTGCAGCAGCGCATCACCGAACTGGTAACGCTGCATGCGCAAGGTTATGGCGGCACGGCCGACATCGAATACGAGCAGGGTTACCCGGTACTGGTCAACAGCGCGGCGGAAACCGCTTTTGCGCTGCAAGTGGCTTCCGAGCTGGTTGGCGCGGAGTACACGGTTTACCCATTCGGGCCAGTGACCGGCAGCGAAGACTTTGCCTACTATCTGCAGCATCGGCCCGGTTGCTTCCTGCGTCTTGGCAATGGCGAAGATAGCGCGATGGTGCACAACGCCAGGTATGACTTCAACGACAACAACCTGACGGTGGGTGCGGCCTACTGGACGCGGCTGGCCGAAAGATTTCTGGCGCATGGTGTCTGAGCTGCGGCGCCGGCCAATACCGTCCCGCACAGAATCTTTCCGGCTGATATGCTAAAGTTTGCCGGTCGGGGTTTCAGCTCCCCGGCATCGAGCTCATGAGAGCTCCAAGACGGTGTCCCGTCCAATAGCTGCAACCTTGATTGGGCTTTCCATGGACACCACAAACCCGTTCCTATTGTTTACTCCCAGCAACGCGCCTGCTCACTCCAGTACGCCGCTTGAATTGGCTGCGCAATTGCGCTCAGGAGGTGCACCCCTGATCATCGATGTGCGCAAGAACGACGCTTTCGCTGCCTCTGAATACATCTTGCCGGGCACCTTGCGGCGCGATCCCATGCAGCTTGACGCCTGGGCCGGCACATTGCCCGTCGCAACATCCGTGCTGGTGTATTGCGTTCATGGTCACGAGGTGAGCCAGAACACCACGACCGCGCTGCGCCAGCGCGGCGTCATGGCCAGCTTCCTGCAAGGCGGTATAGAGGCATGGCGCGAACAGGGCTTTTCCCTGGTTGCCAAGGCGGCTGGCGGCGCCACCCGCTGGGTGACCCGAGAGCATCCCAAAATTGACCGCATTGCCTGCCCCTGGCTGCTGCGTCGCTTTATAGATGCCGATGCGCGATTCCTCTATGTCCCGACGACGCAGGTGCGTGCGGTGGCTCAGGAACAACGGGCGACGGCTTTTGACGTCGACGCTGGTGTGGCCGATACCTGCTTCACTCACAACGGCGCACTGTGCAGCTTTGATGCCTTCGTCAAGATTTACCAACTGGATTCGGACACCGCGCTGGCCAAACTGGCCGACATTGTGCGCAGTGCGGATACAAATCGGCTTGAGCTCTCGCCCCAGGCGGCTGGCTTGCTGGCGGTATCGCTGGGCATGTCACGCACCCACCCCGACGATCACGCCATGCTGGAGGTGATGATGCCGGTTTATGACGCGCTGTACGCCTGGTGCCGCGACGCCGTCGACGGAACCGACGGACAGCACAACTGGAAGCCCGCATGAGCGCGCAAGGGCAGGAACCAGGCCTTATCGCTGCCGCGGCATCAAGCCCCCAGTCATTGCCTGGCGTGTCATTCTTTGAAGCCCTGAGGTTCTGGCTCAAACTGGGCTTCATCAGCTTTGGCGGACCAGCCGGGCAAATTGCCATCATGCACCGCGAGCTGGTGGAAGAAAGGCGCTGGATTTCAGAGGGCCGCTTCCTGCACGCCCTGAACTATTGCATGCTGCTGCCGGGCCCGGAGGCCCAGCAACTGGCAACCTACATTGGCTGGTTGATGCACCGCAGCTGGGGTGGTGTCGTGGCCGGCGTTCTGTTTGTGCTGCCCTCGCTCTTTATTCTGATTGGCCTGAGCTGGGTCTATGTCGCCTTTGGCAACGTACCCTGGGTGGCGGGTCTGCTGTACGGCATCAAGCCCGCTGTTGCCGCTATCGTTGTGCAGGCGGTCCATCGGATCGGATCCAAGACATTGAAGACGCCATCCACCGCTCCATTGTTGTGGGTGATAGCAGGTGCCAGCTTCGCGGCAATTTCAATATTTGGCATCCCTTTTCCAGCGGTGGTGTTGACGGCAGCGTTGGTCGGGTGGTTCGGTCAGCGCTGGCTACCCGGGCAGTTTGCCGCCTCTGGCGGCCACGGCACTGGCAAGACAGCGCAACACATGCATCGTCCGGCCCTGATCGATGACGACAGCGCCACGCCAGAGCATGCACGGTTCAAGGTATCGCGCTTGACCGGCGTGTTGGTAGCAGGCGTCCTGCTCTGGTTGGTTCCCATGATCGGACTCACCATCTGGCAGGGCTGGAATGGCGCCCTGACGCAAATGGGCTGGTTTTTCACCAAGGCTGCGCTGCTGACATTTGGCGGTGCCTACGCCGTATTGCCGTACGTTTACCAGGGTGCGGTGGAACACTTTGGCTGGCTGACCGGGCCGCAAATGATGGACGGATTGGCACTCGGTGAGACAACACCCGGTCCGCTAATCATGGTCGTGGCTTTTGTTGGCTTTGTTGGCGGCTGGGGTCAAAACGTGCTGGGCCCGGAGGCGGCCTTCCTGGGCGCGGCGCTGGCTGCCACCGTTGTTACCTGGTTCACTTTCCTGCCCTCATTTCTGTTTATTCTGGCCGGCGGTCCGCTGGTCGAGGCGACCCATGGCAAGCTTCAGTTCACGGCCCCCTTGACTGCGATCACTGCCGCTGTGGTTGGAGTCATTGCCAGCCTTGCCTTGTTTTTTGTCCAGCATATTGCCTACAGGAGCGACGCTGGCGGAACCCTTGTTTCAAGGCTCGATTGGGTGGCGCTGGTATTGATGATGACGGCGGCCGTCGCCTTGCTGCGCTACAAGCTGGGTGTCATCCCGGTGATTGCGGCCTGCGCGCTGGTTGGCTTGGGGCTGCGCGTCATGGGCTGGACCTGAGGCCGCACCCCGGGTATTCACCGATGGCCAGCGCTTGGCGCGACCGTACACTGGTGTACTGAGCTTGGCAGGCATGGAGAACTCCTAATAATGACGCTCTTCTTTGGCATCACCCTTCCTCTGCTGGCGCTCTACCTGCTGTTTCTGGCATGGTACGGCGGCAAGGGCAAGCCGCTGCGGCCCGATGAAATCGAGGCCTTCTTCAACACGCTGGGAAAGATGGACCTGAGCGAAGGCGAGAAGGAAATCATCCCGGAAATTCGCAGCTTGCTGGCCAATGATGATGGCCAGGAATTCGTCATGCAAAACCTGGTGCGGCATCGCCCCAGAGCTTTGTACCCTGCCGGTTACCACTATAGCGATGATGCCCGGGCCGCCGACCAGCGCTATGGCAAAGCGATCATTCTGCCGTTGCTGCGCCAGGGCAGCTTGCCGATCTTCATTGCTCGACGCAGCGGCAGCTTCATCGAGCCCGAAGGCGCCGATCTCTGGCATTATGTCGCCATGGTGCGCTATCGCAGTCGGCGCGATTTTCTACGCTTCGCCCTGGCGATTCAAACTCAGGACATTGCAGTCCACAAATGGGCCGCGCTCGAGAAGACGCACGTTTTCCCGGTCAAGCCCCTGGTCAGCCTGCTTCTCGTGCGTAGTTCGGTGGCGGGCTTGTTGGTGATCTTCGCTGCGGGGCTGCTTCTGCTGATGCGCTAGCAAGGTTTTGCGCCAAGCACCCCAGGATCGTCGGACACGGGAGACTTCGCCAATGAAGATTCGTAAAACCCTGATTGCAGGCGCCATCGTGCCCAGAGGCATCAAGCGTGCCGCGCTGGCCGTGCTGGGCCCGTTGCTGCTGATGGGTGGCGGTCTGTACTACAAGGCCGAGTACATCATTCTCGGTGCCGAGGCCTATCTTTTTGGCTACCCGCTGGTCATCATGGATGTGACCCGAAGCAACTCTGCACTCATCCTGGGACCTGAAAATCAGTTGCATCGTGTGCGCCAGTTTCCGGACGCGGGCTTCAGGGACGTTGTGCGGCCGAATGTTGACACGCTCTACACCACCGGCTTTATCGACATGGCCCAAGGTCCATGGGTGTTCGAGATCCCGGCCAACAGCCAGCGCTACGAGGTGATGCCCTTGATGGACGCCTGGACCAACGTCTTTGCTGCACCCGGCACGCGCACACTTGGCGCTGCCGGTGCGCGGCTCCTGCTGGCAGGACCACTCTGGCGGGGCTCAACGCCAGAGGGGCTGACCCTGGTGCGCGCGCCAACGCAAATTGTCTGGTTGATCGGACGTACGCAAACCAATGGCTCTGCCGACTATGCGCTGGTGCGCCGACTGCAGGACGGCGTCAGGCTGCGCAGCCTCAGTGATTGGCTGGCCGACCCCGCTGCTTCCGAAAGGCTGTCGCTTGCATGGCAACCGGCGCCAGTCAGACCGAATCCGCCGATCCAGCAGATGCGCGCCATGAGTACCGAGGCCTTCTTCAGCCGCTTTTCGAAGCTGCTGGTGAACAACCCGCCAACGGTCGCTGACAGCGCCATGATGGCGAAGCTCGAAAGCATCGGCTTGAGGGCCGGGCAGTCGCCTGACTGGGGTTTGCTGGAGCGCTGGTGCCTTGCTTTGGGGCGCTGGATTGCGGACTTCAAAGTCGCCAGCGAGTTGAAGAAACCACCTGTGCTGGTACGCGGCTGGCAGACGCCGCCAGCGACACTCGGCAACTACGGCACCGACTACAACACACGCGCCGTTGTTGCCATGATCGGTCTGGGCGCGAATCTGCCGGTTGACGCCATGTATCCCAACGCGCGCGTTGACGCGACGGGTCAGCCGCTGGACGGCAGTCATCGCTACCGGCTGCATTTCAGGGCTGATGAATTGCCGCCGGTGAACGCCTTCTGGTCTGTCACGGCGTATGGTGCGGACGACTTCTTCATCGACAACCCCTTGCAACGTTTCGCCCTGGGAGATCGCGACCCTTTGCTGTTCAATGCCGACGGCTCACTGGACTTGCTGGTGCAGGCAACGGCGCCAGAAGGCGACACACAGAGGAACTGGCTGCCAGTCAAACACGGTCAGCCTTTTCTTCTCAATGCCCGCCTTTACTGGCCCAAGCCCCCGGCACTCAGTGGTCAGTGGGGCATGCCGGGCCTGGAACGCGTAGACTGATGGGTCACGCTACTGCCCACCGGTCAACCCTGAAGGAAACCAGGCCATGCAAGCACTCAGTCCGACGGACTCCGCATTCCTGTGGATGGAAACACGCAATCAGCCAATGCATGTGGCTGGCCTCAATATCTACTCGCCGCCGCAGGGCGCTGACCCGCAATACGTAGCCTCGCTGCTGGCCCAATGGAGCCAGCACCTTTCGGCTGTGTCCCCGTTCAACCTGCGCCCGGTCTTGCGCATGGGTCTTTGGTACTGGGAGGAAGACGCAGAGTTTGAGCTGGACTACCACCTGCGTCACCTGGCTCTGCCGCAACCCGGACGCATCCGCGAACTGCTGGCCATGGTGTCGCGTCTGCATGGCAATCTGATGGACCGCAATCGCCCTTTGTGGGAGGCCTACGTCATCGAGGGCTTGCCCGGTGGGCGCTTTGCCACCTACATCAAGATTCACCATGCCCTGGTCGACGGTGTCAGCGGCGCCCGGATCATGGCCGAGGGCCTGTCGCGCCGCGCGGATGAAGACAAACCACCGGTCTGGGCGCAAATGGTTTCCAAGCATCCCGCAGCCAGACGAGCCGCAGCGCCACCCGGATTGCTGTCCCAGTTGGCGAATGCGGCTCGTGCCGGGCGAGAGATATTGCCGGGCATTGGCAGCGGCCTGTGGGACATGCTGCGCCTTGGCGCAGGCGCGGGGGCTGCGCTACCGTTTCAGGCGCCACCGACGCCCTTTAATGTCGAGATCTCAGGTTCGCGGCGCTTTGCTTCGCAGTCCTATTCGCTGTCACGCTTGAAGCGCATTGGCGAGGCCACGGGCGCCACCGTCAACGATGTGACGCTGGCGATCTGCGCTGGCGCCTTGCGCAAGTACCTGCAGTCGCAGGACAAATTGCCCAGAAAACCGCTGATTGCCATGGTGCCGGTGTCCTTGCATGACCAGACTGATGCCGGCGGCAATCAGGTGTCGCTCCTGCTGGCGAATCTGGCAACCCATCTGCGTGATCCGCTCAAGCGTCTGGCGCGCATTGTCGAGTCCACCAAGGAGGCCAAGGAGCGCCTGCGCAGCATGCCGCGCCTGCAGAAACTGGCGCACGGCATCACCTCGATTTCACCCATGGGGCCGGCCATGGTGACGGGCACCGCCAAACAGCATCCTCTGTTCAACGTCATCATTTCCAATGTTCCCGGACCGCGTGAGACGCTGTACCTGAATGGCGCCCGGCTTGACGAGGTCTATCCGGTTTCCATTCCGACGCAGTATCTGGCGCTCAACATCACCATCAGCGGCTATGGCGACAAGCTCG
>JBAXNI010000041.1:0-21841 GCA_037133835.1 Comamonadaceae bacterium | reverse complement strand
TCTGGCTGGCGCTGGCCGGTGTCGCGACCTCCTACTACATGTACATGATCAATCCAGCATTGCCGACGGCGATCAAGAAGGCCGTGATGCCCGTCTATACGCTGCTGGAGAACAAGTACTACCTCGACTGGTTCAATGAAAACGTGCTGGCACGCGGTGCCAGAGCCCTTGGCACGGGACTGTGGAAGGGTGGCGACGAGTATGTGATTGACGGTGGGTTGGTGAACGGCTCGTGGAAGCTGGTCGACTGGGTATCCGGCACCGTGCGCCGGGTACAGACGGGTTATTTGTACCACTACGCGCTGGGCATGATCCTGGGTGTTTTTGTCCTGATGACGTATTTCGTATGGCTGAAATGATGCCCTCTGTACCCAACTGATTAGGAATAATAAAAATGGGATTGTTGAGCCTGGCTATTTGGACACCAATTGCTTTTGGTGTTGTGCTGCTGGCATTGGGTCGTGACGATCAGGCGCGCTCCGTGCGCTGGGTCGCATTGATTGGTGCGATTGCCAGTTTTCTGGTGACGCTGCCGTTGTATGACGGATTCAAACTCGGCACGGCTGCTATGCAGTTTGTCGAAAAAGCACCCTGGATTGCCCGCTTTAATGTCAATTACCACCTTGGCGTTGACGGCATTTCGCTCTGGTTTGTGCTGCTGACCGCCTTCGTCAACGTCGTCATCGTGATCGCCGGTTGGGAGGTCATCACCAAGCGTGTGAACCAGTACATGGGCGCATTCCTGATCCTCAGTGGCTTGATGATTGGTGTCTTCTGCGCGATCGATGGCATGCTGTTCTACGTGTTCTTTGAGGCCACATTGATTCCGATGTACCTGATCATTGGTATCTGGGGCGGGCCGAACAAGATTTACGCGGCATTCAAGTTCTTCCTCTATACGCTGCTGGGCTCGCTGCTGATGCTGGTTGCCCTGATCTTCCTCTACACCAAGTCCGGTGGCAGTTTCGATCTGGCGCTATGGCACAGAATGCCGTTGGGCGGCATGACGCAGACGCTGCTGTTCTTTGCCTTCTTCGCCGCCTTTGCCGTGAAGGTTCCGATGTGGCCGGTACATACATGGCTGCCTGATGTGCACGTTGAGGCTCCCACGGGTGGCTCGGCCGTGCTGGCAGCCATCATGCTCAAGCTCGGTGCCTACGGTTTCCTGCGCTTTTCGCTGCCGATAGCGCCAGACGCCGCCCGTGAGTGGGCCTGGCTGATGATCGCGCTTTCCCTGATTGCGGTGGTGTATGTGGGGCTGGTGGCCATGGTCCAGAAGGACATGAAGAAACTGGTCGCCTACTCTTCGGTGGCTCACATGGGCTTTGTGACGCTGGGATTCTTCATTTTCAACGATCTGGGTGTCTCCGGTGGCATCGTGCAGATGATCTCGCACGGCTTTGTTTCCGCGGCCATGTTCCTTTCGATCGGTGTTCTGTATGACCGCGTGCACTCACGTGAAATCGCCGCGTACGGCGGCGTCGTCAACACGATGCCAAAGTTCACCGCCTTTGCCCTGTTCTTTGCGATGGCCAATTGCGGCTTGCCGGGCACTGCCGGTTTTGTCGGTGAGTGGATGGTGATTCTGGGTGCAGTCAAGAGCAACTTCTGGCTCGGCTTTGCTGCTGCCAGTGCGCTGATTTTTGGCGCTGCCTATACCTTGTGGATGTTCAAGCGCGTTTACCTCGGACCCGTTGCCAACAAGCATGTGAAGGAACTCCTGGATATTTCCAGTCGCGAGTTTCTGGTAATGACCCTGCTGGCTGTGGCCGTCCTGTACATGGGCATCTACCCGAAGCCGTTTACCGATGTCATGGATTCGTCCGTGACGCAATTACTCAAGCATGTGGCGTTGTCCAAGCTGAATTGATCAGTCTGACTTGACCCAATTGAACAGAGAAACAGAAAATGATCGATAAACTCAGTTGGATTTCGGTTTACCCGGAAATCATCCTGCTTACCATGGCCTGCGCCATTGCTCTGGTTGACCTGGGCGTCAAGAGTGCGCAGCGCACCGGGACCTATTTGCTGACCTTGTTGACACTGGCTGTGGTCGCCGCACTGCAGGCCGTTTATGCCAGCGCTGGCACCACCATTTATGGCTTTGGCAACATGGTGGTGAGCGATCAGATGGGCAACTGGCTCAAGTGTTTTGCCACCATCGCCGTGATGGTCACCCTGGTGTATGGCCGTCCCTATGCTGCTACCCGCGGCATGCTGCGCGGCGGCGAATTGTTCAGCCTGAGCATACTGGCCCTGCTTGGCATGTTCGTCATGATCTCGGGTAACAACTTCCTGGTTATCTACTTGGGGCTGGAGTTGTTGACGCTGTCGAGCTACGCGCTGGTGGCGCTGCGGCGTGACAATGCGGTGGTAATTGAAGCCGCCATGAAGTACTTTGTGCTGGGTGCACTGGCTTCGGGCTTTTTGCTCTACGGCTTGTCCATGATGTACGGTGCGACTGGCTCGCTTGATATCAACGCCGTTTTCAAGGCCATTGCTTCACGGCAGGTTGATCACCGTGTGCTGATATTTGGTCTGGTCTTTGTGGTGGCCGGTCTGGCCTTCAAGCTGGGTGTAGTACCCTTTCACATGTGGATCCCTGACGTCTATCAGGGTGCGCCGACAGCAATAACGCTGATGATTGGTGGTGCACCCAAGCTGGCGGCGTTTGCCATCATGATCCGATTGCTGGTCGAAGGCATGTTGCCGCTGGCGATCGATTGGCAGCAGATGCTGATGGTGCTGGCGGTGGGTTCCTTGCTGATTGGCAATCTGGCGGCCATCGCGCAGACCAACCTCAAGCGCATGCTGGCGTTTTCGACGATTTCACATATGGGCTTTGTGTTGCTGGGACTGATGTCGGGCGTTATCAACGGCAACAGCAATGCCGCTGCCAATGCC
Organism: Comamonadaceae bacterium; assembly: GCA_037133835.1. Classification (GTDB taxonomy): domain Bacteria; phylum Pseudomonadota; class Gammaproteobacteria; order Burkholderiales; family Burkholderiaceae_C; genus Rhodoferax. Next base: position 18,937 of record JBAXNI010000041.1, on the reverse strand, counting down.
TACAGTTCATCCATGTTTTATGTTGTGACCTATGTGCTGACAACACTGGCGAGTTTCGGTGTCATTCTGCTGCTTTCTCGTGACGGTTTCGAGAGCGAGGAAATCGCCGATTTCGCCGGTTTGAACCAGCGTAGTCCGTTCTATGCAGCGATCATGGCCATCTGCCTTTTCTCGCTCGCTGGCATACCTCCGATGGTCGGCTTTTACGCCAAGCTTTCGGTCCTGCAGGCGCTGATTGCATCGGGGCAGACCTTTGATCTCGGGCTTGCCATTTTTGCGGTCATGATGTCGCTGATCGGTGCTTTCTATTACCTGCGTGTGGTGAAGGTCATGTACTTTGACCAGCCGATAACCGCCAGTGCTGTCTCGGCACCTCTGGACGTGCGTGCGGTCCTGTCGGTTAACGGCGCGCTGGTACTGGCGCTGGGAATTGTCCCGGGTGGCCTGATGGCCTTGTGCGCCAACGCCGTGGTGCAAATGCTGGGTACCTGATACAGCGCTCCGGGTGTGTCGATGGATGAGCGTCATCTGATCGAGCACCAGCTCTCCAGCAGGGAATTGTTCAAGGGCGATTTTTTGCACGCTTTTGGCGATACCGTCAGACTGCCTGACGGTGCGCGTGCTTCGCGAGAATATGTGCTGCATCCCGGTGCGGTCATGATCATTCCCATGCTCACCGACGTTCATGGTCAGACGCAACTGGTGCTGGAGCGGCAATTCCGCTATCCGGTTGCGCAGGTGATGATCGAGTTTCCCGCTGGCAAGCTCGATCCAGGCGAAGCCAGCCAGTCCTGCGCGCAGCGTGAACTGCTCGAAGAAACCGGCTACCGCGCCGACCAGTGGGCATTGGCTGGACGCTTGCACCCGGGCATTTCCTACTCAACCGAGTCCATTGACATCTGGTTCGCGCGGGGTCTGACAGCGGGAGAACGTCAACTCGATGCGGGTGAGTTCATTGAGGTATTCACTGCCAGCCCGGCGCAATTCCTGGCGTGGTGCCGCGATGGTCAGGTAACGGACGGCAAGACCCTGACGGCTGCGCTCTGGTTGCAAAACGTTCTTTCCGGTAGCTGGCCATTGATCTGGCGGGGTGTTGTCGAAGCCGATATCGCCGGATAATGGGAGCATGAAGGTCCTCGATCTTGAGTGTTGCAACAGCCACGTTTTCGAAGGCTGGTTTGGCTCGGAAGGAGATTTCTTGAGCCAGCGCGAGCGCTCCCTGATCGAATGCCCGATTTGTGGCACAGCAGTCGTTACCAAAAAACTCAGTGCACCGCGTTTGAGTCTGGCCCGGCTTGTTCCCGAGGGTCCTGCGCCGCAGGAGACGGTCGCCGTGGCTGGTGTTGAGCAGTCGCTGCAAGCCGCCTGGATGAATCTGGCCCGACGTGTGCTGGCAAGCACCGATGACGTCGGTGAACGCTTCGCTGAAGAGGCGCGCAAGATGCATTACGGTGAGAGCAAGGAGCGTGGTATCCGTGGTCAGGCCTCGCGCGAGGAAGCTGAATCCCTCCTGGATGAAGGTATTGCCGTGATGCAGTTGCCTCTGCCGGAGGCGCTCAAAGGCCGATTGCAATGAGACTCAACGAACTTCTGGAAAGATCATGACAAGTTCCCACACTGACGAGTTGCTGAATTACATGAAGGAGCATGGAGGCGTCGAAGCACAGCGACAGAGCAGCTTTGTCGCCGCCTATTTCGAGAACACCGACCCTGAGGAGATTGCAGCGCGTGGCCCTGCCACCTTGTACGCCGTTGCCAATGCCCATTGGCGCTTGCTTGATGCGCCGCATGCGGCGTCGGCTGCGCAAATTCGGGTTTTCAACCCAACGCTGGCCGAAGATGGCTTTGTCAGCGAGCACACGGTGGTTCAAATCGTGCATGACGACATGCCATTTCTGGTTGACTCTGTCACCATGGCGATCAATCGCAATGGTCGCACAGCACACTGGATCGTGCATCCGCTGATGAGTGTGGCGCGTGACGCTGCGGGTCGCGTCGCCAGCGCCAGCAGTGTGGCCGCAGCGGGCTCGCTCGGCCAGAATGATCCGATCGAGTCACTGATCCTTGTCGAGTGCGACCGCATTGTCAGTGCGTCCGACCGTCAGGCGTTGGCGCAGGAACTGACTCGGGTACTGGGCGATGTGCGCAGTTCGGTGCAGGATTGGTCGCTCATGCTGGAGCGCGTCCAGAACGTCAGCGACGCAGCGATTGGCTCATCCCTTTCAGCCGATAGCCGGCAGGAGGGAATCGACTTCCTGCATTGGCTGCAGGACCGTCATTTCACTTTCCTGGGAGCGCGCGATTACGACCTGAAGCGCGACGCCGCTGGTGTCAGCCTGGTGGCTTGCCCGGATTCTGGTTTGGGCATTCTGCGTGGAACGCCTCAGACCCTGGAGACACTCTTGCCCAGTGGCGCCTTGAACCTCATGCAGTCCAATGAACTGGTGCTGGTGACCAAGGCCATGACACGCGCCACCGTGCATCGTCCGGCCTGGCTCGACTACATCGGTGTCAAGCGCTTTGATGCCAGCGGCCAGCTGCTTGGCGAGACGCGCTTTCTCGGACTCTATACGTCAACCGCCTATTCCGCGCCCGTCAGCCAGATTCCGCGGGTGCGTCGGTTGGCGGCTCAGGTCATGAAGAGCGCCGGTGTGGTACCCGACAGCCATGCTGCCAAGGCGCTGCAGGCCATACTGGACGCCTATCCGCGAGACGAACTTTTCCAGATCGATGTGACGACCCTGACCGAGCATGCGATGGGCATTCTGCGACTGCAGGAGCGCCAGCGCACGCGTGTGTTTCTGCGGCGTGATCCCTTTGGCCGATTCATCTCGGCCCAGGTGTTCGTAGCACGCGAGCGTTTCAACACGGAACTGCGGATTCGCGTTGGCAACGAACTGATGGCGGCGCTGGATGGCCAGTCCATCGAGTTCACGCCGACCTTGACTGACAGCCCTCAGGCGCGCATTCATTACCTGGTGCGGGCCACGAGTTCAGCACCCGAGACCGTCAACCTGACTGCGCTTGAGGCACGGGTGGCGAAGTTGGCGCAGCGCTGGGAAGACGATTGCGGCGCCGAGTTGTTGCGCAGCCATGGCGAAGGCCAGGGACTGCTGCTGGCGCATCGATTTGCCAGTGCCTTCCCGGTTGCCTACCGCGAGGATTTTTCGGCCGCTGTGGCGGCTGAGGACGTTGATATGCTGGCCGCTTTGTCGCCCGCTGCACCACTGGCGGTCAGGCTTTATCGGCCCCTGGATGCGAGTCCGGGCCAGTTGCGGTTCAAGATTTACAGCACCAGCAAAGTTGCACTTTCAGACTCCTTGCCGGTGCTCGAGCGCATGGGTGCGCGGGTGCTGGATGAGCACCCGTACCGCATTGGCAGCGCCGAGGCTCTGCTATGGATTCACGATCTTGGACTGCAGTTGCCGGTTGACACCGACCTGGCCGCTGTGAAGCAGCGATTTGAAGATCTCTATTGCATGGCCTGGCGCGGCGATGTGGAGAGTGATGACCTGAACAAGCTGGCTCTGATCAGCGCCCTGGACGCCCGCGCCATCGCCGTGCTGCGCGCCTACACCAGGTACTTCAGGCAGCTTGGGTTTGCTTTCAGCCAGAACTACATTGAAGCCGCCCTGAACCGAAATGCCCCGATTGCGCAAGCGATTGTGGAACTGTTCAAGGTTCGCTTCGACCCGGACGTGACCAGTGATCGCAAGGCCACGCAGGAGTCGCTCAAGCGGCAGATCGAGGCACATCTGTCTGATGTTGCGAGCCTCGATGAAGACCGCATCCTGAGGCAGTTTTTCGCCACCGTGCAGGCCACATTGCGTACCAATGCCTGGCAGTGCAGCGCCGACGGCGCTGGCAAACCGTATCTGAGTTTCAAGATTGACCCGCACCAGGTGCCCGGCGTGCCAGAGCCCAAGCCGCTGTTTGAAATATGGGTCTATTCACCTCGCGTTGAAGGCATTCATCTGCGCAACGGCAAGGTGGCGCGCGGCGGCATTCGCTGGTCGGACCGGCGTGAAGACTTCCGCACCGAGATTCTTGGTCTGGTGAAGGCACAGCATGTCAAGAACACCGTCATCGTTCCGGTGGGTTCCAAAGGTGGATTTGTACTGAAAAATCCACCTCCACCCAGCGATCGGGAAGCCACCCTCGCCGAGGGCGTCGCTTGCTACAAGCTGTTCCTGCGCGGTTTGCTGGACCTGACAGACAACCTGGTCAAGGGTGCCGTGGTGCCGCCTGCCAATGTTGTGCGCCATGACCCTGACGACACTTACCTCGTGGTGGCGGCAGACAAGGGGACAGCCAGTTTTTCAGATATCGCCAACAGCGTCTCCGCCGACTACGGTTTCTGGCTGGGCGACGCCTTTGCGTCCGGTGGGTCGGTCGGTTACGACCACAAGAAGATGGGGATCACGGCGCGTGGCGCCTGGGAGTCGGTCAAGCGCCATTTCCGATCGCTCTCCGTCAACACCCAGAGCACGCCCTTCACGGTGGTCGGCATCGGCGACATGTCAGGTGATGTCTTTGGCAATGGCATGCTGCTGTCGCCGCACATCAAGCTGCTGCTGGCCTTTGACCACAGGCACATCTTCATTGATCCGGCGCCGGATGTGGCGCGTTCCTATGCCGAGCGGGCGCGTCTGTTTTCCTTGCCGCGATCGAGTTGGGACGACTACGACAAGAGCCTGTTGTCGGTCGGCGGTGGTGTCTATGCACGCTCCGCCAAATCGATCCGCTTGAGCGCCGAGGCGCGCGCCGTAATCGGCATCGTCACTGAAGAGCTGACGCCAGTTGAATTGCTGCGCGCCATTCTGTTGGCGCCGGTGGACCTGCTCTACAACGGCGGCATTGGCACCTATGTCAAAGCGACTTTTGAGAGCCACGCGCAGGTCGGTGACAAGGCGAGTGATGCCTTCCGTGTCAACGGCAGCGAGCTGCGCTGCAAGGTTCTGGCGGAAGGCGGTAACCTGGGCTGTACGCAGAACGGCCGCATTGAGTTCGCGCAAAAGGGTGGCTTGATCTATACCGATGCGATCGACAATTCAGCCGGCGTCGACTGCTCCGATCACGAAGTCAATATCAAGATATTGCTGGGCAGCGTGGTCGAGTCAGGTGACCTGACCTTGAAGCAGCGCAACGATTTGCTGGCATCGATGACCGATGAAGTCGGCTTGCTGGTGTTGACCGACAACTACTACCAGACCCAGGCGCTCGACATCGCCGCACATCGCCCGCATTACCTGCTCGACGGCCAGCAGCGCCTGCTGCAATGGCTCGAGCGTTACGGGCATCTGAACCGGGCCATCGAATTCCTGCCGACAGACGAAGAAATCGCCCTGCGCAGGGCGCGCAAGACAGGTCTGAGCGCGCCCGAAAACTCGGTCCTCCTGGCTTACGCCAAGATGTCGGTGTTTGATGAACTGCTGACCAGCAATCTACCCGACGATCCCTATTTCAAGCGTGTGCTTGCAGCTTATTTTCCGAAGGCTCTGAGCGAGAAGTTTGCGCCCGCCATTGCGAACCATCCGCTCAGGCGGGAGATCATCGCAACCTTCATGACGAACACGGTGGTCAATCGCACCGGCGCCACTTTCGTCAATTTCATTGCCTCTGAAGCGGGCGCGACAGCGGCCGACGTCATCCGTGCCTTCACGTTGGCGCGTGAGATATTTGACCTTGAGGTCTTGTGGGATCAGATCGATGCCCTGGACTATCAGGTGGACGCGACGCTGCAACTCGATTTGTTGACACGACTGACCGGCATTGCCCAACGCGCTTCGCGCTGGATGCTGCGCGCACGGGGTCAAAGTAGCGACTTGCCAACCCTGATTCAGGCTTACCAACCAGCGGCGCGCGAATTGCGCGAGCATCTCTCTGATTGGCTGCCGGCAGCAGCCAACGCCAGCTGGCAGAGCGCAACAGAAAAACTGGTCGCCGCAGGCGTTGCAGCGGGACTGGCAGAAAATCTGAGTGCACTGGATTTCATCTTTCCAGCGCTGGATCTGGTTGATCTGGCACGTCACGCAAACACGGGACTGGAACAGGCGGCACGCGCCTATTTCGCCATCGATGCCGAGTTGGGCCTGACCGGATGGCGCTCGCAGATCAGCCGCTTGCCTACGGATACGCTGTGGCAGACGCAGGCCCGTGCCAGTGCCAGGGACGACATTTATTCGATTGCCAGTCAGGTCACCCGTGGTCTGCTTTCAAGGCAGGAGCAACTACTTGACTGGCGTGTCCAGCACGCGCCGGAGATTGAACGACTGCGCCGACTGCTAAGCGACATCAGCACCCAGGGTGCGGATCTGGCGCCCGTGTCAGTTGCCTTGCGCGAACTGCGTCAGCTGGCTTGAGTGGGGAAAATCACAGTCAGGCGTTGAACTGCAGGGCGGCCAGGCCGGCGTAGATGCCGCCGCGCGCCACCAGTTCGGCGTGGGTGCCCTGTTCGACCAGTTGGCCGTGGTCCAGTACCACGATCAGGTCGGCTTTTTGCACGGTCGCCAGTCGGTGCGCAATGACCAACGTGGTGCGGCCGAGCATGGCGCTTTCCAGCGCTGCCTGCACCATGCGCTCGCTTTCAGCATCGAGCGCACTGGTGGCCTCATCAAGCAACAACAGCGGCGGGTTCTTCAACATGGCACGCGCAATGGCGATGCGCTGGCGCTGGCCACCGGAGAGCCGCACGCCGCGCTCACCCAAAAAGGTGTCGTAGCCCTCGGGCAGGGCTGCGATGAACTCATGCGCAAAGGCCGCTTGCGCCGCGGCTTTGACCTCAGCGTCACTCGCCTGCGGTCTGCCATAGCGGATGTTTTCCAGTGCGCTGCTCGAGAAAATAACCGCGTCCTGCGGCACGATGCCGATGCGCTGACGCAGATCGTGCAAGGACATCTTGCGCGTCTCGACACCGTCGAGCAGGATACGGCCCGATGCTGGGTCGTAGAAACGCAGCAGCAACTGGAACACGGTACTCTTGCCGGCGCCGCTGGGTCCGACCAGCGCCACCGTCTGCCCTGACTTGACGTGCAGTGAAAAGTGACTCAGTGCCGCCTGTTTCGGACGCGATGGGTAATGAAAGTTCAGGCCTTCCAGTTCAATTTCGCTTCCGGCGAGCTGAACCGGTACTGCGACCGGATGGAGCGGCGATGTGATGGGGGAGCGACTTGCCAGCAATTCCATCAGGCGCTCGGTGGCGCCGGCGGCGCGCAGCAGATCACCATAGACCTCGCCCAGAATCGCAAAAGCGCTGGCCAGGATGATCACGTACATCACGGTCTGACCCAGGTCACCGGCGCTGATCCGTCCGGACGCAACGGCCTGCGTTCCCTGGTACAGACCCCAGAGCAGTGCGGCCGAGGTGGCGATGATGATGAAGGCCACCAGCACCGACCGCGCCTTGGTGCGCCGCACAGCGGTCCGGAAAGCGCTCTCGGTGGACGCTGTGAAGCGCTGTGACTCGCGGCCTTCAGCGGTATAGCTTTGCACGACCGGAATGGCGTTCAGCACTTCCGCTGCAATGGCGCTGGAGTCGGCAATGCGGTCCTGGCTGGCGCGCGAGAGCTTGCGCACGCGCCGGCCAAACCAGAGGGACGGAATCACCACCAGCACCAGCACGCCCAGCACCTGAAACATGACATAGGGGTTGGTCCAGATCAGCATGCCCAATGCACCTAGACCCATCACGGTGTTGCGCAGCCCCATGGAAAGCGATGAGCCAACCACGGTCTGCACCAGCGTGGTGTCAGCCGACAGGCGCGACAGTACTTCGCCGGTCTGCGTGGTTTCAAAGAATTCGGGGCTTTGTTCAAGTACATGGGCATAGACCGCATTGCGCAAGTCAGCCGTGACGCGCTCGCCGAGCCAACTCACCATGTAAAAGCGCGCCGCTGAAAACAGCCCCAGTGCTACCGCGACCGCAAAAAGGGCGACGAAATGTTCGCGCATGGCCATCACCTGCGCACCCTTGTCGGACTGCACCAGGCCGCCATCGATCAGGCTGCGCAGGGCGACGGGAAAGGCCAGCGTTGCCACTGCCGCCAGCACCAAAAAGGTCAGCGCCAGGCCAATGCGGCCGCGGTACGGCAGCAGAAACGGCAGCAAGCCCGAGAGGGAACGTGGTGAGGCCGTGGCTGGTGGTGATGCAGGGTTGGCAGTGCTCATGGGGCGAAGTGTAGCCAGAATTCATCAAAACCGTTGCCGCACCAAACAAAGCCTTGACAATTATTGCCTAAGCAAATAATATTCGCGACCTTATGCGCAAACCTGCCGACTCAGCACCGCCTTCCTTGACCGACCCGGCACCCGTCAACGCTGCCACGTTTTACCGTGCCCAGGGCTACTGTCCGGAAGACAGCGTAGGCTTGCTGATGCGACGCGTTCTCTCGGGCCTGGCGCACGAAATTGAGCGCCAACTCGAAGCCAGCGATCTCACGAACGCCCAATGGTTGCCCCTGCTCAGACTTCATATGTGTCAAGGCTCGACCGTCGCTGAACTGGCGCGCGGTTGCGAACTGGACGCAGGCGCCATGACGCGACTGCTGGATCGCCTTGAAGCCAAGGGTCTGTGCCGACGCGTGCGTTCCGTGGAGGACAGGCGCGTTGTCAACATCGAACTGACGGAGGAAGGGCGAGCTGCAGCCGTTGGTATTCCGGTAGTGCTCAGCGGCGTCCAGAATGCCAGTTTGGCCGGCTTTTCGGCCGAAGAATTTGAAACCTTGAAGGGCTATTTGCGCCGCATGCTTGCCAATGCGCCGATCAAATCGCTGACCTTAACCCCGTTGATTCCAGGAGGCCCGCATGAGGCATGATTGTTCGATCCGCAAGATAGGGATCGCCGCGGCCTACGGCATCGCGATGACGGCCGTACTGAGCTTGCTTGCTTGCGCCGCCCCAGGCAGTACCACGGCGCAGGCCACGCTGCGCGATGCTTCTACGCTGGGGTTGAGCACGGATGCCGGTGCCGCAACGGCTGTCCCCGAGGCATGGTGGCGCCAGTTTGGCGATGCACAACTCGATCGTTTGGTCGAGAGCGCTTTGGCCAGCAATCCCAGCCTTAAAGTGGCACAGGCGCGGCTGGCGCGTGCGCAAGCGGGCGCTGAAATCACGGACGCCACGAGCTCACCACAGCTGGGCCTAGGTGTTGACGCCATGCGCCAACAATTCACGGCCACTGGCATGTATCCGCCGCCGCTTGCCGGCGGGATTTACGAGACCGGCACAGCGCAGTTCAGCGGTAGCTGGGAACTGGATTTCTTCGGCAAGAACCGCGCTGCCCTGGAGGCCGCACTTGGCGTCGCGCGCGCAGCGCGGGCGGATACCGAGGCCGCCCGCACACTGCTGGCCAGCAACGTGGCGCGTGCCTACTTTGCGCTGATCCGCCTGAACGAGCAGGTGCAGGTGGCGCAGCGCTTGCTGGCGCAGCGCACACACACGCTTGAGCTCGTGCGCCAGCGTGTAGATGCCGGCCTGGACACCAGTCTGGAATTGCGCCAAAGCGAAGGGGGATTGCCCGATGCTCGCCTGCAGATCGAAATGCTTCAGGAACAACTGACGCTGGGCCGTAACGCGCTGGCTGCGCTGATCGGACAGACCAGCAGCAGCCTCGTGCTCGACATTCCGGCGAGCGACACCATCAAGCCGATTGCCGCAGCGACGAATGTGCCGTCCAACTTGTTGGGTCGTCGTGCCGATATTGCAGCGGCGCGCTGGCGCGTCGAGGCTGCCGCGCAGGACGTTGATGTGGCACGTGCCCAGTTCTACCCGAATATCAACCTGGTTGCGTTTGCTGGTGTTTCCAGTATCGGACTGGACCGCTTGCTCGACGCTGGCAGCCGGCAGTGGGGCGTCGGTCCGGCGCTGCGTCTGCCCCTGTTCGATGGCGGGCGACTGCGCGCCAACCTGCGTGGCAAGGTCGCAGAACTTGATGGCGCCATTGAAAGTTACAACGCCGCTGTGCTCGATGCGGTGCGCGAGGTAACGGATCAACTCGCCTCAGGTCAGGCCATCAGTCGCCAGCAGCAGTCACAGCGCCTGGCGCAGGCGTCAGCCGAGAGCGCCTACGACATCGCCGTGCAACGCTACGACGCAGGCCTGGGCAACCTGCTGCAGGTGCTTGGCGCCGAGACCGCCGTATTGAACCAGCGCCGCCAGAGCGTTGATCTGGCGGCACGCGCACTTGACAACCAGGTGGCCCTCATGCGTGCTCTGGGCGGTGGTTACCAGGGCGAATGGCCTGCAGTGACCGTTCAAAAGTAAGCCATCTCAATTTTTCATCTTCAACATCATGACCGCAACCGAAACCACTCCCTCAGCATCAAGCGCAGCTGGCAACCCGGCCCGCAAGAAAATTCTCCTGACACTGGCTGGCGTGGTTGTCATCGCTGGTCTTGCCTGGACTGCTTACGAATGGCTGGTGGCCAGCCACTATGAATCGACCGACAATGCCTACGTGCAGGGCAACGTGATCCAGATCACGCCGCAGATTGGCGGCACTGTGCAGGCGATCCTGGCCGACGATACTGACTACGTCAAGGCGGGAGACCCTCTGGTCAAGCTTGATCCGGCTGACACCCAGGTGGCGCTCGATCAGGCGCGTGCCAACCTGGCTCAGATGGTGCGCCAGGTGCGCACCATCTACGCCAACAACGGTAGCCTGAATGCGCAGATCACGCTGCGCGAAGCCGATGTCGCCAGGGCCCAGGTTGAAATTGCACGCGCCACCGACGATCTGAATCGTCGCCAATCGCTGGTGAAGAATGGGGCGGTTTCCAAAGAAGACTTGAACCATGCGCAGACCCAGCTCGCCAATGGCAAGAGCGCGCTGGCCGCGGCGCAGGCTGCGCTGGCGGTGTCGCGCGAGCAATTGCTCAGCAACCAGGCGATGACCGATGGCATCAGCATCGAGCGCCATCCCAGCGTGCTGGCCGCCGCAGCCAAGGTGCGTGAAGCCTGGCTTGCCAGCCAGCGCATGTCGCTGCCGGCACCGGTCGACGGCTATGTCGCGCGGCGCAGCGTTCAGCTGGGTCAGCGCGTCGCAGCGGGTACGCCGCTGATGGCGATCGTACCCAGAAGCCAGATGTGGGTCGATGCCAATTTCAAGGAAGTTCAGCTGCGCAATATCCGCATCGGCCAGAGCGTCAAGCTGACCGCAGACCTGTACGGCAAGAAGCTTGAATACAAGGGCACGGTGGCCGGTCTGGGCATGGGTACGGGCGCCGCCTTTGCCCTGCTACCGGCGCAGAACGCCACGGGCAACTGGATCAAGGTGGTGCAGCGCGTGCCGGTACGGGTGACGCTGGACGCCGCAGAGCTTGCGCAGAACCCCTTGCGCGTCGGCTTGTCGATGGAGGCTACGGTGGACGTCAGCCAGACCGGTGGCAAGGCGCTGGCCGATGCGCCGCGTACGGCCGCGCTGGTGCAGACAACAGTTTATGAATCGATCAGCAAAGGCGCCGACGACGAGGTCAGCAGGATCGTTGCTGCCAACCTGGCACGCAAGTAAGTCCGGCGCGCATGGCTAACGAATCTCAATTCGCGCACTACCCACCGCTGCAGGGTTCGGCGCGCCTGTGGGGCACCATCGCTTTGTCGCTGGCGACCTTCATGAACGTGCTGGACTCGTCCATTGCCAACGTCTCGCTGCCGGCGATTGCCGGCGACCTCGGCGTCAGCACGAATCAGGGCACCTGGGTTATCACCAGTTTTGGTGTTGCCAATGCGATTGCCTTGCCGCTGACCGGTTGGCTGTCACAACGCTTCGGCCAGGTGCGCCTGTTCGTCACCAGTGTGCTGCTGTTTGTGCTGACATCATGGTTGTGCGGTCTGGCGCCCAACATGACGATGCTGATCGTGTTTCGCGCACTACAGGGCTTTGTCGCCGGCCCCATGATTCCGCTTTCGCAGGGTTTGTTGCTGGGCAGCTACCCGCCGGCGCTGGCCGGTCTGGCGATGGGCTTGTGGGCGATCACGACGCTGGTGGCGCCGGTACTCGGGCCCTTGCTTGGCGGCTGGATTACCGACAACATCAACTGGTCCTGGATCTTCTACATCAATATTCCGATCGGCCTGTTATCGGCTTTCATGGTCTGGACGATCTACCACAAGCGCGAGAGCGTGACGCACAAACTCCCCATCGATTCTGTTGGCCTGGGTCTGCTGGTGCTGTGGGTTGGCTCCTTGCAGATCATGCTGGACAAAGGCAAGGAACTGGACTGGTTTCACTCGCCCGAGGTCATCGCTCTGGGTCTGGTGGCGCTGGTTGGTTTTGCATTCTTTCTGGCTTGGGAACTCACGGAAGAACATCCCGTGGTGGACCTTCGTTTGTTCAGGCAGCGCAATTTCTGGTCCGGCACGGTGGCTATTTCGATGGGCTACGGCTTGTTCTTCGGTAACGTCGTGTTGCTTCCTCTGTGGCTGCAGCAGTTCATGGGATACCCGTCGATCGATGCCGGCATGTTGCTGGCACCGGTTGGCCTGTTTGCCATCATTCTGTCGCCCATTGTTGGAAAGAATGTCAACAAGATCGACCCGCGCTATCTGGTCACTTTCTCATTCCTTGTCTTTGCACTGGTGCTGGTGATGCGCTCGCACTTCAGCACCCAGGCCGACTTCGACACGATCCTGGTTCCGACCCTGATCCAGGGCATCGCGATGTCGTGCTTCTTCATTCCCCTGTCAGTGATTCTGCTGTCCGGCATTCGCCCTGACAAGATTCCCGCTGCCTCGGGTCTGTCGAGTTTCGTGCGCATCGTGGCCGGCTCGTTCGGCACCTCCATAGCCACCACGGTCTGGCAGGACCGGGCTGCCATACATCACGCGCAACTGGCCGAATCGGTGAACCAGGGAAACTTTGCTGCCACGCAGGTGCTATCCGGTATGGGCAGTGCGGGTTTTTCTCAGGAACAGGCCCTGGCGCAGGTGAATCGCCTGGTTGACCAGCAAGCCTACATGCTGGGTGCCAACGATGTGTTCTACGCGTCCGCCCTGATGTTCCTGATGCTGATCCCGGTGGTCTGGTTGTCAAGGCCCAAGCGTGCCGGCGCTGCTGATGCGGCAGCGGGGGCGCATTAGAAATGGCACCGTTCACTCAATGTCATTGCGGACTTGCGGATTGAGTCCGGCATGACAAAGTGAGCAGTCGTGGCATTAGAAACGCAGTGCACCTGCGTAGCCGGTCATCTCCAGATAACCTCGCCCGACGAGGTGGTCGGCGCTGTCAAACAACTCGCTCAAACCCTCCCAGTAAATCGCGCCAGTTGAGGCGCGGCTGTCGAGTTCCTGGTGGTCGATGACGCCCCTGACGCGGTAGCGTCCCAGGGGTGTTTGCAGCGTCCACTCGACCGGATAATTTGCTTTCGTAGAGGGGCTGGCCCACTGGCGAATCGCAGTAAATTGAATTTCGCCACGGGCAAAGACTTGTGACCTGGCGCCTGCCGCGCCAGCGCGGAACGAGCCACCATCCCATATGGCGTGTCCGCTTTTGTCGCGCATCTGAAACGCCGTCAGTGCACTGCCATCGAGCAGATTGATGCCGATCCAGTCCCAGCCGACTGCCAGTGGGTCCAGCAGCGACTGACTCCATTCGTGATCCAGCCAGGCGACACCTTGTACCGGCAAAATTTCCTTGCCCAGACCCAGGGTGCCGTTGACCTGAAGCTGCGGCAGGCTGTAGTAGAAACTGCTCTGCTCTGGCTGGGGACCTTTGCGCGAAACACCGTGCTCCCCCTGTAGTAGCAGCGCTTGTGTTTCCTTCAAGTCCAGCTGAAAGCTGAAGTCAACGGCCACCGCCCTGGCCTGGTAGCGCGTGCCATCGCGGCGCAATGACCAGTTGCGCAACTTGAGCTCGGTATCGCTATGGCTGGCCTGCGCGATCTCAAACCCCTCGCGCGCAATGCGCTGGTCGTGCCACAGTTTCTTCCCCGCCACATCGGTGACGGCAGCGTGGGCAAAGATCAGCTGTTTGGCGGCAAAGGCCGATGTCATATTCTGTGTGGATGGCACACGGGAGCGAAAAAACGTCAGCTGAAATCCAAACTCGCGCGCACCTGCCAGCAAGCGTCCGGTGATGTACCACCATTCGATGGTGTAGTCCGGATGGCTGCCAAGGTCGCGCGGGAAGTGAAGTTCGGCTTGTACACGGGCTTGCGGCGACAGTGGAACCAGTGCCAGCGCGAGACCCGTTGTCAGCAGCTGACGTCTTGAAGGGCGAGAGGCAGGAATGGGCATGGGCTGATCGTACCGCGGTGAGCGGTCCCCCATCTATGCTCCTTGCCATGATGGGCCGTGCCGGGGGCCGACTTCTGCGCATTTGGCAGTCTGAGGCACCCGGCATGGTCCGTCAGGGCAAGCCCCGCCAGAGGTGTAAGCTGTCGGGAGATTGAGGAACTATTGACGTCATGAATCGTGTTGCGCCCCATCAAAGTTTTCAGTGGTCGTGGCTGCCGCTGGCCTGCTGCTTGCTGACCCTGTTCAGTGCCTGTTCGGAACAACCAGCGCAGGGCTGGTCCGGCTACGCCGAAGGTGATTACGTTTACATTGCTGCGCCGCTGTCAGGCCGCCTTGAAACCATCACCGTGCAGGCCGGGCAATCGGTGGCAAAGGGCGCGCCACTGTTCGCGCTTGATGCCGAGGCCGAGCGCGCTGCCAGCGACGAAGCGGCAGCTCGCCTTGCCAGTGCCCGTGCTCAGGCTCTGAACCTGGACAAAGGCCGCCGCAGCGACGAAGTCGCTGTGACGCAGGCTCAGCTGGCGCAGGCGCAGGCCAACGCCGCTTTCATGCAAAACGAACTGGCACGACAGCAGCAGTTGCTGGCGCAGGGCTTTATCTCAAGGTCGCGGCTCGATGATGCCACCACGGCGGTCGTTCAGGCTCAGGCCCGCGTGGCCGAGCTCAACGCGGCCCTGCGCGTTGCGCACTTACCTGCGCGCACGGACGAGCGCGTGGCCACGCAGGCCAGCGCGACGGCAGCCAGCGAAGCACTTCGTCAAAGCAAGTGGCGCGAGGGGCAAAAGCAGCAGACCGCACCCGAGGATGGTCTGGTGTCCGAGGTGTTTTTTCGTGCCGGCGAGTTCGTCGCAGCGGGGCAACCGGTGCTCGCGCTGCTGCCGCCGCAAAACATCAAGGCACGTTTCTTTGTGCCTGAATCCGACTTGGCCAAGCTCAAGCCGGGGCAGGCGGTGCTGCTGCGCTGCGATGGTTGCGACAAACCGATTGCCGCCCATATCAGCCGCATCGCAACCCAGGCCGAGTACACACCGCCAGTGATCTACTCCAACGCGCAGCGTGCCAAGCTCGTCTTCATGGTCGAAGCACGACCGGACTCCGCCACACCCTCGGTTCTGCATCCAGGGCAACCGCTGGACGTGCGCCTGCCATGACCGAATGGGCTATTGACGTTCGTGGCTTGACCAAGAACTACGGCGGTCGCGCAGTTGTTGATCACATCGATCTGCAGGTGGGCACCGGTCGCATCTGCGGCTTCCTGGGACCCAATGGCAGTGGCAAGACCACGACCATCCGCATGCTGTGCGGCCTGTTGACGCCCGATGCTGGCACCGGCCAGTGCCTGGGTCGGGACATCATTCGTGAAGCGGACTCCATCAAGCGCCAGGTCGGTTACATGACGCAGAAGTTCGGCTTGTACGAAGACCTTTCGATCCGCGAGAACCTCGACTTTGTCGCGCGTCTGTTTGAGCTGCCAGAGCGCCGTGCTGCAGTTGATCGGGCGCTGGAGCAGCTTGGTCTGAGCGCACGGCAACAGCAGTTGGCTGGCAACCTTTCAGGTGGCTGGAAGCAGCGTCTGGCTCTGGCCGCCTGCCTGATCCATCAGCCGCGATTGTTGTTGCTGGACGAGCCGACGGCGGGTGTGGATCCGAAAGCGCGGCGCGAATTCTGGGACCAGATACACGAACTGGCGGCGCAGGGTATCACGGTGCTGGTATCGACGCACTACATGGACGAGGCCGAACGCTGTCATGAACTGGTCTACATCGCGTACGGCAACATTCTGGCGCGGGGCTCGGAGCGCGAGATCATCGACCGATCGCAACTCAAGGTCTGGGCACTTGAAGGCGAGGGCGTGCAGGCCTGGCTGGGGCCGCTGAAGGCCGCACCCGGCGTGCTCAGCGTCGCGGCTTTTGGCAACGCCGTGCACGTCGCCGGGCAGGACGCCGAATTGCTGGATCGTGCGCTGGCACCGCTACGCCAGCAGGGCGTGCTGCGCATGTCGGAGGCACCCGCCAATCTGGAGGATGTCTTCATCAGCCTGATCGCACGCGCCCAGGACAATTTTTCCAGCGTCACGGATGCGCCTGAGGTCATGGCATGAAGCGCTTCTCGTGGCGGCGCATGGCGGCGGTCTTCATCAAGGAATTCCAGCAGATGATGCGCGACCGCCTGACCTTCGCCATGGCGGTGGGCATTCCGATCCTGCAACTGATCCTCTTCGGCTACGCCATCAACACCGATCCGAAAGGCCTGCCCACAGCAGTGGTCAGCAGTGACAACAGCGTGATGGCGCGCAGTCTGATCGCGGCGATGCAGAACACCGGCTACTTTCGCGTCACGCACACCGGCACGCGCGAGGACGAAGGCGAGGCCCTGATCGAAACCGGACGTGCCCAGTTTCTGGTCGTGATTCCACCCAACTTCTCGCAGAACCTGGTGCGTGGCGAGCGCCCGGTCATTCTGGTCTCGGTGGACGCCACCGACCCGTCCGCTTCCGGCAATGCCATTGCAGCGCTCAACGTGGTTGCAGCTCAGGCCTTGCGCCACGACCTGACCGGCCCGCTGCGTTCCTTGCAAACCGCAGCACCGCCATTTGAATTGCGCCTGCACCGCCGCTACAACCCGGAAGGTCTGTCGCGCTACAACATCGTGCCCGGTCTGATTGGCACCATCCTGACCATGACCATGGTGATGCTCACCGGCCTTGGCATGACGCGCGAACGTGAACGCGGCACCATGGAAAACCTGCTCGCCACACCGGTGCGGCCAAGCGAGGTGATGGTCGGCAAGATCCTGCCTTACGTGGTGATCGGCTACATCCAGCTCGGTGTTGTCATGCTGGCGGCCTTCCTGTTGTTCGAGGTGCCCATGGTCGGCAGCTTTACGCTGCTGATGGCGATGATCGGCGTCTTCATCATTGCCAACCTGGGCGTCGGCTTCACCTTTTCAACCATCGCGCGCAACCAGCTACAGGCGGTGCAGATGACCTTCTTTTTCTTCCTTCCCTCGATGCTGCTGTCGGGTTTCATGTTTCCGTTTCGCGCCATGCCGCAGTGGGCCCAGTGGATTGGCGAGGTGCTGCCGCTGACGCACTTTCTGCGCATCGTGCGCGGCATCCTGCTCAAGGGCAACACGGCTGCGCAACTGCTTCCCGAGCTCTGGCCCATGCTGGCATTTGTGTTCGTCGCTGGTGTCATTGCGCTCAAGCGCTATCGGCAGACACTGGATTGAAGCTTAGATAGCGTATGATTACAAATCGATATTGAGACTTTCGATTTGTAAAAATGATTCCACGACAAAGTTCCCCGACCCTGCAGCGACTGGCCGAAGGCTTTCCGGTGCTGGCCATCACTGGCCCACGCCAGTCGGGCAAGACGACGCTGGCGCGTTCGCTGTTTGGCAACAAACCCTACGTCTCGCTGGAAAATCCGCAAGAGCGCGAGTTCGCCCAGACAGACCCACAACGCTTTCTGGCACGCTTCACCGAAGGCGCCGTGCTGGACGAGGTACAGCGCTGCCCGGCCTTGCTGTCATGGTTGCAGCAACTGGTGGACGAGCGCGGGCGCATGGGGGACTTCATCCTTACAGGCTCGGCACAATTTGACCTGATGGCGGGCATCACGCAAAGTCTCGCAGGGCGGGTTGGGCGGATCGAACTCCTGCCGCTGTCTGGCGCTGAGTTAGGCGCGCAGGGTCTGCCCGGGACACTGGATGCGCTGCTACTGAAGGGTGGCTATCCAGCGCTTTACGACCGTACGCTCGCGAGCGGCGACTGGTTCCCGAACTATGTAGCGACCTACCTGGAGCGCGACGTGCGCCAGTTGCTGGCGGTGCAGGACCTGAGCCAGTTTCACCGCTTTGTGCGCATGTGCGCGGCGCGCTCCGGCCAGTTGTTAAATCTCGCCACGCTGGGTGCCGATTGCGGCATTTCGGCGGTGACGGCGCGCAAGTGGCTCTCGGTGCTGGAAGCCAGCTATCTGGTGCTGCGCTTGCCGCCGTACCACCGCAACTTTGGCAAGCGCCTGGTCAAAACACCCAAACTGTATT
This sequence comes from Comamonadaceae bacterium, assembly GCA_037133835.1. Classification (GTDB taxonomy): domain Bacteria; phylum Pseudomonadota; class Gammaproteobacteria; order Burkholderiales; family Burkholderiaceae_C; genus Rhodoferax. The sequence continues at coordinate 661 of JBAXNI010000041.1, read as the reverse complement.
TTCTGGACGTCGGCTTGATGGCCTGGTTGCTGGGTATTCGTGAGCTCGCCACGGTCGAGACGCACCCCGCGCGCGGCGCTCTGTTTGAAACCTGGGTCGTCAGCGAACTTGTCAAATGGCGCTTCAACACGGGACAGAGTGCCGACCTGTTCTTCTGGCGCGACAACGTAGGGCAGGAGGTCGATGTCGTGCTGGAGACGGCGCAGGGCCTGCAGGCCATCGAAATCAAGTCCGGCGCCACCTTTGCCTCCGACTGGCCACAAGCTGCGCGCAAATGGGCCAGTCTTGTCGACACGCCAACCCTGCCGCCGCTGATTGTTTATGGCGGTGTCGGCCGCTATGCACGTCAGGAATGTGAAGTGTCTGGTTGGTGCGAGTTTGCATTGGCGCTGGCGACTTGAAGCCCCGGTTTTTCACGTCTTCTGTCAAATGTTCCAAAGAGAGCAATTGGCGGCAATGTGTAGTTGCAATGGCTCGTATGGGAACATTTGCACTTCTGACGCATGAGGAGGTTTGGCGTGAACTGGGCCAGCGCTGCAGGCCAACCTCAGTCAGCTTGAGTTGCAATCTGATGCATCAGCGGTCTGTCATGTCTGTAAAACGAAGGGCAGGACCCGACCAACTGCCGTCGGTCGAGCTTCGCACCAGAGAGCGGCCATTG
>JBAXNI010000040.1:0-22096 GCA_037133835.1 Comamonadaceae bacterium | reverse complement strand
GAAGATCTTGGTGTCAAGGTCAAACTTGGCAAGCACGTGCTGGCGCGCCGCGGCCGCTATGCCGGCACAGTTGCACAGCGCCTGGAAGATTTGCACTCCATGTTTGCTGACCCGCAGGTCAATGCCGTGTGGGCCGCCACCGGCGGTTCTGGTGGAATTTCGCTCTTGCCTCATATAGATTACCAATTGATTCGAAAGCACCCGAAGATATTTGTTGGCTACTCTGATGTCACTTGCCTGCATCTGGCGATCCATCGCCAGACGCGGTTGGTGACCTTTCATGGCCCAGTGGGAATCTCGACTTTTTCAGATTATTCGAAGCAACATCTGAAAGCCATATTGATGCAGCCGCAAAAAGAGTACGAGATGCAGATGGCCGAGGAGAATCGGGTCAAGGCTGAAACATCAAGCCAGTTTCAAATCAGGACGCCACGCCACGGAACGGCCACCGGACGCCTCACAGGAGGCAATCTGAGCCTGGTAGCGGCTTTGTCGGGAACGCCATACGCAGCAGAATTGCGGCGGCGCATTTTGTTTCTGGAAGATATCAGCGAGGCGCCCTACCGGATTGATCGCATGCTGACCCAACTCGACATGAGTCAGGGCCTCAGGTCGACAGCGGCTTTGCTGTTGGGCGTATTCGAAAAGTGCGAAGCACCCGAAAGCGAATCGTCGCTAAGTTTGAATGAGACCGTGGACAGCCATCTGGACCTGTTGCGCATTCCTGCGGTCAGCGGCTACTCGTTTGGCCATATTGCCAACCAGATGACGCTGCCGCTGGGCGTCACTGCGCGCCTGGATACCTTCGCGCAGACATTGACCCTGCTGGAAAGCGCTGTCCTGTAACGCCCGCCAAGGACAAGCCCCTCAGCGGCTCGCCGCTGCCGGCACAGCAGGAACAGCACGAGCGCCAGCGGGTGTCGTCAGGACATCAAGAATCGCGGCAGTTTGTGCGTCTGGCGTTCCATCAAACCTTGCCGGACGATATTTCATTTGAAATACGATCAGAACATTGCGCGAAGCGACATCGAGTTCACCACTTTGCGTGATGGCAAAACCATGTTCCGCCAGCTTCTTCTGAAACCAGGCCATGCTGGGCAGCTGACTTTCAAACACCTGCTGGCGCAATGCCACTTCTTTCTCATCGGGCCACAACACCAAGCCAGCGTCGGCCAATTGCTTCCAGGGGAACATCGGTCCTGGATCCTGTTTGCGTTGGGGCGCAATGTCGCTGTGTCCAAGCACCCGATCAGGGCTGATGTCATGGCGTTTCACGATCTCTTTCACAAGAGAGATCAAACGGTCAATCTGCCCCTGGGGATAAGGTAGCCAGACACGCCCATCCGCTGATTCGCGCCAGCCCAGATTGACAATCTCAATGCCAATCGAGCTGGCGTTCAGCCTGGTATTGTCCTTCCATGAACTCAGTCCCGCATGGTAGGCACGTCGATCCTCGTCGACCAGTCGGTAGATCTTGAAATCTTCGCCATCATCGATCAAGTAATGCGAACTCACCTGCTGCTGCGTCAAGACACGCAGCGATGTTGGGGAGTCAAGAAACGTGTAATGCAGAACCAGATAGCGCACGCGGCTATCCTGACTGACGGCGGTAAAGCTGCTATCGATACGCGGGGCACTCGCGCAGCCACTCAGCAGTGCGGCAAGAAACGTCAACCAAAATATTTTCATGTCAGACCCTTTTCAGCGCCAGGCGCGCCGCCGCAATATGAGCTTGAAGATTGACCAGTCGCAAGTCGCTCTCTGGCGGCAAGCGCTCCCTCATTGACTGTTCGATCAGTCGATGAAGCTGTGGCACCCGCCCGGCCAGAACGACGGGTCGAATACCAAACCGTGCGATCATGGCAGAGCCCAAACGCGCCAGTTCAACACCAGCCCGTTGCAAGATGTCTCGCGCCGCAGGATCACCGTCAGCCGCCGCAGCAACGGCCAATGCCAGCTGACCGATCTGTCCACGGCTGGCCCCATAAATCAGCTGCCGTGAGCAGGACCAGTCGCTGCCGCCGATGGCCTTGAACATAGACACAGCCATCGGCGATTCAACCCAGCAACCGGGTTTCTCATCTTCTGCACGCCAGATTTGCCGCAAAGCTTGAATCGTTATCCAGTAACCACTGCCGCCGTCGTCCAGAAAGCCGCCTCGTCCTCCGGCACGATGAAATTCCCGTTGCGCGTCTACAAATCCGGCGATCGATCCGGTGCCGGCATACACCAGATACCCCATCCCTGGTTCAAAGGCCGCAAGACAAGCCAGTTCAATATCGTTGCTGAGCACAACGGCTTCTCCGGGCAGCTTGAAATGCTTGGCCAGCAAGGCGTGCAGGATCTGTCCTGAGCGTTCCTGCAAGCCACCAAAACCGCTCACACCGGCATGCACGCCGGACACGCCGCCCCCGCCCAGCACCTGCTCAGACAAACCTTTCAGAATGTCGCTCACCTTCCGATTGCCCGATTCGCTGCCTAATTCGAGGGCACTGAAACCGGCAATGCTGCCCTCCGAAGGGATGCTCTGGTCCGACCGCACCAAGGCCCAACGCGTCTGGCTGCCACCGGCGTCAATTCCAAGAGTTGCGCTCATTCTGTTAGACAGAGCTCAAGCGTGGATTCGACTTGGCCAGATAGAACCACTCATGGCCCACGCCTGCCTTCGCGTTGGGAAAAAGGATATAGCCTGGCGCTTCGGCGCGCACCAGCGTTCCATCATGCCGCGTACCAATCAGGTCGCCAGACTCCAGCGGATCGAAACTTGACCATGACCGACTGAAACTGTCCTGCTCATGAGCTTTGTCGATCACGTCGTAAATGCGCAAAGCTTCAATGTTCGCCACGGCCTGTGGCCTGGGCGCATCAATGTGCCCCAGATGCGCAAGCGTGTTCATGATGGCCCGGTAAGCCACCTCAGGCGCTTGGGGATCATCGTGCTGGCCGCATTCCAGGGTCAGTGCATAGCCACCCACCGATCGCATGTACTCGGTGGTTCCCACACCGTAGCGTGGATCGGTATCGAGTTGTTGCTCGCGACTGGAGATCGTGCCCATGGCCTCTCGCCTGCGCGCAACGCCACGTGCGTAGGTACTCAACCAGCCGTCAACGAAGCGGTTGACGCCAAGGCGTAAAGCCAGAGCAACTTCAGCTGCGGCGTGAGAAAAAGGTTCCAGTTCATCCGTATTGTTCTCCGGCCCAACCATCACGAAGGCCCGCCCCACTGCCTGAAAGGAGTGAAGATCAAGCAGCACGTCGTGACTAGTCATCAAGGGGCACAACCAATTCGCTATGTGATCTTCAAACTCCTTGGGCTCAGTGGCGGGCGCCAGATTGCGATTCAGATTGCGTTCGCCCGCCCTTTGACCGCGCTCATACGCCAGCGGATTGGTAATCGGCACAAAAGTCACGCTGCCCGCAACCAGTTTGATCTGCCTGGCGTCTATTTCGTTCAGCACACGCAGGATGCCTTTGGTACCACTGGTCTCATTGCCATGCACAGCACCGAGCACCAGCAGACGTGGACCGGGGCGCAACGTTTGATACGAAACCGCTTTGAAATGGTGTTCTTGCATGAGATCGTCTTTTTTGAAGCGAAGCCCTGATTATTCCTTCTTGCCAAGTCCCGTCCTGAGCCTGGCTGCGTTTTGAGCACCGTGCGGCTTCATGGTTCACCCACAATAGCGCTGTTGTAAAGCGCATCCAATATTTTCTCTTCCCATGAGTTCAGGCTCGAATACTGGCCGGTGTCGAGTTCCGGATCGAAGCCGACACCACTGATGATGTAGATCATGCCGAAACGCTTGTCCGGATCCAAGAAAAACGCACTCTGTAAACCGTAAGCAAATCCCAGGTGGCCGTACCCTGTCAAGCCGCCACGCGCCACCAGACGATCGCCACGCGCTGGGGAACTCAAATCAAGAAATTTCTGGACACCCAGACCCCAGGCGTTGAACAGGCCTTTGTAGTTGTCGCCGTTTTGCGTCTTTGCGTCATGACACCAGGTTTCGCTCAGCATGGCTTGAACCGATGCTGTGCTTAACAGGCGAATACCATCAACTTCGCCGCCGTTGATCATCAGCACCATCAGTCTGGCAAGGTCACCGGCACTGATGCGCAAGCCACCTTGCGGACTGAATGGCGTGGCATTGCGGCCGGGCAGGTAGCGCTCGACACCAGGGCGAACCACTGGCATCTTGCCCTGATAGTCATCGACCTGTGCGACCCAAGGGCCCCTCGAATCCCAAACTTCGCCACTGCGTTTGCGGTACAGGACCGCCAGACTGCTGACCTCTTCTTCGGACAACTCCTCCGCGTTGAAACCACCTTTGATTCTCAAGGGCGCCAGCACCGCCTGTTTCATGTAGCGATCAAAGCGCTGTCCACTAACAGCTTCGATCACCGTGCCCAGCACACCCCAGTTCAGATTCACGTACTCAAAATACCGACCCGGGCTGCGGTCGCTGACGCTGCTCCCAGACGCCCAATATCCACCCGCTCCATAGCTTTCACCGCGAGGATCAAGCACACTTTGCAAGCTTTGCTCCATCGGAAAGGAATATCCACCATCATCGCGCAGCGACGATGTGTGGTTGAGCAGCATGCGCGTGCTGATCCTGGCTTCCGGAAAATTCGGGTTGCGCAGTCTGAACCCCAAATACGTGCTGACATCAGCATCCAGGTCGAGTTTGCCCTGATCCACCAGTTGCATCACACCAAGGGTAGTAACGAGTTTCGAAATGGACGCGACCCGGAACAAGGTCTTGCTGTCCGTCCCGACGCGGTGCGCCGGATTCGATGGATCGATGACTCGCTTGCCAAAATAGCCTTCGTAAACAATCTTTCCATCGCGGACTGCCACCGCCGACAAGCTGGCAAGCGGCTTCACCGGATCTTCCATCACGGCCTGCAGTTTGGCTTGCAACTCGGAGCCCTGAGCGGCCCAGCAATCGCTCATCGACATAGCAAGCACCGCAACGCAGAGAATCCCATGGTATCGCATGGTAAACGCCCCAGCCGCCCATGCCGCTCTAAAGGATTTCATCGCTACTCCTTGCCAAACCCGGGGTCCACCTTGATCAACGCGGTCGCGATAAAACAAGGGATGGCTGCGGCGCAAACCCAGATAAAGAAGTTGGCATAACCAACACTGGCCTGAATCCACCCGCTGAACATACCGGGCAGCATCATCCCCATCGCCATGAATCCGGCGCAGATGGCGTAATGCGCGGTCTTGTGCTCACCGTCCGCAGTCATGATCATGAACAGAATGTAGGCGGTAAAACCAAAACCGTAGCCCAATTGCTCAAAGGCCACGGCGACACCAATGAGATACAGGTTGGTGGGTAAAGCCAGCGCCAGATAGACGTAAACCAGGTGCGGAACATTGATGGCCATGGCCATCGGCCAGAGCCAGCGCTTGAGACCATCGCGTGCAATGAGGTAACTGCCCAGCAAGCCGCCAACCGTCAGTGCGACGATGCCGATACTCCCATAGACAATGCCGACATGCGCCGTCGAGAGCCCCAACCCCCCCTTGACATTGGAATCAAGCAAGAAGGGTGGCGCCAACTTGACCAATTGAGATTCGCCGAAACGGTACATCAGCATGAACAAAAGTGCCCGGGAAATATCTTTCTTGGCCAGGAATTTCCGGAAGACGGACAGGAAGGCAAGGCCCAAGCCTTGTTCGCCCACCACAGCATGGTCTGCCACGGGAACCGGCAACACGAGACGGTGGTAAAGAAACAGCGATAGAAACATCGCAGCCAGCAAGAGGAACACAACAGACCAGGCGAAGACCGTGTTACCGCTCAGCTCGGTCAATCTACCGGCCAAATAGACCAGCACGCCCTGCCCGGTCAGCATCGCCATACGAAAAAACATGCTCCGCGCGCCGACATAAGCGGCCTGCTGATGCTGCTTGAGCGACAGCATATAGAACCCGTCGGTAGCGATATCGTGCGTTGCAGCGCTGAAAGCCAGCAACCAGAAAAAGGCCAGCGTCAACTGAAAATAATTGGCCATGGGGATGACCAGCGCGACCAAAGCAAACGCAGAGCCGATCAGCAGTTGCATGGTGATGATCCACCAGCGCTTGGTCCTGAACATGTCTACAAAGGGTGACCACAGAGGCTTGATGACAAACGGCAGATACAGCCAACTGGTGTAGAGCGCAATGTCGGTGTTGGAGATCCCCATGTTTTTATAGAACACGACCGACATGGTCATCACCGCAACGTAGGGCAGTCCTTGCGAAAAGTAGAGTGACGGCACCCACCACCAAACTCCTCTTACTGCTTTTTCGACTTGTTGCATCCGACGTTTATAGTTGAAATTCGGTCAGATTTTTGCGCCGGAATAAAGTAAGCTGTGCAACGCATCGCAAAGAGCAGCCACCAGGAGACATGTTGAAGACCGAAACTCCCAGCGCCGCGCACACAACGCTGGACCAATATCCAACGGATCAGTTGATCCATGCCCTGATTGACGATCAGTTCAACGCCGTGCATGCAGTGCGCGCAGCCAGTGAGCAGTTGGCCAGGGCTGTTGACGCTGCAGCGGCGCGACTGTCGGAGGGTGGGCGCCTGATTTATGTTGGCGCCGGTACATCCGGCCGCCTGGGTTTGCTCGACAGCGTTGAGTTGTACCCCACATTTTCCTGGCCCAGGGAGCGCGCCCTCGCACTGCTGGCTGGCGGTCCAGCAGCGGTCTATCAAGCCGTTGAAGGTGCCGAGGACAATTTCGAGCAAGGCTCGAAGGACATCATGGCGGTCGGCCTCAATACAATGGACGTGGTGCTGCTGCTGGCCGCATCGGGCAACACGCCTTACGCGATGGGGGCTCTTGCAGCGTCCCACTCTGTCGGCGCCTTGAGCATTGGCATCGCCAACAACGCGCTGGCGCCACTGGCCACGCAGGCGGACATTGGCATCACACTGGACACAGGACCAGAACTCATCTCTGGCAGTACCCGCCTGAAAGCCGGCACATCGCAAAAGATTGCCCTGAATGCATTTTCCAGCGCCGTGATGGTTCGCCTGCACAAGGTGTACGGCAATTTGATGGTGGACCTCAAACCCACCAATGCCAAATTGCTTCGACGAGCCATCGCCTTGACCGCCTTGGTCAGCGGAACCAGTGAGGAATTGGCGAACGAGACACTGAAGGATTGCGGGTTTCACGTCAAGACTGCGATCGTGGCGCTGAAGAACAAGGTCAGCGCCGCACGGGCCAGGGAACTTCTGGCCCATGCCGGTGACAACCTGAGACTGGCCATCGGCGAGCCATGATTTCGAAGCGGCTGCTTTCGCTCGATGCCTTTCGCGGCTTCACGATCGCAGCCATGTTGCTGGTCAATAATCCGGGTGATTGGGGGCACCTGTATTCACAGCTGGCGCATGCCAAATGGAATGGTTGGACGTTTACCGACTGGATCTTTCCCTTCTTCCTTTTCATCAGCGGCCTCTCACTCGCATTTTCGCTGAGTCGTCAAACCGAATTGGGCGCCAAACCGGGTGCGTTGCTGAGAAAGCTCAGCCAGCGTGCCGCCGTCGTGTTCCTGATCGGCCTGGCACTGAACCTCTATCCAAGCTTTGATTTGAGTAACGTGCGCATTCCCGGCGTGTTGCAGCGCATTGCCTTGTGCATACTGCTGGCGGGGCCTATCGTCTTGTGCTTCAACTGGCGCCAACAATGCGGCTGGATCTTGATCCTGTTTACCTTCTACAGTGTCTTGATGCTGCGGGTACCGGTTCCCGACGCAGCCGGCGTCATTGGAGCCGGTGTGCTGGAACCCGGGCGCGATGTTGGCGCCTTTGTGGACCGCTGGCTCCTCGATGGACACCTATGGAGCGCGTCCCGCACCTGGGACCCGGAAGGACTAGTCAGCACCTTGCCAGCACTCGCCAATCTGCTACTGGGTGTCTTGGCTGGACGCTGGATTGAGCAGCCGTTGGCAAAGGCGGAGAAAACGGTGTGGCTCTTCGTTGCCGGTCTGGCTTGTCTGTGGCTCGGTGAGGTACTCGACGTGAGCTTCATGCCGATCAACAAGAGCCTCTGGACCGTCTCCTACTCCATCTTCATGAACGGCTGGGCGCTCATCGTGTTTGGAGTTTTCTACTGGCTGCTTGACGCAACACCTTCAGTCAAGCTGCAACAGCGCAGCGCACGGCTGCTTCATCCATGTGTCATTTACGGCATGAATTCCCTGTTCATCTTTGCCCTCTCCGGCGTGATTGCGAAGACCCTGCTGCTCATCAAAGTCACTCAGACTGGGGGCAGCCTGCTGTCGTCCAAGGCGGTCCTCTACGCAGCCATTCAGTCCTTGCCACTGGACGCGCTCAACGCCTCGCTGCTGTATGCCATGCTGTTCAATGGCTTCATGTTGTGCATTGCCTGGATGATGTGGCGTAAGCGCTGGTTTGTGAAGGTCTGACATGCTCAGACGGTCTGCCATGGTGTCACCCCTGTTGCTGCTGTTGAGCTGTGCTGTGAAGCAGACGGCCGATGAGCCATTGGCAGAGGATCCGCCACCTGCACCACGCGAGTTTCGCGCCGCCTGGGTGGCGAGTGTCGCCAACATCGACTGGCCGAGCCGTTCCAATTTGACGGTTGCAGAGCAAAAGTTCGAGATCAAACTCATGCTCGATCACGCCAGTGGACTCAAGCTCAACGCCATCGTGCTGCAGGTGCGTCCAGCGGCCGACGCGCTCTACCCGTCCACCCTGGAGCCATGGTCAGAATATTTGACAGGTCGCCAGGGCAAAGCGCCGGAGCCTTTTTACGATCCGCTGAAGATGTGGATTGATGAGGCGCACCTTCGCGGCATCGAGTTGCATGCCTGGCTGAACCCCTACCGCGCCCGACACCCCAGCGCCAAGTCGGCGTTGGCAGGCAATCACATCTCCGTCACCCATCCATGGGCGGTCAAGCAATATGGCGACGTGTTGTGGATGGATCCAGCCGAGCCCGCCGCAGTGAAACGGACGCTGGACGTCGTGGCTGATCTGGTGCGTCGTTATGACGTCGATGGCATCCACATCGACGACTATTTCTACCCCTATCCGGTCACCGTTGCCGACGGAACCGAACTGGAATTCCCGGACCAGCCGGCGTGGCAACGCTACCTGTCCAGCAATGGGGAGTCAACGCGAGCCGATTGGCGGCGTGAGCAGGTCAACAAACTGATCGAGCAGATGGCTGGCGTCATCCACCGCGAGAAATCCTGGGTTCGTTTTGGCATCAGTCCCTTTGGTCTGGGCCGCCCGGAGCGTCGCCCAGCGGGCATTACGGGTTTCAGCCAGTACGACAAGCTCTATGCGGACGCCGAGCTCTGGCTGGGCAAGGGCTGGCTCGACTATCTGGCACCGCAGCTGTATTGGCCGATTGATCAGGCAGCGCAGGCGTTCCCCGTCCTGCTGGAAACCTGGGCACGGGAAAATAGACAGTCACGGCACCTCTGGCCCGGACTCTTCACCAGCCGCATCGACGGTTCGCCAAAATCATGGCAGCCCGAAGAAATTGCACGCCAGATCGCATTGACCCGCGAACATGCCCGCGCCAGCGGCCACATTCACTTCAGCATGATCGCCCTGTTACAGGACCGCCACGGCATCGCCACCCTCTTGAAAGCCGGTCCGTATGCCAATGCCGCACTGGTACCGGCAACCCCCTGGCTTGGAGCAAAGGTTCCAGATGCTCCCCGGCTATCGCTGCAATCATCCGGGAACCCGAATGCACCGGATCGCGTGCTTATCGAAACAGTAAGTGACCCCTCGGTGAACCGGTTTTCCATCTGGAAACGATACGGCTCAAAGTGGGTTTTTTCGGTGCAAGCGGCAAGCCGGATCGCGCTGACAATAAATGACGATCCCGCACTGGGAAAGCCAGACGCCATCGTCGTGAGTTCCGTTAGCCGCCTCGGCATCGAGAGCGCCCGCACGACGCTGCAATTGCGACCCTAGTCAAAAAAATGCCCTCTGCCAGCGTTGACTGGCAGAGGGCAGGCGTTCGAGCTACTGGATCGAAATCCGGATCAGAGGAACTTGTAGCTAGCCAGGAACGTGAAGGCACGACCACGCGGATCGGCAACGCGCGGGTCCCATGAACTACCCGCACCCGTGTTGGTGTCGTAGGTAATAGCGAAAGGCGGACTGGTGTTGAACAGGTTCTTGATGCCAAAGCTCAGGTCAAGATTCTTGATGCCACTGTAAGTCACGCTGGCGTTGTACAGGGTGTAGGAATCCACATCCGGATTCCAGTCGGTCGGAACAAAAGCTGCGACATAGATTGCATTTTGCTTGTAACCGCTGCGGTACATCTGGGTCAGCGTAGCTGTCCAGGGACCACGCGAATACATCCCGGTGAGCGAATGTTTCCAGCGTATTCCAGGATCACCGCTGGGATTGAACTGACCAATCTCGCTTGGACCGAAATCGGCACTGGCGATGACCCGCGACTTCTTCTCAAGCAGGTAGCTGCCGTCCAGATTGACGCCCCAGCGCGCTTCTCCCATCTTGCCATTGGCACTGGCGTTGATGTCTACGCCTTTGGTTACCGTCTCGCCAGCATTGATCCAGCGGGTGTCAACCTGGACAATATTGCCGCTGGCGTCGCGGATGAAGTTCTGCGGGAACAGGGTGTAGTTGTTCAGCAGCGTCGTCATGGTGGCGGCCTGTATCGTCCCTGTCTTGTTGATGCTCCACCAGTCAGCACCGATGCTGGTGTTGCTGGTCGGTGCCCAGACAAAGCCCACCGTAGATTGCTTGCTCTTTTCTGGCTGTAGCGCAGGGTTGCCGCCGAACAGGGTCGTGAAAGTGATCGCACTACACCCAGGCAGTGTCGACACCTTCAGAGTCGGGCAGGTGACTGGGTCGACCGTAGTCGAACCCCCAGGTGACTCGGTAACGCCGAAAAACTGCTGCTTGAAGTCTGGCACCCGGAAGCCGGTGTTGTACGAGCCCCGCACCAGGAACTGCTCCACAGGTGTAAAACGTATCGACACCTTCGGGTTGGTCGTGCCCCCAAAGCCAGTGTAGTCATCGTGTCGTGCCGCCAGCGTTGCTTCCAGCTGTTTTGTGATGGGAACCATCACTTCAGTAAAGACCGCCCTGATGTCACGCTTGACCGTGTCAATCGTGTTGATGGCATCAAAAGCAGCATTCGGTATGCTGAGCTGGGTTGCCCAGTCTGCCGGGTTGCCGTTGAAACCGAACTTTTCGGTACGCAGGTCCACACCAACGGCGGCCATCACGTCGCCAGCAGGCAGCTTGAACACCGGACCACTTGCCGTGGCATCCGCCTGAAAGAGCGTGTACTTGCCTCCATAAAGGGTGGTGCCGTTGGCAGACGCTGCGGCCAAGGCTGCCAGGGCTGCAGGAGTCTGAGACTGACCAGCTGGCAGGAAGGGGTTCAATCCACCGGTGGCAATCGCAGCCACCAGCGGTACGCCAAAGTAGTAGCCATTACCCAGCACCGAAGTCGAACTGCTGCTGGCGGTGGAGATGCCGGCCCGGTAATCCCAACCCGTCAGCCATGGCAGCGGCCCGTCTGCACCGACCATGAAGCGTGAGGTCTCACTGGTGGTGTCATATTGGCGTGCACCGCAAGGATCGCAGCGCCACTTGAAGGCCAGCGGCAAGCCGTAACTCGATGCAATCGTCGGGAACGTAACCAGCAATTGGTTGTACAAGCTGTCGTAAGTCGACTTGTTGACAGCATTGAGCGGATACATCATGTTGAACAGCGTATTCACGATCTGGTTCGGCGCCGTGCCTAATTTTGACGGCAGGCCAGATGTTGACGAGGTATAGCCAACCGTACTTAGCTGTTGGGCCGAGAAAACTTTCGACGAAGTGACCCTTGCTGCCGTGACCTCAGCGTAAAGCTGGTGTTCCCCCAATTGCAGCGTACCGCGCGCCACGAGATTGGTGTTGTCCACGGGTTGCTGCAAGGTGGCGGCAACGCCGGTGTCAAACGTGCACGCATACTGGTAGTCCGTATGACCCCAAAGCGCATAGTCGTAAGCTGCCATGCCGGGTACCGAAGCGCAGCCCGCACCGCCAGGCAGGTTCAGCACATTGATGTATCTCTGCGGGACACTACCGCCGACGGCGACCGGACCTATACCTCCGCTCCCAGAGGAGATTTTGTTCAACAGCGTGTTGAAGGTATTGCTCGTCTGAAGCGTTGCAAACGGCGCGCCCGTCGTGTCAGGCGACAGACCACGGCTGGACTGGAAGTCGTTGACGAAGCTGCGCTGGTTGCCGAACAGCGCCTGGTTTGCGCTGTGTGCAAGAGAAAACAGCACGTTGTACTTGTCTTTTTCGAGGTCACCTTTGCCACCAGTCAAAGTGACGCGGCTGATGTTGCCGCCCCCTTGCTGGGTAACGTCGGTGGACGCATCCATCTGCAGCCCGGTGTAGTTCTTCTTCAAAATGAAGTTGATGACGCCGCCAATGGCGTCGGTACCGTAGATGGCTGAGGCGCCGTCTTTCAGTATTTCAATGCGCTCAAGGGCGGCCATCGGAATCTGGTTCAGATCGACCGTACCTCCATCGAGTCCATGCGCCGCCAGCCGACGACCGTTTAGCAATACCAGCGTACTGGACGATCCCTGACCGCGCAGGTTGGCCGAGGACAAACCATTGCTGCCGCGCCCGGAACCGTTGGCGACGTCAGAATTGCTGGCCAGATTGTTCATGCCGTTACCGTTGCTGCTGAGCGTACTCATCAACTGCTCGGCGGTGGTGATGCCTTGGCGCTTCAAATCTTCGACCGTGATGATTTGCACCGGCAAAGCGCCTTCTGACGCAATGCGCTTGATACTACTGCCGGTGATTTCCACGCGCTGCAGCGAGACTTCGGACGTTTGCGCAAGTACGCAGCTGGCAAAACCAGCCAAGGCCAGACATTGCGATATTTTCTTCAATTTCACTTTGGATGCTCCATTCGAGGGTAAGGGGTAACTTTACACAATCTTACCGGCGCTATACATAGGGGAATCACGGATGAATGGAGCATTGCCGCAAATTCAGCAAATACGACACACTGCGTCGTTCCGAAGGCGAGGCTGCCAGTTACTCGATGCGAAGGTAGTCGCGCCGAACCAAAGCCCTATCACCAAAATCAAAATGCCACCACTCGGTCGAAATAGCCGAAAAGCCGGCACTCAACATCGCTTCACGCAACACCTGCCGGTTCCGGATCTGGGTCTGACTGAGCAGCCCCTGGGCCAGGTGTCTCGGCTCGAATTTCGGGTGCGATAAATCTGACAGGTCATCAAATCCGGTGCCCATGTCCAGTTCCACGCCAGCTTGATCGACCAGCGTCACATCAACTGCCATGCCAAAAGAATGGATCGACCCCTTTGCTGGATCAGCCAGATATTGCTGCAACTGAGTACCTGCCAGACACTGCCACAGCGTTTCCTGCACCCGGTGCGGTCGCAACGCATCGAGCAACAACAGGCTGCAACCGGGATCTTGCCGCTGCAGGCGTAGCACCACCGTTTCAAGTCCGGCAGCAGCCTGCCGATGCAGCCACCTACAGTCGAGTTGGCCGTACAGATCCCGTCCGACAAAATTATTGGCACTGGCATAGCGCAGATCTACACTGATCCCCGCTATCGTGGCGAGCGACCGAAAATCGGGGTGACCCGCCATCAATTCACAAAGCATGGATGTCCCATAGACAAGACAGGATGAAAAAGCAATTCGACATGACCAAGCTCCGAAAGTTCTTCTGGGTCCCGGCGCTTCTGTTGGCCGCCTGCGCCAGTTACGCGCAAAGCATTTTGCCGGAAAACGTATCTGCGACCTTGCGCAACGCCGGTCTTGCCGAGACATCCCTCAGTGCGCTGGTACTGCCGATTCAGGGTGGATCACCACGCCTGGCCCATCTGGAACAGCGCGCCATGGCGCCGGCCTCCACCATGAAGCTGGTCACCACGCTGGTGGCACTGGAAGAACTCGGTCCGACCTATCGCTGGCATACCGAATTACTGAGCCAAAACCGCATCGATGCGGCCACCTTGCGGGGCACGCTGTACCTGCGCGGTGGCGGGGAGCCCAATCTGAACTGGGACGGTTTGCGCACCATGTTCCGCTCCCTGCGCGCCCAAGGCGTAGCGCATATCGAGGCAGATATCGTCCTGGACCGCAGTCTTTTCCAGCCGGCGCGGCCTGACATCGGGGCGCCTGATTTTGATGAAGCGCCAAAGGCCTATTACAACGTCATCCCGGATGCCCTGGTACTCAATGGCAACTTGATCGAGTTCAGCCTTGAATCAAACAGCCAGAAAACTTTGGTTCGCACGCAGCCACCGCTGGCGGGTGTTCTCATCGACGCCGATCTTTCGCTGAAGGATATGCCCTGTGACGCCTGGGACGACGACTGGGAAGCACCGCTGGTAAGACCCACCAGCGATGACACCGTCACCGTGGTGCTGCGTGGCACCTTTCCCCGAAACTGCAAAACGAAAACCAGGCTCAGTCTGCTGGATCGAAACTTCTATATCGAACGCTTCCTGCAGGCTTTCTGGAAGGAACTGGGAGGCACATGGAATGGTCGGGTCAGGGATGGTCTGACACCGCCGGACGCAACTCTGCTGGTGGAGCGCAGTTCGGACACGCTGGCAGATCTTGCAAGACCCGTCAACAAGGTATCCGACAACCTGATGGCCCGCACGCTCTACCTGACCCTGGGCACCAAGTTGCCCAAAGAGGGACGCAGTGACAACACCTTTGCCAACGCCAACGCCTCCATTCGCAACTGGTTCAACAAGAATGGCATCGACACGGCGGGGTTGGTGATGGAAAACGGCTCCGGCCTGTCCCGACTGGAGCGCATCAGCGCCCTCCAACTTGCCAGCTTGTTGCAACTCGGTGCGCGCAGCAACTGGTTTGCAGAATTTGCCAGCAGCCTCCCCATCGTTGCCATCGACGGCGCCATGCGCAAGCGCCTGCGCGAGTCACCGGCGGCCGGACGAGCCAGAATCAAGACCGGCACTTTGAGGGATGCGGTGGCCGTCGCCGGCTACGTGCGCGATGTGCGCAATCAGGACTGGGTTGTAGTCGCTTTCATCAACGACCCGCTGGCCAGCAAAGGACGCCCCGCTCTGGACGCCCTGATCGACTGGGTGGCCAGTGGCAGGTAAGCCCCCGTCAAGGGCGCAGGTGGCACGCCACCCAATGGCCGTCAGTGCCTTGTTTGAGCGGCGGCGACTCGACGTTGCACAAGTCCTTGCGGGCTATCGGGCAGCGCGTATGAAAGTGGCAACCTGGTGGTGGTTTGATCGGACTCGGAACGTCCCCCTGCAGCATGATGCGCTTGCGCTTTAACTGTGGATCGGGCACCGGCATCGCTGACAGCAGTGCTTCTGTATAGGGATGCAACGGTGTTGTGTAAAGATCGCGTGCCGATGCGATTTCGACAATGCGACCCAGGTACATCACGGCAACGCGGTCACTGATGTGTTCCACCACCGAAAGATCATGGGCAATAAACAGATACGTCAGGTTGAACTTGTCCTGCAGGTCTTCCAGCAGGTTGATGACCTGTGCCTGGATCGACACGTCCAGCGCTGACACCGCTTCATCGCACACCACCAGCTTGGGGCTGACGGCCAGTGCGCGCGCAATGCCGATGCGCTGGCGCTGGCCTCCGGAGAACTCATGCGGATAACGCCGCATCTGGTCCGCGCTGAGACCCACCGTCTCCAGCAACTCGACGATCCGGTCCTGATACTCGCGGTCTGTTTTTGTCAGCTTGTGGATGATCAGCGCCTCACCCACAATGGCACCCACCGTCATGCGCGGGTTGAGCGAGGCATAGGGGTCCTGAAAAATGATCTGCATGTCGCGCGCCATGCCGCGCAACTCGGTCTTGCCCATGGCGGTGACATTCTTGCCTTCGAACCAGACCTCGCCCGAAGTTGGTTCGATCAGGCGCAGGATGCAACGCCCGGTGGTGCTCTTGCCGCAACCGGACTCACCCACGACACCAAGTGTCTCACCGGCGTCGAGCTCAAAGCTGACACCGTCTACCGCATGCACCTTGTCAACCGCGCGCCCGAGCACACCACCCGTGATCGGAAAGTGCTTGACCAGTTTGTCGACCTTCAGCAGGGGTTCAGTCATGGCGCGCCCGTGTCAAGAATGCAGGCCACCTTATGCCCCGGCGCCACTTGTCGCAAAAGCGGTGTCGCCTGGGTACAGGCCGGCGTGGCGAATTTACAGCGTGGCGCAAAGCGGCAACCCTCGGGCGGTGCGATGAGTTTGGGTACCGTACCAGAGATGGTTTCAAGCCGGACCTTTTTTGTCAGTGCACTGTCAATTCGCGGAATGGAGCGAATCAAGCCCTGTGTGTAGGGATGGCGCGGATGCGCAAACAGTTCATCGACCACAGCCTCCTCAACCACCTTGCCGGCGTACATCACGACGACACGCTGCGCCACTTCCGCCACGACGCCCATTGCGTGGGTGATGAGCAGGATAGCCATGCCTAACTCGGCCTTCAGTTCTGCCAGCAGATCCAGAATCTGTGCCTGGATGGTGACGTCCAGCGCCGTGGTCGGCTCGTCGGCTATCAGCAACTGAGGCTTGCACGACAAGGCCATCGCGATCATCACGCGCTGGCGCATGCCACCAGAAAACTGATGCGGAAAGTCGTGCACGCGCCGCTCCGGCGTCGGGATGCGCACCAGCTTGAGCATCTCCACCGCACGCTCCAGCGCCTGCCTGCGGTCCAGTCCTTCATGCAGACGCAGGCCCTCAGCGATCTGCTCGCCCACCGTATAAACCGGATTGAGCGAAGTCATCGGCTCCTGGAAGACGATGGCAATCTCCTTCATCCGGATTTTCTGCATTGCATCTTCCTGCATCGGAACGATGTCACGCCCCTGCCACAGGATCTGCCCGGCAACGATGCGGCCCGGCGGCATCGGCAGCAGTTTAAGCACCGACATCGCGGTGACCGACTTGCCACAACCCGACTCGCCCACCACGCAAACAGTCTCGCCACGGTCAATGCCGATGTCGACACCGTCAACCGCATGCAGCCAGCCGTCATCGGTCTTGAAGTGGGTCTTCAAGCCGCGAATATCGAGCAGGCGCTGGGTCACGATCACATCACCTTGCGTGGATCAAGCGCATCACGCAGACCGTCACCAATGAAATTGATGGTCAGCACTGTCAGGAAAATCGCAATGCCGGGGAACATGGCCCAGTGGGGTGCCACGTCCATGTAGTCCTTGGCATCAAACAGGATGCGGCCCCAGGTCGGAATATCGGGCGGAAAGCCGAGCCCCAGAAACGACAGTGTGGATTCGGCAATGATGGCTGCCGCCACGTCGATGGTGCCAGCCACGATCACCGGTCCCAAGGTATTGGGCAGGATGTGCCGCACCACCTGGCGCAGTGTGGACGCTCCCAGCGCACGCGCCGCCTCCACGTACTCCTTCTCGCGCAGCGAGAAGAACTGGGCGCGCACCAGACGTGCCACCGGCATCCAGCGAAAGCCGCCGATCACCAGCACAATCAGGAGGAAGACGCCCACCTCAGGGCCGAACAGGACCTTCAGACCTTCCCTGAACAGATAGATCAGCAGCAGCAACAGGGGCAACTGCGGCAGCGAGAGAAAAAGATCAGTCAGCCACATCAGCGCCGCATCAACGGCGCCGCGCGAAATGCCGGCCACCGCACCAATGGTGACACCCACCAGCAGCGCCATGCCCATCGCTGCCAGCCCCACCGCCAGCGAGATGCGCCCACCGTACAAAATCCGCGCCAGCAGATCCTGACCCAGGTCATCGGTACCCAGCGGGTGCGCGTAGGACGGAGGCTTCAGGCGTGCCGTGAAGTCGATGTCATTGATCGCCACTTTCCACAGCATCGGGCCCAGGATGACAAGCAGCACCATGGTGAGCAGCAGGACCAGACTCAGCAACGCCATCTTGTGCCGGCCAAAGCGCCGCCAGGCCTCACGCGCAAGCGAGACCTGAGGGCTGGGAGCAGCCGGACTAGCGGTAACTGATGCGGGGGTCAAGCCAGCCATAGAGCAAGTCAGCAATCAGGTTAAAAAGAATCACCAGGCAGGCAAAGACAAAGGTCACTGCCATGATGACCGGTGTATCGTTGCGCAGGATGGCATCGATCAGAAGCGAACCGATGCCCGGAATGCGGAAGATCTGCTCGGTGACGATGGCACCGCCAAAGACCGCCGGCATTTGCATCGCCACCAGCGTTACCACCGGTATCAAGGCGTTGCGCACCACATGCTTCATCACGACGACTCGTTCCTTGAGCCCCTTGCTGCGCGCGGTTGTCACGTAGTCAAGCCGGATCACGTCAAGCATGGCTGAGCGCACATAGCGCGTCCAGCTCGCTGCCTGAAACAGCCCGAGCACCAGCACTGGCATGATGGACTGGCGCAACTGTTCCCACCACCACCGCCAGCCGGTCGCCGATATGTCGGAGCTATAGACAAAGGGCAGCCACCCGAGCGTGATCGAAAACAGATAGATCAGCAGCAAACCGGTAAAAAACGTTGGCAGCGAGAAGCCTATAAAGGCAAGCGTGCTGGCGATCCGGTCGAACCATGAATAGGGTTTCGCTGCCGAGTAGATGCCCACCGGCAGCGCGATCAGCAAGGCCAGAATCTGCGAGGCACCGATCACCGCCAGCGTCACAGGAACGCGCTGCAGAATCAGTTTGTCGACATCGACCCGGCTGATGAAGGAAAAGCCCCAGTCGCCCTGCATCATCGCGCTGAGCCAGCGAAAGTAGCGCTGCCAGATCGGGTCGTCCAGGCCGAACTTGGCACGAAGTAGCAGACGCACTTCAGCCGGCACATTGGGGTTGGTCGCCAGTTCCTCAAACGGATCGCCCGGCGCCAGCGCCAGCACGGTGAACAGCACGATGCTGATACCGAGCAAGCTGGGCAGGGCAATCAGCAGCCGCCGCAATATGTAAGAGCCCACGGCTGCGCCTTCGGCTTAAACGATCAGGCTTCCCGGTACCAGTTCTGCAGGGTCGAGAAGTCCAGATCCCAACCGGACAGGGTGGAGACCAACTTCAGGTTGGCGCCGCGAGCGCGCGGCCGCGTGATCAGCGGGATCACAGCGTTGTCCTTGATCACCATGTCGTTCAGGCGAATGAACAGGGCCGCGCGCTTGACCGGGTCGAGTTCCTGTTCGCCAGCGTGGTAGGTCTTGTCGTACTCTTCGCTGCGGTAACGGCAGATGTTGCGCCCCAGCCATTTGTTGGCCTTGCTCGACACTTCCCACGAGGTGTACTGGTCCATGAAACGCTCTGCGTCGGGCTGCGTCATGGTGGTCGTGTACATCTGCATGTCGCACCAGAACTTGCCGTAGGTATCGGGGTTTGCTACATCCGAAGAGAAGAACACGGCACCGGTGACCGATTTGAGCTCCAGCTCAATGCCCGCCTTCTGGCAGGCCTGCTTGATCACAGCCTGTTCCTTCTGACGAATCGAATTGACGGAGGTCTGGAAGACGAACTTCATCTTCTTGCCGCCCTTCTCGCGCACGCCATCGCCGCCACGCTTCCAGCCAGCGCCATCGAGAATCTGGTTCGCCTTGTCGATATTGAATTCCCACTTCGTGTTCGGTGAGCGAAAACGCGGCGGGTTGTTCATGAAATTGCTGGTCGCCACACCGGTGCGGCCATAGATGAATTCCTGAATGCCCTTGCGGTCTGCCAGCAGCGACATGGCCTCGCGCACCGCCGGTTCGCTAAACGCAAAATGTTTCGACTTGATGCTGCCGCGCTCACCGTCCACCTCGTTGAAAGGATCGGTCGGATTGAGTTGGATGAATTCGATGTCGCCACTCTCAATGACGTGCACCCGGCCCTTGCCACCGGCTTCCATGCGCTTCATGACTTCGTCTTCGACCTGCAGGTTCCAGGCGTAGTCGTACTCGCCCGTTTGCAGAACGGCACGCGCGGCAGAAGTGGCATCGCCGCCACCCTTCATCTCGATGCTGTCGAAGTAGGGGCGGTTCGTCATGTGGTAGTTCATGTTGATCTCGCCACGCACAACGTCACCCGGCTTGAACTCCACAAACTTGTAGGGTCCGGTGCCGACTGGCTTGAGGTTGGCCGGGGCTTCGCGCGACTTGGCACCGCTGTAGGCGGCGAACAGATGCTTCGGAATGATCATGCCCTCGGCCGCGACAAAAGCCGAAGCCCAGAACGGCGTCGGCTTGGCGAATGTCACCTTGACTGTGTGCGAATCGATCTTGTCAACCTTCACGTCCTTGTAGACACCGGCCGTGATCGCCGCCGTTGCCGGATCGCGCGCATATTCCCAAGTGAAAACGCAGTCGTCCGCCGTGAAGGGTTTGCCATCGTGCCAAGTCACACCCTTCTTGAGCTTCCAGGTCACCGATTTGCCGTCGGCCGACAGGCCGCCGTTGTCTCGAGACGGAATCTCGGCAGCCAGAATCGGTATCAGATTGCCTTCGTTGTCCCAGACGGCCAGTGGTTCGTAAAAGATGCGCGAGCCTTCCTGATCCTTGGTGCCGGACGCGAAGTGCGGTTGCAGCAGCGTGGCGCCTTGCCACCACAGTGCCTTGAGCGCACCGCCACCACCGCGCTTGGTCGGCTTGTAGGTCGAAGCAGGCTGTGCCTGCGCAATGCCCGAGTGCATCAGCAACATGGATGCCATCGGCGCCGTCAAGCCGAGCGCAACCAGTTGCCCGATAAATTGCCGCCGCGGCAACTTGCCGACACGTACTTCTTCAATCAACTCACGTATCTCTCGCTCTTGCATGACGACTCTCCTCGTTGGTGGCTAAATCCATTAATTCAAAAATGACTGGCAATAATATAGGAACAAGCGCTCAGGCGTGAAAAAACAGGTAGGCCACAAACACGGCAGCCACGACGCCGGCCAGATCCGCCAGCAGCCCCATCGGAATCGAGTAGCGTGTCTTGCGGATGCCAACCGAGCCGAAATACAGGGCGACAATATAGAAAGTCGTATCGGCCGACCCCTGAAAAATGCAGGCCAGGCGACCGACAAATGAATCGGCGCCGTAGGTCTTCATGGCGTCCACCATCATGGCGCGCGAACCACTGCCACTCAAGGGCTTCATCAGAGCAGTCGGCAGGGCCGGAACAAAGTCTGTATTCACACCCATTTGAGTAAACACCCAGCCAAAGGCGGAGACGATCAGGTTCATGACACCTGAATTTCGCATGACACCAATCGCCACCAGCATCCCCACCAGGTAGGGAATGATGGTCAGCGAGGTCTGAATGCCGCCCTTGGCGCCTTCGATGAAGGCCTCGTAAACGTTAACGCGCCGACGCATCGCACCCAGCATGAAAGCCACAATGATGGAGAACAGCAGGATATTGCTGCTGAGCTTGGAGAACACTTCAATTTCCGAGCGCGTCATGTGCTGACTCAGGGTCCAGACCAGGCCGATGATGAAGACGCTGATGCCACCTAGCCAGCCCAGCACCACCGGCTGCAGCAGGTTGATGCGCTGGCGCACGGCCACACCGATCAGTCCGACCACGGTCGCCACATAGGTGGCAATCATGCAGGGAATGAAGATGTCGGACGGGTCCTGCGCCCCCAGTACCGCACGTTGCGCCATGATGGCCAGCGGAATCAGGGTCAGCCCCGAGGTGTGCAGCACCAGAAACATGATCTGGGCATCGGTGGCTTCATCCGGATGAGGATTGAGCGTCTGCAGGCTCTCCATCGCCTTCAGTCCAAAGGGCGTGGCGGCATTGTCCAGACCCAGCAAATTAGCAGAGAAATTCATCACCATGTGCCCGTTAGCTGGATGGTTTTTCGGCACACCGGGAAAGATGCGCTCAAAAAACGGCGCGATGATTTTGGCAATGAAGTCAATCGCGCCGGCCTTCTCACCGATCTTCATGATGCCCAGCCAGAGCGTCATGACGCCGGCCAGCGGCAACGCAATATCCATCACCGCCACCTTGGCCGACTCGAAAGTGCCATCCACAACGCGCTTGAAAACTTCTACATCACCCAGAAAAAGCCACTGCCCCAAGGCCGCAACAAAGCCAATCAGGAAGAAACCGGTCCAGATGTAGTT
>JBAXNI010000039.1:0-22212 GCA_037133835.1 Comamonadaceae bacterium | reverse complement strand
CTTCGCACTACCTGTCCGAAGTGTTCGAGAAGGTCGGCGGCATGGTGCACCAGGCGGAAGACGAGATCGCTGCCTGCGCTTTCGCCATTGGTGCTTCCTACGCCGGCAAGTGCACCATCACCATCACTTCCGGCCCTGGATACTCCCTCAAGCAGGAGGCCATTGGTCTGGCCGTGATGGGCGAGATTCCACTGGTCGTCGTGAACGTGATGCGCGGCGGCCCCAGCACCGGGCAGCCGACCAAGATGGAACAGGGCGACCTGCTGACGGCCATTTATGGCAGCCATGGCGATGCACCCAAGGTCGTGATGGCGCCAGGCACCATCGAGGAATGTTTCTACTCCATCATGACGGCACGCAAGATTGCGGAAACCTTCAATATGGTGGTTGTGATCCTGACCGATTCGGGTCTCGCTACTTCGCAGCAACCTTTCCCGCGTCCGCAGTTCCATGAATCGTGGATGGCGCCACCGATTGACCAGAGCCCGGTGCCCAAGGGCGCTCGGCCCTACGACTGGGACGACACGACGGGACTGGCGCGACGCTTCATTCCGGGTCAGCCCGGCGGCATGCACACACTGACCGGTCTGGCGCACGACCGTGACAGCCACGTCGCCTACGACGCCGACATCAATGAACAGACGCTGCGTTTTCGCAGCCTTAAACTTGCAACACTGCAAAAGACACTGAAAGCACCTACCGTCTTTGGCGCCGCCAAGGGCGACCTGCTGGTGGTGGGCTGGGGCAGCACCAAGGGCGCGATCGAAGAAGCGATTGGCGCCATGCGCGCCGACGGCTACAAGGTTTCCTCGATGCATCTGCAGTTCCTGCAGCCGCTCCCCCCGGGCATCAAGGAAATCATGCAGGGCTTCAAGAAGGTGATGACGATCGAGAGCAACTGGAGCGATCGCCCGGAAGACAAGGTGATTGATGAAAACAACCGGCGCTATTCGTCGGTTGCCATCCTGTTGCGCTCGCGCTATCTGGTCGATGTCGACTGCTGGAGCGAGGTGCGCGGTCAACCGATCAAGCCCAGCACGATCCGGCGCGTGATACTCAAACAACTGCAAAAGTAAAAGTACAGAAAGGTGAAAACACCATGAACATGATGTCCGCCACGGAGTGTCTGCTGGAAATGTGCGACGAGCACTTCGAACTTGAAGACTATCAAAGCGGGGTACCACGCTGGTGCACCGGTTGCGGCGACAA
The DNA here is from genome assembly GCA_037133835.1 of Comamonadaceae bacterium. Lineage (GTDB taxonomy): Bacteria > Pseudomonadota > Gammaproteobacteria > Burkholderiales > Burkholderiaceae_C > Rhodoferax. The sequence continues at coordinate 21,003 of JBAXNI010000039.1, read as the reverse complement.
CGCCATTCTGGCTGCCGTACAACGCCTGTGCCGCGATGAAGCACTGGCGCCGGAGAAGACCGTGTTTGTCTCTGGCATTGGCTGCTCCAGCCGCTTTCCGCACTACATGAAGACCTACGGCTTTCACGGCATTCACGGTCGTGCGCTGCCGGTGGCCGAGGGTGTCAAGATGGCCCGGCCCGACCTCACCGTGTTCGTTAACACCGGCGACGGCGACTGCTGCAGCATTGGCGCGGCGCACTGGATTCACGCCATCCGCTACAACATGAACATCACGGTGTTCCTGCACGACAACCAGATCTATGGCCTGACCAAGAAACAGGCTTCTCCAACCTCGCCGATCGGGACCAAGAGCAACACCACGCCACGCGGCAGTTACCTTGAAGCGATGAACCCGCTGACCGTGACGCTGGGCGTGCAGAACGTCTCTTTCGTGGCGCAGGCAGTCGACTGGATACCGGAGGTTTTGTACGACGTCGTCAAGGCCGCCTACCACCACAAGGGTCTGTCTTTTGTGCGCATCGTGCAACGCTGCCCCGAGTGGCTTCCGGTGTCACTCGACCCTTGGCTGAACGACCCGAATCGGGTGCAATTGCTCAATCATGAAGATGGCCTGCAAACCAGTGCCGGCATGTCACGCATCTACAAAAACCAGTTGCAGCATGACCCGGCGAACATCGACCGGGCGCGCGAAATCGCCTCCGGCACCGACACAATTCCCGTCGGCATCCTGTACCGCAATCCGTACGTGCCCTGCTATGAGGACCTGCGACTGACAGACAAACTGCGCACAGCCGAACTGACACGCACTGGTTTGAACGCTGAATTGGACAAATACACGGTCTGGCCAGCCGAACAGAAGGCAGGGAAGTAAGAACATGCAAGCAGATACACAAGCACAAGTTGCCTTCTACCTGACCGGCAGACGCGCCAGCGCGCAACTCGATGCGGTTGACTCACTGGCCCTGCGCCCGGCTCTTTTCGCCGGCTATCGGAACCTGTCTGAACTGCGTTATGACTTTCCGCTGCTGCTGGTTGAAGGCGCTGCCGACGACAAGGCGGCCCAGTCGCTGTCGGGGCTGTTCGACCATGCGCTCGCGGGTGCGGCACGTGGCGCTGATGCAGAGCGAATCAGAAAGCATGCGCTACGCATTGAGCAGGAAATTCGTACGCTGGCCGCCAATGGCGCTGGTGCAACCTTCTCTGCACTTTGGACCAAAGCGACGGCCGCACTCGGCAAGTCGGCTGATAAATCGTTCGAAGACAGCGTGCGCCGCATTCGCACCGCCATCAAGGTCGATGGTGCGGTGGTCGATTGCGACGCCGCACTGGCGACACGGCTGCTGCAGCATGCCTGGGCCGCGGTGCAACGACAAAAAGCACAGAACTTTCGTAAGAACCTCGACCGCCTGGCCCTCAAGTTGTCTGACATCCTGAAGGCGGATCATGAGCGCTCTGCTGCCGGACGCAGCGCGAAAAATCTGCACAGTTCCGTCGGCAGTGGATTCGCCGATGCGTTTGACTTTGACGCCATGTCGCGCATGCTCGCCAAGGCCCTGCCCAAGGACGCGTTCCCGGAGAGCCGGCGCAAGCGCATCAACGAGTTGCTCGCCACCCTGAACGCACAGCAGTTCATTCCAGCCAGCGGCAAGGCCGGTCCCGCCAAGCCCTACTCGTTCCTGTTCACCAGTTGCGCCGACGCGCTCAGCGCCTTTCACCAGCGCAGTGCCAAGCAGATGGCGCTGGCCAAGGCCATTGCCATGGCCGAGCTCGAAATTGCCGGCCAGTACAGCGAAGCCCGTCACGACGCCTTGTTTGAGCAGTTTGGCGCCAACGGCCTCGATCCACAGGAACTGGCAAAGTTCCCCGACTACCTTGTCTGCGTCAACGCCGCCGGACTGGAAGCAGTTGAACGCGCCCAGTTGATGGAAATTCTGTCCTCGGGTCTGCCGATCAAGGTCCTGCTGCAGATTGACGACATTCTGGAACTTTCGCCACACGATGCAGGCAGCCTGACCAGCGGTACGAGCAGCCAGAAGATCGCGAGCATGGCAATGGGGCTGAACGACGTCTATGTGATGCAATCGAGCAGTTCCAACCTGCTGCGCTTTCACGATCGCATGGTGCGAGGGCTGCGCTACCGTGGTCCAGCCCTCTTCAGCGTGTTTTCTGGCGCCAGTGCGAAGGCCTCCGGTTTGCCCCCCTATCTGGCGGCAGCGGCGGCAATGGAGTCGCGCGCTTTCCCGGCCTTCAGTTACGACCCGTCAGCCGGTTCGAACTGGGCCACACGTTTCTACCTCGACGCCAATACCCAGGTCAATCTGGATTGGCCGGTCCAGGCCTTCAGCTACGAGGACGAGCAGCACCAGCGGGTCTCTGAAGATCTGGCCTTCACGTTCATCGATTTTCTGGCGAGTGATCGCCGCTACGCTGCTCACCTGGCTCGCGTACCACGCGCGCAGTGGAACGGCAGCCTGATTACGGTCAACGAGAGTCTGGCCAGCGAGCGCAAGGGCTTGCCTGACAAGGTGCCCAGCCTCGCGATGGTCGATGCGAACAACGTGCTGCAAAAAGTCATTGTTGACGAGCGACTGATCCGCGAAGCCCGCCGTTGCCTCGACACTTGGCACAGCCTGCAGGAACTCGGGGGTGTGCACAACTCGCACGCCCAGAAGCTTCTGGCGCGCGAGAAGAGAGCCTGGGAAGACAGTGCTCAGCAGGCGGCTGAAGTGCTCGCCGCAAGTGCACCCACCCCTGCTCCGGTAGCAGCCGCTACAGCGCCTGCGGCAGCCGCCAGCGCCGTCGTGGCAGAGGCGGAGCCTGAGCGCTCGCCTGACGAAGCCTATATCGAGACGGCTCGCTGCTCGACCTGCAACGAGTGCATCACACTCAATGGCAAGATGTTTGCCTACGACAGCAATCAGCAGGCACGCATCGTCGATATCAACGCCGGCACCTACGCCCAGTTGGTAGAAGCCGCTGAGAGTTGCCAGGTGTCCATCATTCATCCCGGCAAGCCACGCAATCCCAAGGAAGCGGGCCTGGAAGAACTGATCAAACGCGCCGAGCTGTTCCAGTAGGAGCCACTTGAGCCGGGGGCTGCGGCAGCCCGGCTCGTCCTTGGGCTGCCTTGGCCCTCCATGCGCACGTGTTCGCCAGGACCAGCAGGTTTCTGACTTCAGCCTTGCAAGACTGGCGACAACTTTGCCAATATTGGTAGTGACTCTCCAACTAAAATCGTTGGATAGCTGCTATATTGCACTGCAACATTTCCTGAAAGTAAATCAACCGTGCTCTACCAACTCTACGAAACGCAGCGTTCCCTGATGGAGCCCCTGACTGATCTGGCTCACTCAGCTTCCAAGGTCTATGGAAATCCCCTGTCGTTGCTCGGACAGAGTCCGTTCGCGCAACGGATTTCAGCCGGCTACGACCTGATGCACCGCCTGGGCAAGGACTATGAAAAACCGGAATTCGGTCTGCGCACGGTTGAGGTTGAGGGGGTCGAAGTGGCGATCCATGAGCGCATCGAAATTGACAAGCCGTTCTGTCAGTTGCGCCGCTTCAAGCGCTTCACGGACGATCCGGCAACCTTGCAAAAATTGAAGGATCAACCGGTGGTCTTGATTGTGGCGCCGCTGTCGGGTCACTACGCCACGCTGTTGCGCGATACCGTCAAAACCATGCTGAAGGATCACAAGGTCTACATCACGGACTGGAAGAATGCCCGCCTGATACCGTTGTCGGAAGGAAAGTTCTCGCTCGACGACTATGTCAATTACGTGCAGGAATTCATTCGCCACCTGCAGGGCAGTTACGGTAATTGCCACGTCGTCAGCGTTTGTCAGCCAACCGTTCCTGTACTGGCTGCTGTTTCCCTGATGGCCAGCCGCGGTGAGTTGACGCCTCTGACCATGACCATGATGGGCGGGCCGATTGACGCGCGCAAATCGCCGACAGCGGTCAACAACCTGGCCATGAACAAGAGCCATGACTGGTTTGAAAATAACGTGATTTACCGCGTTCCCACCAATTTTGCCGGCGCTGGTCGGCGTGTATATCCTGGCTTTCTGCAACACACGGGCTTCGTCGCGATGAACCCGAGCAACCACGCCAAGAGCCACTACGACTACTTCCAGGACCTGATCAAGGGTGACGGTGCGAGCACGGAGGCCCACCGCAAGTTCTACGACGAGTACAACGCCGTGCTCGACATGGATGCTGACTACTACCTCGATACGATCAGGGTCGTCTTCCAGGACTTCAGTCTGGTCAGCGGTACCTGGGACGTTGTGGGCGTGGATGGAAAGATCGAACGCGTACGTCCCCAGGACATCACAACCACGGCCCTGTTCTCCGTCGAAGGCGAACTCGATGACATTTCGGGCTCTGGTCAGACCGAGGCGGTTCACAGCATCTGCAGCGGCGTTCGCGCATCAGAACAAAAACATCTGGAAGTGCCCGGTGCCGGACATTACGGCATCTTCAGCGGCCGACGCTGGCGCGAGGTGGTCTACCCACAGGTGAAGACCTTCATCCTCAGCCACCAGTCGACCGTCCAAGCGCCTGCAAAGGCGCCAAGCGTTCCGGTCAAACCAAGCGCTGCGAAAACCAGGGCTGTACCCAAGAAGGTCGCTCGCAAGAAATAATGCGCGCGTTGGCTGCCAAGGTTTTGGCGGTGCTGCCACAGACACAGTGCCGCCGTTGTGGCTACAACGACTGCACGGCCTATGCGAACGCGATTGCTGATGGCAGTGCCAGCATCAACCGGTGCCCGCCCGGCGGCACCCAGGGGATTGAGCGGCTGGCCGCGGTCACGAACCAGGCGGTAGTCGTCCTGAACCCGGAGAACGGCACCGAGGGACCGCGCAGTGTCGCCTTGATTGATGAGGCCCTGTGCATCGGCTGCACCCTGTGCATCAAGGTCTGTCCGACCGACGCCATCATCGGCAGCAACAAGCAGATGCACACAGTGATCGAGGCTTACTGCACCGGTTGCGAGCTATGTCTGCCGATCTGTCCGGTCGACTGCATTGAAATGGAAAATGTGTCGGGCACCGCCAGCGGCTGGAATGCCTGGTCAGCCGGACAAGCAGCAATGGCGCGCCGGCGCTACGATTTTCACCAACAGCGAAGCGGATGTGAGCTGACTGAAAGCGCCGATATGTCGCAAGACAAGAACAGCGTTATTGAGGCCGTTGTGCAACGCGCGCGTGCCCAGCGCAACGCAAACAGCGGCAGTAACTAAACAGTCGTTCTAGCCAAGGGCATCGTTCACCTGGTCGTTGAACTCAGCCAGGCTGACCGCGTCACCGATCTCGCGCGGCATCGCGTCGGCAACCGAAAAAACGCCCAGGGTCTTGTTGCTCGAGGAGACGATAGGAAGATGGCGAAAACCGCGCTCTATCATCATCAGGACCGCCTCAGCGACCTTTATGTCAGGGCCTATCGTTTGCGGGTTCGGGGTCATCACATTGGAGACATGAGTAGTCTGTGGATTCATGGCCTTGGCCAGAACACGTGTGATCAGATCACGCTCCGTCAGTATGCCCAGCATGCTGCCTGAACTGTCCGTGATCAGCACGTTACTGGACTTTGCCTTGGTCATGACACAGGCTGCCTCCCAGACCGTCGAATGAGGCGGCAAAGTGACCACATGACGCTGCGTCAGGGATTGAAAAACAGTCCGTTCAGGCATGGTGAGAGTCCTTTCAAAAATCTCGGGTGATTGGTTGCAGCAGGCGACCCCTAACGCAGTGATGCGTTGATTCTGTCGAGCACCCTGGAGCCCGGGCACAGTTGCTTGACGCCCATTGCGTTGAGCGGTGTGTCGCTGGTGTTGAGCGACATGTGCAGATCCGTGGCAATCGGGTCCAGATACAAGAGTCCGGTCACCACCTCACCGCGCACCTGGTGCGAATTCATGTAACTCAAAGCGGCGTAGCGGTCAGTGGGATCGTAGTCCTGATGCAGTTTGCGCAAGCGCAAGGTAGAGCCGTCGTGCTGCTCAACGTCAATCACTGAGCCCGGCGCGTACTCGGCTGTGATCTCCTCGCGTGAAGTCATGAAGTCGATCCGGCTGACAGCCTCGTTGTGCTGGCGCACATAGTCGTAACTCTTGGTGCTGCCACCATGGTTGTTGAACGTGACGCAGGGGCTGATGACGTCTATGAAAGCAGCTCCACCGTGGTCAATGGCGCCCTTGATGAGCGGCACCAGTTGCGCCTTGTCACCAGAGAAACTGCGCGCCACATAAGTCGCACCCAGCTGCAGCGCAAGCCCCACCAGATCAACCGGGCTGTCGCTGTTGATGACACCCTTCTTGCTCTTGGAGCCGCGGTCAGCGGTCGCAGAGAACTGTCCTTTAGTCAGTCCATAAACACCGTTGTTCTCCACGATGTACGCCATGCGCACACCACGGCGCATCGCGTTGGCAAATTGTCCCAATCCAATGGAAGCGGAATCACCATCACCGGAGACGCCCAGATACAGCAGGTCGCGATTTGCCAGATTCGCGCCTGTCAACACCGATGGCATGCGCCCGTGCACGGTGTTGAAACCGTGTGACGCTCCCAAAAAATAGTCGGGTGTCTTGGAACTGCACCCAATGCCGGAAAGTTTGGCCACGCGGTGCGGTTCGATATTGAGTTCCCAGCAAGCCTGGATGATGGCTGCAGAAATCGAGTCATGTCCACATCCCGCGCACAGTGTGGAAATGCGCCCTTCGTAATCGCGCCGCGTGTAACCCACCTTGTTGGTGGTCAGCGTCGGGTGATGCAGTTTGGGTTTGGCGAGGTAGGTCATGCGGCCTCCAGTTGCAGGTTCTGCTCGATGAATTGGGTGATGAAACGCGCAGTGATCGGGGTGCCGTCGTAGTGCAGCACCTTGATCAGGCGCGCCGGGTCGATCGCCAATTCGTTGACCAGCAACGATTGCATCTGGCCATCCCGATTTTGTTCCACCACGAACACCTTGTCGTGCTCGGCAATGAAATTCTCCACCGAGGCCGGGAACGGGAAAGCACGCAAACGCATCGCGTCGATGTGGATCCCGTTGGCAGTCAGCACGTCAAGCGCTTCCTGCATCGCCGGACTGGTCGAACCAAAATAAAGCACACCCATCCTGGTTGGCTTTTCGGCCTTGCGCAGCACTGGTTGCGGCACCAGATCAGCAGCGGTCTGGAACTTGTGCAGCAGACGTTTCATGTTGTAGATGTAATCCGGGCCGCGCTCCGAGTAGCGCGCGTACGGATCACGCGTGGTGCCCCGTGTGAAGAAACTACCCTTGGTCGGGTGGGTGCCGGGCAAGGTGCGCCAGGGAATCCCGTCGCCATCCACATCCTTGTAGCGGCCAAAATCCTTGCCCGCTTCGAGTTCCTCTGCGGTCATGACTTTGCCACGGTCGTACTCGCGTTTGTCGTCCCAGACAAAGGGCTTGCACAAGCGCTGGTTCATGCCAATGTCCAGATCGGTCATGACAAAAATCGGCGTCTGCAGACGATCGGCCAGATCCAGTGCGGCGGCCGATTGCTCAAAGCATTCATAAGGATCTTCCGGAAACAGCATCACATGTTTGGTGTCGCCATGTGAGGCGTAGGCGCAGCTGAGCAGATCGGACTGCTGCGTTCGCGTGGGCATACCGGTAGAAGGTCCACCACGCTGCACATTGATGATGGTGACCGGAATCTCGGCGAAATAGGCCAGACCAATGAATTCCGACATCAGGGAAATGCCAGGACCGGAGGTCGCCGTAAAGGCACGCGCACCGTTCCAGCCAGCACCCACCACCATGCCAATCGAAGCCAACTCGTCTTCCGCCTGCACAATGGCCACATTGCTGCGCCCGGTGTGCTCGTCGATGCGGTACTTGTCGCAATATTTCTGGAATGCCTCGGGCACTGAAGAAGATGGGGTGATTGGATACCAGGCGGCAACCGACGCACCACCATAAACACAACCCAGCGCGGCAGCGCTGTTGCCGTCAGTGAAGATCTGGTCACCCACCTTGTCGGCGCGACGCACACGCAAACCGATAGGGGCGCTCAGATGTTGCGTGACATAGTCCCGCCCCAGATGCAGCGCACGAACATTCGAATCGAGCAGCATTTCCTTGCCACGATATTGCTCGGAAAAGAGTTTTTCGAACACCTCGGCTTCGACATCGAGCAGCACAGACAACGCACCAACGTAAATGATGTTCTTGAACAGTTGACGCTGGCGTGAGTCGGTGTAGGCCGCGTTGGCAATCTCGGTCAGCGGAATGCCAATGACCTCGATGTCCTTGCGAAAACGCGATTCCGGGATCGGTCGCGTGCTGTCATAAAACAGGTAACCGCCACTTTGAATTTCGCCGACATCGTTGTCCCAGGTCTGCGGATTCATGGCAACCATCATGTCCACGCCACCGCGGCGACCGCCGTAGCCTTTCTCACAGACTCTGGCTTCATACCAGGTTGGCATACCCTGAATGTTGCTGGGGAAAATGTTGCGCGGACTGACCGGCACGCCCATGCGCATAATGGCTTTGGCAAACAGTTCGTTGGCCGAGGCGGAGCCGGAACCGTTGACGTTGGCAAACTTGATGACAAAGTCGTTGACAGCTTCTATGTGTTTCATACGACCTCCATCGCGCGGCGAACGACTTTGCCATCACGACAGCGGGATCCCGCCTGCGTCGTACTGAAAGAAAATTTCTGCATATCCCAGGCCCCGGTCGGGCAACGCTCGGCACACAAGCCGCAATGCAGACAAACGTCCTCGTCTTTCACCATCACACGTCCTGTCTTGAGCGCGCCGGACACATAGAGGTCCTGCGCAATGTTGGTTGCCGGTGCTTTCAGGCGGGTGCGCAGATCATCCTCTTCACCGTTCTTGGTGAAGGTGATGCAATCCATCGGGCAGATGTCGACACACGCATCACATTCAATGCAAGTGTGCTTGGTAAATACGGTCTCGACGTCGCAGTTCAGGCAGCGATGCGTCTCCTTGAACGCCGTGGCCGCGTCGAAACCCAGTTCCACTTCAACCCGGATACTGGCCAATGCCACCTCCGCTTTGGCCCACGGCACTTTGAAACGTGCGTCACCTGAGACTGAACTGTCGTAACTCCACTCGTGAATACCCATCTTGGCCGACATCAGATTGGTCATGGGTGCCGGACGACGGTGCACGTCTTCGCCATGGAGCAGGCGATCAATCGACACCGCTGCCTCGTGACCATGCGCCACGGCTGTAATGATGTTCTTTGGCCCGTAAGCCGCGTCACCACCAAAAAATACGTTCGGCACAGTGGACTGGAACGCATCGGCAACCAACACCGGCAAACCCCACTTGTCAAATTCGATACCGACATCGCTCTCAATCCAGGGGAACGCGTTTTCCTGACCAACGGCGATGAGCACTGCATCGCACTCGACGAGCACATCGGGCACGCCGGTGGGCACCAGTGAGCGCCGACCTTTTTCGTCATAGACCGCTTTCACAATCTCAAAACGCATGCCGGTTAATTTGCCATTGACATGCTCAAAGGACTTGGGAACATGGAAGTTCAGAATCGGAATGCCCTCATGCAGCGCATCCTCTTTCTCCCAGGGAGATGCTTTCATCTCTTCAAAACCGCTGCGCACAATCACTTTCACATCACTGCCGCCCATGCGCCGCGCCGAGCGGCAGCAATCCATAGCGGTATTGCCCCCCCCGAGCACAATGACACGCTTGCCGATGCTGGTGATATGCCCAAAGGAAACTGAAGCCAGCCAGTCAATGCCAATGTGAATGTTCTCCTTGATGTCCCAGCGTCCGGGAACATCCAGATCACGACCGCGAGGGGCACCGCATCCAACGAAGACGGCGTCGTAGCCTTCGGTCAACAGCTTGCGCATGGAATCAATGCGCTGACCGCCTTTAAACTGCACGCCCAGATCGAGGATGTAACCGGTCTCTTCATCAATCACCGACTCGGGCAGGCGAAAACGCGGGATCTGGCTTCGAATGAAACCGCCCGCCTTGGCCTCGCCATCAAACACCGTCACTTCGTAACCAAGCGGCGCCAGATCCCTTGCTACGGTCAGAGAAGCCGGGCCGGCACCTACACAGGCCACACGCTTGCCGTTCTTGGGAGCGACAGCCGGCATGCGATGCTTGACGTCGTCCTTGTTGTCGGCAGCGACGCGCTTGAGCCGGCAAATGGCCACTGGCTCCGGATGCTCGCCGTTGCTCTCTTCAACGCGACCGCGGCGGCACGCTGGCTCGCAGGGACGGTCGCAGGTGCGCCCCAGCACGCCGGGAAATACGTTGGAAACCCAGTTCACCATGTAGGCATCGCTGTAACGGCCCTGGCCGATCAGGCGGATGTACTCTGGAACGGGCGTGTGGGCTGGACAGGCCCATTGACAATCTACGACTTTGTGAAAATAGTTGGGATTAGCGGTGTTGGTAGGTTGCAAGTCTGTCTCCTGAGCCGCGACGGCGGCTGGGTGAAGCGCGAGTGTACGCCAGTGAACAGGACAAATTGCCACCAAAGACAGCCACGCAAGCTGCTACTCGACAGACATTGACCCAGATCAAATACGCAGTGTCACCACGGAAAATATGCGTCAGTTCGGTCCGGCCTCAAGCCGCGCGAAGGCAGACACAACTTCGGCTGGCGCCTGCACCAACTCGATCAGCACGCCCTCGCCGCTGATCGGAAATTCTTCGTTGTGTCGTGGATGCAGAAAACAGATATCGAAGCCGGCCGCACCGGAGCGGATGCCACCCGGCGCAAAGCGCACCCCCTGTCCCGTCAGCCATTGAACCGCCGCAGGCAAATCATCAATCCACAAGCCGACATGATTCAGGGGCGTGGTGTGCACGGCAGGCTTCTTTTCGCTATCAAGGGGCTGCATCAGGTCAACCTCGACTTTGAACGGGCCGCTCCCGATGGCGCAAATGTCTTCGTCCACGTTCTCGCGCTCGCTGCGAAAAGTACCTGTAACGTGCAGTCCCAGCATATCGACCCAGAGTCTTTGCAAGCGGGCCTTGTCGGGGCCGCCAACGGCGATCTGCTGGATGCCCAGCACCTTGAAGGGGCGGGTCGTCATGTCAGGCAAACTCCACGATGGGTTGATCGACCACCAGACTCTCACCCTTGCTCGCCAGCACTTTGCCGACGACGCCGTCCGCCGCCGCAAACAGGACGTTTTCCATCTTCATGGCTTCGATCACCGCCACTCGCTCGCCGGCTTGCACTTTTTGGCCCTCCCTCACTGCGACCTCAACCAGCAAACCGGGCATGGGCGACAAGACGAAGCGGCTCATGTCGGGTGGCGCCTTGTAGGGCATCAGCGCGTGCAGCTCAGCCGCTCGCTTGGACAGAACCAGAGCATCTATTTGGGTGCCGTTGTGCGAGACGCGTATCGCCAGCGGATTCTTGCCGGCCAGCGCGCCGCGCTCCACCTGCGCCACAAAAGCATGCCCATTGCAGGTGCCGCTGATGCGGATTTCTCCCAAACGGTAGTTGCTGCAAAGCTGGTAGTTGCTGGAGCCGACTTTGATCAGACTGGAGCCTGACTTTGGGTCAAAGTCGGCTACGCATACCGGAGTCCGTGTGGCAACGCCTTGCTGCCCCAAGGTCACGACCACAAAGTCCTGCCCAACCGCCACTTCATGGCCTTCCATCTGACCACTGATGGCGGTAGCGCGACTGCGGAACTTGCGGTGCACAAAGGCGGCCAGTGCCAGCAGAAGGTCGACATCGTCATGCGGCACGTCCTGCGCCCTGAAGCCATGCGCATAATGCTCGGCAATAAAGCCTGTGTTGAAGTCGCCCGAGACAAACTTGGGGTGCGCCAACAGTGCCGCCTGAAACGGAATGCTGCTGCTGACACCGCGGATCACAAAGCCATTGAGTGCCTGACGCATTTTGGCAATCGCGTCCATGCGATCCTTGCCATGCACAATGAGCTTGCAGATCATCGAGTCGTAATACATCGGAATCTCGCCACCTTCCTGCACGCCGGTATCAACCCGCACGCCCAGCCAGCGGCTCAGGTCGGAGGCAACCATCGTTTCGGCAGGCGGCTGAAAGCGCACCAGGCGCCCGGTGGAGGGCAGGAAGTTGCGGAATGGATCTTCGGCATTGATGCGGCACTCGATGGCCCAGCCATCGCGCTTCACGTCGGCCTGCGTCAACGGCAGCTTCTCGCCGGCGGCAACCCGGATCATCAGTTCAACCAGATCCAGCCCGGTGATGCATTCGGTCACCGGGTGCTCCACCTGCAGCCGGGTATTCATCTCCAGAAAATAGAAGCTCTGATCCTTGCCGACGACAAACTCCACGGTGCCCGCGCTCTGGTACTTGACGGCGCGGGCCAGCGCCACGGCCTGCTCGCCCATGGCCTTGCGTGTGGTGTCACTGATAAAGGACGACGGTGCTTCCTCAATCACTTTTTGATGACGCCGCTGGATCGAGCACTCGCGCTCATTAAGGTAAACCATGTTGCCGTGAGCGTCGCCGATCAGCTGGATTTCAATGTGACGCGGTTCCTCGACGTACTTCTCGACAAATACGCGGTCATCGCCAAAACTGTTGCGCGCTTCATTGCGGCAACTGGTGAAGCCCTCGAATGCCTCCTTGTCATTGAATGCCACACGCAGACCCTTGCCACCACCACCGGCGCTGGCTTTGATCATCACCGGATAGCCAATGCCTCTGGCAATTTCAACCGCCTGCTCGGCACTTTCAATCGCACTGTTGACGCCGGGGATGCAGTTCACACCGGCCGCACCGGCAAGCTTTTTCGACTCGATCTTGTCGCCCATCGCCGCCATCGAATAGTGCTTGGGACCGATGAAGACAATGCCCTGCTCCTCCACCGTCCTGGCAAACCCGGCGTTCTCACTCAGGAAGCCATAACCTGGATGGATCGCCTGCGCGCCGGTCTGTTTGCAGGCGGCAATGATCCTGTCGCCAAGCAGGTAGCTCTCGCGGCTCGGCGCCGGTCCAATGTTGACCGCTTCGTCGGCCAGCATCACATGGCGCGCTTCCTTGTCGGCGTCGGAATAAACCGCCACCGTCTTGATGCCCATCTTGCGTGCGGTCTTGATGACACGGCAGGCGATCTCGCCGCGGTTCGCAATCAGTATTTTGGTAAACATGTCGGTCTCCTAGTCGGGAATCAGTTTTTGTGCTTTTCGCAATGGCGTGAAATGCCACCACGGCAATGCTGGGCCACCATTCATGAAATCTCTGGCGGCCAAAAAGGTGTCGAGGACACATGGATCGTGGCGCTGACCCATGGTAGTGCGCAGCGCGTCGTACATCGCGATCGGGTCCATCGCGGTCACATCAGCAGGCGTGTTCACACCCAGGCCGCGCAAGTCGTTTGCGATGGACTTTCCGATATTCGGAATATCCATCAACACATGGGCCTCAGAGGCGTGGGCAGCTTTAGGCATCCAAAGCACCCAAAAGCGCTCTGCCTGGGCATTCTGCGCAGGCAACTGAGGAGCCCGCAGGGCGGAGGACGAGCAGCAGAGCGCCCGGGCGGAGCACCCGCGCGCAATGCGAACGACTGTTCTTCAAGCGCATGATCACAACGGAATATTGCCGTGCTTGCGCCACGGGTTCTCAAGCTTCTTGTCGCGCAGCATCACTAGCGATCGGCAAATCCGTTTGCGCGTCTCGTGCGGCAGGATCACGTCATCAATAAAGCCGCGCGCTCCGGCCACAAACGGGTTGGCAAAACGCGCCTTGTATTCGGCTTCCTTGGCAGCGAGTTTCTCCGGGTCACCCTTGTCTTCGCGGAAGATGATTTCCACTGCGCCTTTGGCGCCCATGACGGCAATCTCGGCATTCGGCCAGGCCAGGTTGACATCGCCGCGCAGGTGCTTGGAACTCATCACGTCGTACGCACCACCGTAAGCCTTGCGCGTGATGACGGTAATTTTTGGCACAGTGCATTCGGCGAAGGCGTAGAGCAACTTGGCACCATGCTTGATGATGCCACCGTACTCCTGGCTGGTGCCCGGCATGAAGCCCGGGACGTCAACAAAGGTAATGACAGGAATGTTGAAGGCATCACAAAAGCGCACGAAGCGCGCCGCCTTGATGGAACTCTTGATGTCCAGACAACCTGCCAACACGAGAGGTTGATTGGCAACAAAGCCGACCGTCTGCCCCTCCATGCGGCCAAACCCGATCAGGATGTTCTTGGCATACTCGGGCTGCAATTCGAAGAAGTCACCGTCATCGACGGTCTTGACGATCAATTCCTTCATATCGTATGGCTTGTTCGGATTGTCTGGCACCAGCGTGTCCAGGCTCATGTCCATGCGGTCGGCCGGATCGCCGCTGCGTCGCACAGGTGCCTTCTCGCGGTTGTTCAAGGGCAGGTAGTTATAGAGCCGGCGCAGCATGAGCAGGGCCTCAACATCACTCTCGAAAGCCAGATCCGCCACGCCGCTCTTGGTTGTATGACTGACGGCACCGCCGAGTTCTTCGGCTGTCACGTCCTCATGTGTCACCGTCTTCACGACTTCAGGGCCTGTGACAAACATGTAGGAACTATCTTTCACCATGAAGATGAAATCAGTCATCGCCGGCGAGTACACGGCACCGCCAGCACAGGGTCCCATGATCATGCTGATCTGTGGCACCACACCGCTGGCCATGACATTGCGCTGGAAGACATCGGCGTAACCGCCAAGGGACGCCACACCTTCCTGAATGCGCGCACCACCAGAGTCATTCAACCCAATGACTGGCGCACCGACCTTCATGGCCTGATCCATCACCTTGCAGATCTTCTCGGCGTGCGCCTCGCTCAGGGCGCCGCCAAACACGGTGAAATCCTGGCTGAAGACAAATACGAGGCGACCATTGATCATGCCGTAGCCAGTCACGACGCCATCGCCCGGGATCTTCTGCTCCTGCATTCCGAAGTCGACGCAGCGGTGTTCCATGAACATGTCCCACTCTTCGAAGGTGCCCTCGTCCAGCAGCAACTCAAGGCGCTCGCGGGCGGTGAGTTTGCCTTTCTTGTGCTGAGCTTCGATGCGTTTGACGCCGCCGCCCAAGCGCGCGAGTTCGCGCTTGGCTTCCAGTTGTTCAAGTATGTCGTGCATTGCTTTCTCCGTGTTTTTCATCCCGGTCAGACCGGGAAATTGTCGTCATTGCGGCTCGCGGATCCGGATCGGACCCGGCATGCCACGCACTGAGCAGTCGTCTTGCTGCCATAGAGGCAGCGATGCGCCCGTCAAGGACTTCCTGCTTCAACCGTGGCATCAGTTGTTGAACGCGCTGATCCTGATAGAAGGCCTGCTTCAACCCTGCGTCAATGCGTTCCCACATCCATGCCAGGGATTGTTGCTGCCTGCGAGAAAGCCACTTGCCGTTGGCCACTTGCAGGGTCTTGAACTCGGTCACTGCTTTCCAGAAAGCGTCGACCCCTTGTCCATTGAGCGCGCTAAGTTGCAAGGCCTTGGGATGCCATGTCGTGTCCGCATGATTTCCGAACAGACCCAACAACTGCAGGGCAGAAGTGATTTGCAACTGCGCCCGTTGGGCCGCATTGGTGTCGATGTCAGCCTTGTTGATCAAGACCAGGTCAGCGAGTTCCATCACGCCCTTCTTGATCGCCTGCAAATCGTCGCCAGCGTTGGGCAGTTGCATCAACACAAACATGTCCGTCATGCCAGCCACCGCCGTTTCGCTCTGTCCCACCCCGACCGTTTCAACGATCACGATGTCATAGCCAGCGGCCTCGCACACCAGCATGGCCTCGCGCGTCTTCTCCGCCACGCCACCAAGTGCACCACTGCTCGGGCTCGGACGGATGTAGGCGCGCTCATGGACCGAGAGTTTTTCCATGCGCGTCTTGTCGCCCAGGATGGAGCCGCCCGAGACCGTGCTGGAGGGATCAATGGTCAGCACCGCGACGCGATGCCCTTCTTCAATCAGGTACAGGCCCAGCGCCTCAATAAAAGTGGATTTCCCGACACCGGGCACGCCACTGATACCGAGCCGCAACGACCTGCCAGAGTGCGGCAGCAGTGCCGTGAGGAGTTCATCAGCTTGCGCACGGTGATCGCTGCGAGTTGACTCCAGCAGCGTGACAGCCTTGGCAATGGCGCGACGCTGCGGCGCGCCGGTGCACTGTGTAATCGCATGCAGCATGATTGTCCTGAATCGGTGTCTGACCGCGCCTAGCTAAAGCAGCCCTTCTTGATCTGTTCCAGAACATCCTTGGCACTGGCCGGGATCGGTGTACCGGGGCCATAAATGCCTTTAACCCCGGCCTCGTAGAGCATCTCGTAGTCTTGCCTCGGGATCACACCACCAACAAACACCACAATGCCATCACCACCCTGTTTTTTCAACTCGGCAATGATGGCCGGCACCAGCGTCTTGTGCCCGGCTGCCAGCGTCGATACGCCCACTGCATGCACGTCATTTTCGATGGCCTGGCGCGCGCACTCCTCGGGCGTTTGAAACAGCGGGCCAATGTCGACATCAAAGCCGAGGTCAGCGAACGCCGTCGCAACCACTTTGGAGCCCCGGTCATGGCCGTCCTGCCCCAATTTGGCAATCATCACGCGTGGACGCCGACCGTGATCCCGAGCGAACACGTCGATTTCTGTCTTGAGAACATCCCAGCCCTCGGCCGAGTCATAAGCTGCTGCATACACGCCGGTCACCTTTTGTGTATCGGCGCGGTGGCGCCCGTAAACCTTTTCCAGTGCATCGCTCACCTCACCCACGGTGGCTCGCAAGCGAACAGCCTTGATCGCCAGATCGAGCAGATTTCCCGAATTGGCCTGCGCCGCTGCCGTGATGGCTGCCAGCGCCGCATTGACAAGCGCATCGTCGCGATTCTGCTTGATGACATTCAAACGTGCAATCTGTCCGTCGCGCACAGCCACATTGTCGATATCCCGGGCATCGATCTCACTTTCGGTCTTCAGACGGTATTTGTTGACGCCAACAATGACATCTTTTCCGCTGTCAATGCGCGCCTGCTTTTCAGCGGCTGCGGCTTCAATCTTGAGCTTGGCCCAACCGCTGTCCACGGCCTTGGTCATGCCGCCCATGGCCTGGACTTCCTCGATGATTTTCCACGCCGCGTCTGCCATGTCCTGCGTCAGCTTTTCCATCATGTAAGAGCCGGCCCATGGGTCTATCACGCTCGTTATGTGGGTTTCTTCCTGAATGATGAGTTGGGTGTTGCGGGCAATGCGCGAACTGAACTCGGTCGGCAGGGCAATCGCTTCGTCAAAGCTGTTCGTATGCAAACTCTGAGTCCCTCCAAACACCGCAGCCATGGCCTCGATCGTGGTTCGCACTACGTTGTTGTAAGGGTCCTGCTCGGTCAGGCTCCAGCCGCTGGTCTGGCAATGGGTGCGCAACATGAGCGACTTCGGGTTTCTTGCATCAAAGCCCTTCATGATGCGGCACCACAGCAAGCGCGCGGCACGCATTTTGGCGACTTCAAGATAGAAGTTCATGCCAATGGCCCAGAAAAAACTCAGGCGTCCCGCAAATTCATCGACGTCCATGCCCTTGGCAATCGCCGTCTTCACATACTCCTTGCCGTCGGCCAGGGTGAATGCCAGTTCCAGCGCCTGATTGGCACCGGCTTCCTGCATGTGATAGCCGCTGATCGAAATCGAGTTGAACTTCGGCATGTTCTTGGCCGTGTACTCGATGATGTCGCCGATGATGCGCATGCTCGGGGCTGGCGGATAGATGTAGGTGTTGCGCACCATGAACTCTTTGAGAATATCGTTCTGGATCGTGCCCGAGAGCTTGTCCTGGCTCACGCCCTGCTCTTCCGCAGCCACCACGTATCCGGCCAGCACCGGCAGCACCGCGCCGTTCATGGTCATGGAGACACTAACCTTGTCCAGCGGAATCTGGTCGAACAGGATCTTCATGTCTTCAACGGAATCGATCGCCACGCCCGCCTTGCCAACGTCACCCGTCACTCGCGGATGGTCACTGTCATAACCGCGGTGCGTTGCCAGGTCGAAGGCGACACTGACGCCCTGGCCGCCAGCGGCAAGCGCCTTTCTGTAAAAGGCGTTGGATTCCTCGGCAGTCGAAAACCCTGCGTATTGCCGGATCGTCCAGGGTCGCACGGCGTACATGGTGGCCTGAGGACCGCGCAGGTAGGGCTCGAAGCCCGGCAAGGTGTTGGCAAAAGGCAGATCCCGGGTATCGGCCGCGGTATACAGTGGCTTGACAGTGATGCCATCCGGCGTCTGCCAGCTCAGAGCATCCACGCTACCGCCCGGTGCAGATTTGGCCGCGGCTTTGCTCCACGCCTCGATGCTGGCAAGCTGAAATTCAGTATTTTTTGATGTCATGACGGTTCAGACCCCAATACAGGCCACTGTGAATGAATGCTAGTTTACGTTATTTATAATTATTGATTCAAAATATTATTTCAAGCTTACAATTCGACCATGGCAGCGCCTTCACTCTCACCTCGAGCACTTTATGAAGAAGTGGCTGAGCTCTTGCGTCAGCGCATCTTCAAACGTGAGCTCGCGCCTGGAAGCTGGATCGACGAGCTCAAGATAGCCGAGGCCTATGGTATCAGCCGGACGCCGCTGCGGGAAGCACTCAAGGTGCTGGCGGCCGAGGGCCTCGTCACCATGAAAGTGCGTCGTGGCGCCTACGTCACCGAAGTTTCGGAACGCGACCTTGCCGAGGTCTACCATCTGCTCAGCCTGTTGGAATCTGATGCCGCCGGTGTGGTTGCCAACAGCGCCAGCGAGTCCCAGCTTGAGGCACTGAAACTCTTGCACGAGGAACTGGAAGCTGCGGCCCGACCGGGGTCACAGGACACGGGGCGCTTTTTCGAAGTCAACGAGCGTTTTCATATGCTGCTGCTCGAAATTGCCAATAATCGCTGGCGCGATCAAATGGTTGCCGATCTGCGCAAAGTCATGAAGCTCAACCGCCACAACTCACTGCTGAAATCAGGGCGGACTGAGGAATCATTGAAAGAGCACCGCGCACTGGTCGCCGCCATCTGCGAGCGCAATGCCGCGTTGGCCGTACAGCGCATGCAGGAACACTTCAGGAACGGCCTGGAAGCGGCCAATTAGTGCAAACGTCAGAAAGCGTAGTACGGTCCGCTACCCAAGCTTGACGCCTGACCCTCAATCCCCATCAACACGCGACGCCCGTAAAAAAAAGGCAGTCCCCAGTCGAAACTGGTGGCGTCACCCATGGGCCCGGCCAGGTTCGGAAAGACGGTTTTGCTTGCATCACCAAACATGGTCGAGGCGTCACCAATTGAAAATGAAACTGAGGCGCGCGCGGCATTGGCGCCGACAAGGGTCGCCGACACGGTGGTAAGCGTGGCCGGGCAATAGAAACCCATGCTGCTGCCAAGACACGCTGGAATCGAGCGCGAATCAAAGAAGAACCCGTTGGAACCGGTGTCGAGAAAACTGTTACCCATGCTTTGCCCACCCAAGACGGTCGTGAAATACCCTGTGGCAGCGGTGGTCAGGGCCAGCACCGTGCCTGGCTGATTGTTGGACTGCGTACCAATGCCAAAAACAAGTGAGCCGGTCAGCCCGGTCGCGCTGCTTGAACCCACCGCCGGCAGATCAATCAGGATGCCGTTGTTATCCGTGGCAAACAGAGGTACCGGATTCTTGAGCTGCTGCGCCAGGCTCGCCTTTGCGCCAACAAAGCTCACACAACCGGCATTGCTGCAGGTGTAATAGGAGCCGTTGTGCGTGATCGCAGCGCAGTCGGCACCACAGTCTTCCTTGAGCAGGCTCAGCCCCAGAATGCCGTTGGCGCCCAGATTGGAAGTTGCGGTCATCGCTGTCCCACCGATGGAACAAGCACCGGGAGCATTGCCAACAGTCGGGTCAGCGATGAGCTGAATCGGCACACTCGAAGCGGTCTTGCCTCCAAGCACTATATCGGCCAGCACCAGCGGCCCCCAGGCGAAGGTGTTGTCGACAAACTGGACGCAGCTGAGCAGCGGGAATCCGGCGCTACCCGTGACCCGGCTCAGATTCAGTGCAGGTTTGACGACGGAAGACAGCAGCCTGAGTCCGATGGATCCGGTGTCAACCAGCACGTGATCGATGGTCTGGCACTCGGTGCTTGCAGGACGACAGATTTTTACGTCCACATACAGACGGTTGACGTTGTAGCCAGCGTCGGCGGGACCAGCATCAACCACAACGGGAATCACATTGTTTGAAGTGACGGGGGCTGGAGGAGTTGGACTCGGAGTCGGGGCTGGAGTCGATCCACCACCTCCACCGCAAGCACTTAGCAGGACGGCAAGCAGCGCCGCTGCAACGCCGTGCAAGAACCTGTTACTGCAGCACATTGTTGATATTGACCCCGCTCGGGATCAGTTCAGGCACATAGGCGTAGCCGGCAAAACTTCGCATCCTTCCGCTTGATCTGACAATCAGTTTGCTGCTCATCACATTCACGGGTGAGCCACGCTTTCCCAGCGCGCGCGCATGGTCAGTTTCTACTTTGTAGTTGCTGAAAAACTCACCTAGCAGCAAACTCAGGTCCGGTAGCACGGGCCCACGCCAGCTAACGGCAAATACCTGGCCCGCCGGCGTTGCGTACTCCAGAATCAGGGTGCCATTCTCAAGTTGCAGCGGATGCGAGGTGTAAAGACGGCTATCGACTCCTGTAGTGGCGGCCTGGATCCTGGCCGCAGGCGTCGCCGCCCCAGCAGAAGGCGGCGACACAACAGTAGGCGCTTGCCCAAGCGCAGCCAACGACTGAGCTGCGCCCAGCGCCAGGGTCAAACCCAGCGACAGCGCTGTCATGCGACGTTTCGAATTTGGTCTTTTCAAAGCAAAACTCAGGTTGTCCGCATGGTCTGCCCGGAGGGGATCGAACCCCCGACCCACAGCTTAGAAGGCTGTTGCTCTATCCAACTGAGCTACGGGCAGAGATCGAGAGAAAAAGACATGGTCGGGGCGAAAGGATTCGAACCTTCGACCCTCTGGTCCCAAACCAGATGCG
>JBAXNI010000038.1:0-23367 GCA_037133835.1 Comamonadaceae bacterium | reverse complement strand
GCCCGGTTTTGCTGCAGTTCGGCGCCTTCAATCAGGAAGGTGTCGTCCACGCGCTCGCCCAGTGTGGCGATTTTCGCCAGTTGAAGGTTGATCTTGTGCCGGGCCAGCACCCGCGCTATGCAGTACAGGAGGCCAACGCGGTCGCTGGCCGAGATGTTGAGCAGCCAGCGCTGACCTTTTTCGTCGGGACGCAGCGTGACGCGCGGCGCGATCGGAAAGCTCTTGACGCGGCGTGAGACCCGACCGCGGCTCGGTGGCGGCAGCGGTCCTGCCTGCACAATGGCGCGACTGAGTTCGCTTTCCACCATGCTCGTGAGTTCATGGTAGTGCTCGGGTAGCGCCGCGGTGATGACCTGAAACGTGTCCAGAGCATAGCCGTTGTTGGCGGTATGTATGCGCGCATCCAGGATGCTGAAGCCACCCTGGTCGAAGTAGCCGCAAATGCGGGCAAACAGGTCGGTCTGGTCAGGCGTATAGACCGCTACCTGCATACCTTCGCCGACAGCGGACTGGCGGGCCCGCACAATCGACTTGCCGGCACCCACGTGGCGTGAGAGCTGGCGCGCGTGCCAGGCAATATCCGTCGCGTCATGGCGCATGAAATAGCCCACATCGAGCGTATCCCACAGGGCTTTATGCGCCTCGAATGGCTGGGCATGCAGGGCCAGCAGAATCAGTGCCTCGCGTTTTCGGGACTCCACCTCGGCGTCTGGATCCGGTGCGCGGCCACCGAGCGAGCGCAAGGTCATGCGGTACAGGTCTTCCAGCAGCTTGCCCTTCCAGGCGTTCCAGACCTTGGGCGAGGTACCGCGCAGATCGGCCACCGTCAGCAGATACAGGGCCGTCAGATAGCGCTCATTGCCGACACGACTGGCAAAAGCCTTGATCACATTGGGATCGCTGAGATCGGACTTCTGTGCAACCCGGCTCATCGTCAGATGCTCTTTCACCATGAACTCGATCAGCGCACTGTCTTCCCTGGCAATCCCGTGCAGCTTGCAGAAGCGCTGCGCTTCCAGCGCACCAAGCTGCGAGTGATCGCCGCCACGGCCCTTGGCGATATCGTGAAACAGGGCAGCGACATACAGGACCCAGGGCTTGTCCCAGCCGGAGGCGAGTTGCGAGCAAAAAGGATACTCATGCGCGTGCTCGACGATGAAGAAGCGCCGCACGTTGCGCAACACCATCAGCACGTGCTGATCTACCGTGTAGACATGAAACAGATCGTGCTGCATCTGCCCGACGATCTTGCGAAACACCCACAGGTAGCGTCCCAGCACCGAAGTCTGGTTCATCAGGCGCATGGCGTGTGTGATGCCGTCGTGCTGCATCATGATTTTGCGAAAGGTCTCGCGGTTCACCGGGTCGTTGCGAAACTTGCCATCCATCAGCTGGCGCGCATTGAACAGAGCGCGCAGCGTGCGGGTTGACAAACCCTTCAGGCCTACGTTGCTCTGGTAAACCAGAAAGGTTTCCAGAATGGCGTGCGGCTCGCGTTCATACAGATCGTCGCTGGCAACCTCCACCATGCCGGCCTTGTCCAGAAATCGTGCGTTGATGGGCCTCGGTTCATGGGTCGACGGGTTAAGCCGCTCCTCGATATTGAGCAGCAGAATCTGGTTCAATTGCGTCACGGCCTTGGCCGCCCAATAGTAGCGCCGCATCAGCGCTTCGCTGGGGCGAATGAAGGGGCGTTTCGCCGACGGGCCGCCCACCGGCGAAACCGCCCCCTCGGGGGGCAGCGACGACACCTCAGTGCGTAGAGTGGGGGCATCACCATAGCCGAAGGCCTGGGCGACAGGTGTCTGCAGGTCGAACACGAGCCGGTCTTCGCGCCGCTGCGCGATCAGGTGCAACCGTGCGCGTACCAACCTTAGCAGGGCTTCGTTATGTTTGATCTGCCTGACCTCGAAAGCAGTCGCCAGGCCGTTTCTGGCCAGCGCGTCCCAGTTGCTGCCAAAGCCCGCAGCCCTGGCGACCCAGAGAATGACCTGCAAATCGCGCAGGCCACCAGGCGACTCCTTGCAGTTGGGCTCGAGCGCGTACGGCGTGTCTTCATACTTGCTGTGGCGCTGTTGCAGCTCGAGGGTCTTGGCGACAAAGAAGGCGTGCGGGTCAATCGCTGAAAAGAAATGCTTCTCGAATTCGGCGAACAAATCCGCGTTGCCGATCAGCAATCTGGCCTCCAGAAGCGAGGTCTGGATCGTCACGTCATGTGCCGCCTCGTGCTGGCATTCGATCAGGGTGCGCACGCTCGAACCGATCTCAAGACCGACATCCCAGCAGTTGCCGATAAAGCGTTCGATTTTGGCTTTCAGGTCGGCGTCATGGTCAGCTGAGCGGCCTCCTGGCACCAGCAGCAGTACGTCCACGTCGGAGTAGGGGAAGAGCTCGCCGCGGCCATAGCCGCCGACCGCCAGCAAAGCGAAATCACTGGCAAAACCAGCTTCTTGCCAGAGCGAGCGCAGAGTCGCATCGGCCAGCGCCGACAGTGCAGCCAGCGTCGCGCGGACGCCTCTTGTGGACGAGGTACCACTGGATGCCAGGGACCCCAGCAAGATGGCCTTTTGCTCCCGAAAGTCACGGCGTAGCGCGGCCAGCTTGTTCATGTCAGGCGATCTGAGATGAGGTCGGTTTGGGGACAAAAGAAGGGGTGGCGGGGCAACCAGGAGACAGGGTCAGCACCTCGTAGCCGGTATCGGTTACCAGCACCGTGTGCTCCCACTGCGCGGAGAGCGACCTGTCCTTGGTGACGATGGTCCAGCCATCGCCCAGTTCCTTGATTTCGCGCCTGCCCGCATTGAGCATGGGCTCGATGGTGATGGTCATGCCGGCCTTGAGTTGATCCAGGGTGCCGGGGCGGCCGTAGTGCAGGACTTGCGGCTCCTCGTGAAAGCTGCGTCCGATGCCGTGACCACAAAATTCGCGCACGACGCTCAAGCCATGACCTTCGGCGAAAGTCTGGATCGCATGCCCGACGTCGCCCAGGTAGGCGCCCGCCCTGACTTTCACGATGCCATGCCACATGGCCTCGAAGGTCAGCGCACACAGGCGTCTGGCTGCCAGCGGTACGTCTCCGACCATGAACATGCGACTGGAGTCGCCGTGCCACCCGTCCTTGATCACGGTGACGTCGATATTGACGATGTCACCTTTTTTCAGTGGCTTGTCGTTCGGGATGCCGTGGCAGACCTGCTGGTTGATCGATGTGCAGATGGCCTTCGGGTAGGGGTTGTGGCCTGAGGGGGCATAGTTCAGCGGCGCGGAAATCGCACCCTGCACCTGCGTCGTGTAGTCGTCGGCAAGTTTGTCGAGTTCATTGGTGGTAATGCCCGGTTTGACGAACGGTGCAAGGTAGTCCAGCAGTTCGGCCGCCAGGCGGCCCGCGATACGCATGCCGGCAATGCCTTGTGCATCTTTGTAGGTGATGGTCATGGAGCCGGATTATCCCATTGGGCGGGTAAAATCAGGGCTCATCCCCGTCGGCCCTCCATTCAGGCACCAAAGTGACCCTGCACATCACAACATTCGAGGGCGGTAGCGCCCTCAGCCCTTTCCGCATCAAGCAACTGTTACCGGGCCTTCAAGCGGTTCACGAGCGCATCGAGGGGGTGGCTGCGCGTTTTGTCCATCTGGTGAGCACAGACGCCAATCCGGGCATTGCGCTGAAGGATCAACTGGCAGCGCTTCTGACCTACGGTGATCCCTACCAGGGACCCAGCGAGGGAGCGCTGATTGTTGTGACGCCGCGCTTGGGCACAGTCTCGCCCTGGGCTTCCAAAGCCACCGACATTGCGCACAACTGCGCGCTGGCCGTGCGGCGTGTGGAGCGGGTGCTGGAGTACCGTATTTCGCTCAAGCCGGTGCTGCTGGGCAAGCCGACGTTGACCCTGGCGCAGTTGCAACAGCTTGCCGACCTGCTGCATGACCGCATGACGGAGAGCGTGATGTTTGACCGTGCCAGCGCCAGCGCACTGTTTGCCGAACTGTCCGCGGCGCCGCTGGCACAGGTTGATGTGCTGCGGGGCGGCATGGCGGCGCTGCAACAGGCCAATGTCGAGTTTGGTCTGGCTCTGGCCGACGACGAGATCGATTATCTGGTGCAGGCCTTCACGCAGTTGCAACGCAATCCGACCGATGTCGAACTGATGATGTTTGCGCAGGCCAATAGCGAGCATTGCCGACACAAGATTTTCAACGCCGCTTTCGTCATTGACGGTGTGGCGCAGCAGCAAAGCATGTTCGGCATGATCCGCCATACGCATCTGACGAATCCACAGCACATGCTGGTCGCCTATTCGGACAACGCCTCGGTGATGGAGGGCGCGAAGGTGCAACGTCTGGTTGCGAGCGCCGCCAGGAGTTCCGGCAGCACTCCCCTCTATGAAATGCAGAGCGCCACCAACCACATCCTGATGAAGGTTGAGACGCACAACCACCCAACCGCGATCTCGCCGTTTCCTGGCGCCGCAACCGGCGCCGGCGGTGAGATTCGCGACGAAGGTGCGACGGGGCGCGGATCCAAACCGAAAGCCGGCTTGACCGGCTTCACCGTCTCCACAATTAATTGGGGTCAGACTCCAATTGATTCGACTTACGGCAAGCCGGAGCACATTGCCAGTCCCTTGCAGATCATGATGGAAGGGCCGCTCGGTGGCGCCGCCTTCAATAACGAATTTGGCCGTCCCAACCTGCTCGGATATTTCCGTGAGTACGAGCAAAGCCTGCGTTACAGCGCAACCGACGGCGGCGGCCAGGTGAAGCAGATGACTGAGCAGCGTGGCTACCACAAACCCATCATGATCGCCGGCGGCCTGGGTGTGATTGATGCGAGCCAGACGCACAAGATCGCCTTCGATGCTGGCAGCCTGCTGATTCAATTGGGTGGTCCGGGTATGCGCATCGGCATGGGCGGCAGTGCGGCAAGTTCCATGGCCAGTGGTGCCAATGCGGCGGCGCTCGACTTTGACTCGGTGCAACGCGGCAATCCGGAAATCGAGCGACGCGCGCAGGAGGTCATCAACCAGTGCTGGATGCTCGGGCAGGGCGGCGACGGCCAGCCGGGCAATCCGATTCTGGCGATCCACGATGTTGGTGCCGGTGGTTTGTCCAATGCGTTTCCCGAATTGACGAATGACGCGGCGCGTGGCGCCCGCTTTGACCTGCGTGCGGTGCCGCTGGAAGAGTCCGGCATGGCGCCCAAGGAAATCTGGTGCAACGAGAGTCAGGAGCGCTACGTGCTGGCAATTGCACCGGAGTCGCTGCCGCTGTTTCAGGCACTGTGCGAGCGCGAGCGTTGCCCGTTCGCCGTGGTTGGTGTGGCCACCGAAGAACGAGACCTTGTAGTCACCGACGAAGCTGCCGCGGGTTGCGCCGGGCCGCCCCAAGCAAGCGCAGCCCCTTCGGGGGGCAGCGACGCCACAACAGTGCGGAGCGTGGGGGCCTGTGTTCAGATGCCTATGAATGTACTCCTAGGCAAGCCGCCCAAGATGCGGCGTGACGTGAGCAGTCTGCAGCGAAGTTTTGCGCAGCTCGATCTCGGAGACGTCGATCTGAAGAGCGCGTGTATCGAAGTGCTGGCCCATCCGACCGTTGCGAGCAAGCGCTTTCTGATCAGCATCGGCGACCGCACCGTGGGTGGCTTGACGCACCGTGATCAGATGGTCGGCCCTTGGCAGGTGCCGGTGGCCGACTGCGCCGTGACGCTGGCCGACTACCAGGGCTTTGCCGGCGAGGCCATGAGCATGGGCGAGCGCACGCCGCTGGCCACACTCAATGCACCGGCGTCCGGGCGTATGGCGGTAGCGGAGGCGATCACGAATCTGCTGGCAGCGCCGTTTGAACTTTCACGCGTCAAGCTGTCGGCCAACTGGATGGCGGCCTGCGGCGAGCCAGGTGAAGATGCGGCACTCTATGCAACGGTCAAGGCGGTCGGACTCGAGTTGTGCCCGGCTTTAGGAATCTCCATTCCTGTCGGCAAGGATTCCTTGTCGATGCGCACGCAATGGAACGGTGGACAGGGCGCCAAAAAAGTGACTTCGCCGGTCTCGCTCATCGTCACCGCCTTTGCCACACTGGCGGATGTGCGTGGCACGTTGACGCCGCAACTCGATGCCAACGCCGACTCGACGCTGTTGCTGGTCGATCTGGGACGCGGTTTGATCCGCATGGGTGGCAGCATCCTCGCGCAAACCCTGGGTCAGATGGGTGACGAGGTGCCAGACCTGGAACAGCCGCAGGACCTGGTGCAACTGGTCAATGCAGTGAACGCCTTGCGCGAACGTGACCTGATTCTGGCCTACCACGACCGCAGCGATGGCGGGCTCTTTGCCACGGTCTGTGAGATGGCGTTTGCCGGCCACGTAGGCGTGACACTGAACATCGATCTGCTGGTGACGGAAGGCGACGGCATCAGCGACAGCCGTGCCGAGCATGGCGACAGCAAGAACTGGGCGACGCAGGTCAGCGCAAGGCGTGATGAGCTTACCCTGAAGGCGCTGTTCAATGAAGAACTTGGCGTCGTTTTGCAGGTGCGCACGGCGCAGCGCGACGAAGTGATGCAGGTGCTGCGTCAGCATGGCCTTTCAAAGCACAGTCATGTGATTGGCAAGACACGACCTGCCGCTTCAGTGATCGCGGCCGGGGTCGGCGAAATCCAGATCTGGCGTGATGCCAAGGCTGTGTTCAGCGCCAGTCTGCTGGAGTTGCAGCAGGTCTGGGACAGTACCAGTTGGAAGATTTGCCAGCGGCGCGACAACCCCCGCTGTGCCGATGCTGAGCACAGTGCGGCCGGTGACCCGCTTGACCCCGGTTTGCATTTTCATCTTTCGTCTGTTGAGCAAGCGATGGCATCCCGGCCCCGGATCAGGTCCGGGGTTTCAGCACCCGGGATCCATGGATTGCGGGTCGAGCCCGCAATGACAGAGGTGGCAGCGCCGGCTCTGCTGCTTTCCCGCCCCAAAGTGGCGGTGCTGCGCGAACAGGGGGTCAACTCGCACGTGGAGATGGCCTGCGCTTTCAACGAAGCCGGCTTTGATGCCTTTGACGTGCACATGACCGACCTGCAGACCGGGCGAGCGAAGTTGGCTGATTTTGCCGGCGTTGTGGCCTGTGGCGGCTTCAGCTATGGTGACACTTTGGGCGCCGGCATTGGCTGGGCGCGCTCCATCACTTTCAACCCGTTACTGGCCGAGCAATTTCAGGCGTTTTTTGGTCGAGCTGACACTTTTGGCCTGGGCGTCTGCAATGGCTGTCAGATGTTTGCGGAACTGGCCGACATCATTCCCGGTGCGCAGGACTGGCCGCGATTCACCACCAACCAGAGTGAGCGATTCGAGGCCCGCCTGTCCATGGTGGAAATTCTCGATTCGCCGTCACTGTTTCTTGCCGGCATGGCCGGGAGTCGCTTGCCGATTGCTGTGGCGCACGGCGAGGGTTATGCGAATTTCAAGTACCGGGGCAACGCGGACAGAGCGCTGGCGGCCATGCGCTTTACCGACAACTTCGGTGCTGCCACGGAAGCTTACCCCTTCAACCCGAACGGCAGCCCCGGTGGCCTGACGGCCGTGACCACAGCCGATGGTCGCTTCACGGCCATGATGCCGCACCCGGAGCGCGTCTTTCGCAATATCCAGATGAGCTGGACGAATCTGGATCGCGATGCCTTCAGCCCCTGGATGCAACTCTGGCACAACGCCCGGCGCTGGATTGGCTAGGAATTGGCGCGCAGGAACTTCCCGATTTCCTCGAAGGCTTCACGGCCTTCGGGCAACTCGGGGTGATAGATCTGCCAGACGTGCACCATGTGGTGCCATGTCTGCAAGGTCACTGGTGAGCCGGCAGCGGTCGCCTTGTTGACATAGCGCCGGCTGTCGTCGCGCAGCATCTCTGCTTCGCTGGCCTGCACCAGCAGTGGCGGTAGCCCGGAGAGATCGCCGAACACAGGGGACACGACCGGGTCGCAGGGCCGTACCCGGTTCGCGATCCAGCCACCCCATAGCAGAGCGGTCCGCGGAATTCTGGTCAGCGACTTGAACAAGGGGCCAAGCATGGGGTCGGTGGCAATATTGGTTTTCAGGCTCGGGCTGCCCAGGGTGCCATCGGTTGCTGGCGACAAGGCCACGGCAGCATTGGGTGCGCGCAAACCCTGGTCGCGAATCCAGGCGATCAGGGAGAGCGTCAGGTTGCCGCCAGCGGAATCCCCGGCAACAAAGACTGCGTTGGCCGCTGACAGGCCGTCGGGGCCGTTCTCGAGCAGCCAGCGGTAGGCCGCGCGGCTGTCCTCGATACCGGCCATGCGCGGGTGTTCGGGCATCAACCGATAGTCAATCGACAGCACTGCGGCGTTGGCAACCTCTGAAAACCGGGTCGTCAGACGCCGGTGGCTCTTCGGGCTACCCATGGTGTAGGCGCCACCGTGGATGTAGAGCAGGCGCCGGCTGGCATCAACATTCGGAGCCAGCACCCATTCAGCCTTCACGCCAGCGGCATCGACAGGGATGAACCGAAAGCCCGTTTCATCGATTGAAAAGACGTTGTCAATGTAGTTGCGCAGCAGCCCCAGGTGCTGTCGCCGTGGCGTGCCTTTGAGTAATTTTGCAACACCGTCCAGCGATGCAATCACGGTCTTCAGTTCCTGGCTCGCGCGCTGATCGCGTTTGACAATCTGGTCGCCCGAATGGTCAAAGGCACTCAGATCAGGCCCACGCAGATAGAGAAGGCCGATGGCCCAGAGCAGGACCAGCAAGGCCAGCAGGGCTAGAAATACATCAATCATGGGTTGTTCTCGCTTGCTGTCGCACAGACTGTTTCATCCTGCCCACCACGTGCATCTCGCAAGCCTTGCAGTCAAAGCGTAGAGTGAGCTTTTCCTTGCCGTTCACGAGTTGCAGTGGTTCGGCCTTGATTGTTCCTTGCACGCCGGTGATGCCCTTGGCCTGCTTGGGGCACAGGCTTAACGAAAATCGCACGCAGTGCTTGGTGATCATCAGGCTGACCTCGCCCGCTTCCTGCAGCGCCTCGAACGCCGGTGCTATGACCTGCACGCCGTGTCTGGCGTAAAAGGCACGGGCTTGTGCGTTCAACACATTGGCCAGATAGCTCAGGCTGTCTGCCGGGTAGGGCACGGGCGGCGAAATGGCCACGCGCCGGGGCAGGCGTGCCAAGGCCCGTTCTCGTGCGCCCTCTATCGCTTCAACCGCATCACGACGCAATCGGTTCAAGAGTGAGACCGGCACGAACCAGGCTTGCACAAACTGCACATGCAAGTCGAGCAGTCTGAAAATGCTGTCGCCCAACTTACCGACGTGCTCACGCATTTGCGCATTCGCCGCGTTCGGGTCCTTGCTCAGCTGACGTTCGCTGGCGGGCAACGCCGCATGCGCAGCGGCGCTGTGACCGTCTTCGTCCGTCAGAGTGAGCGTCAAGCCGTCCAATGTGTCACCGAGCTGGGCCCAGACACCAATGCGTCGCTCGGCAGACCTCCTCTCCAGCACTCGGAACCAATCGACATCGCGATTGCGGTTGACTTCCAGATCCTTGCGTAAGTCAGGCAGACTGGCCAGCGTGTCCTTGGGGAATAGCCTCCAGCGCTTGCCGCTGCGTTCAGCCCGGTTGATGGCCAGACCGCAGAGTTCCTTCTGCAGGTTGTAGTAGCACAGCCCGTCACCGTTGTGCAACTCCGTGTCAGGGTCGGTCGTCTGCAACTCAATCCAGTTCGGACCGATCTGCGTCACATGGCCGATGCCTTGCCCGGGATTCTTCGGTGAGTCGAAAGCGCCAATATCAATCTGGCGCCCCGGCACAAAGTAGTCGGTGAACTCGCGGTTGAAGTTCTGCAGCGGGTCGGGCTTGAAAGTGAAGTGGCTCTCGCCGCTGGAAGTTCTGGCCAGAGGTTGAGCACCGTTCTGTCTTTCCTCGATCAGGGCGTCCAGCAACTGCCGGTAGTGCGCAGTGATGTTCTTGACATACGCCATGTCCTTGTAGCGGCCTTCGATCTTGAAGCTGCGAATGCCGGCATCCACCAGTGCCGCCAGATTGGCACTCTGGTTGTTGTCCTTCATCGAGAGCACATGCTTGTCGTGCGCAACGAAGCGACCCCGGTCATCCAGCACCTGGTACGGCAGGCGACAGGCCTGGCTGCATTCGCCACGGTTTGCACTGCGTCCGGTGTGGGCGTGGCTGATGTAGCACTGGCCGCTGTAGGCCACACAAAGCGCGCCATGTACAAAAAATTCAAGCTTGCAATCGGTATGTGCGCGGATTTGCCCAATTTGCTGCAAACCAAGTTCACGCGCCAGCACAATTTGTGACAGGCCCACATCTTGCAGAAAGCGGGCCTTCTCCGGGGTGCGAATGTCGCACTGGGTGCTGGCGTGCAACTGCAGCGGCGGTAGATCGAGTTCCAGCAGACCCATGTCCTGGATGATGAGAGCGTCGACTCCGGCGTCATAGAACTGCCATGCCAGTTTGCGCGCGCCTTCCAACTCGTCATCGAGCAGGATGGTGTTGAGCGTCACGAAAATCCGACTGCTGAAACGGTGTGCATAGCGCGCCAGCCGTTCAATGTCCTGCACGCTGTTGTCGGCCGCAGCGCGAGCACCAAACGAGGGCCCACCAATGTAGACCGCATCGGCGCCGTGCCGGACAGCCTCGATGCCAATATCGGCATCGCGAGCGGGCGACAGGAGTTCAAGTTGAGGGTCTGGCAACGACATGCGCTGGATTATCACCGTCCTGATCGGTTATCGTCATGCCATGTCCGTTTCCGTTCCCCTTGCCACCGATACGCGCTTTGACGCCGTCGATGCACTGCGCGGCTTGGCCATGCTGTGGATGACCGGGTTTCACTTCTGCTTCGACCTGAATCAGTCGGGCTACATCCGGCAGGATTTCTACCACGATCCGCTATGGACCTGGCAGCGCACCTTGATCGTCAGCCTGTTCCTTCTTTGCGCCGGTATCGGTCAGGCGATTGCGCTGCAGCAGGGCCAGAGTTGGGGCCGATTCTGGCGCCGTTGGGCTCAGGTGATGGGTTGTGCCATGTTGGTGACGGCAGGCTCGTGGTGGATGTACCCGCATAGCTTTATCTACTTTGGCGTGTTGCATGGCATCGCCGCAATGTTGATCGTTGTCCGACTGACGGCACATTGGGGGCGCTGGCTGTGGTTGCTCGGTTCACTGGCGATTGCAGCCAAATTTGTCGGCGCCAGCGCGCTGCAGACGCTGGCGCCGGAGAGCTTGGCAGAACTGTTCAACGCGCCGCTACTGAACTGGCTGGGCCTGATCACACGCTTGCCCGTCACGGAAGACTACGTGCCCCTGCTGCCCTGGCTCGGCCTGACGTGGTGGGGCGCGGCACTCGGTGCCTGGCTAACGGGCGATGGCTTGCGCTACCTGCGTGGCCCGCTAGCGCGGCAGTTGCAGCCGCTGGCGCTGTTGGGACGCTGGAGCCTGTCGTACTACATGCTGCACCAACCGGTCATGATTGGCTCACTGATGGCGCTGGGCTGGTTGATCAAATAGAAACGCGGCTGAAGCCGCGTTGTCGAATGCGTCATCGGATCTTCTATTCAATCTTGGCCTTGGCTCGCAGTTCTTCCTGGTATTTAGACATCTTCTGCTGTTGCAACTGCTGTGCCACCTGCGGTTTGACGTCGTCAAACTTCGGCAACTGGGCGTCGCGAACGTCGTCGAGCCGGATGATGTGGAAGCCAAACTGGGTCTTTACCGGTGTCTCGGTCATCTTGCCCTTGGTGAGCTTGGTCAGCGCTTCAGAAAACTCTGCCACGTAGTTTCCAGCGTTGGCCCAATCGAGGTCACCGCCCTTGGCGGCTGAACCCGGATCCTTGGAAGACTTCTTGGCAATTTCGTCAAACTTGCCGCCTTTCTTTATCTGCGCGATGATGGCTTTGGCCTGGTCTTCCTTTTCAACCAGAATGTGGCGGGCGTGGTACTCCTTGCCGCTGTTGGCAGCCACAAACTTGTCGAACTCCGCCTTGACTTCAGCATCGCTGACCGGATTGGCCTTCTGGTAGTTGGTGAACAGTTCGCGAATCAAGAGTGTCTGGCGTGCCAGCTCCATCTGTACCTTGAAATCGTCTGTCACATCCAGTCCCTGCTTCTGCGCTTCCTGGATAAAGATCTCGCGGGCAATCACTTCGTCCTTGATCTGTGCCTGCATCTCTGGCGTGACCGGTCGACCGGAACGGGCAATCTGCTGCGCCAGCGTGTCCACGCGGGAGCTTGGGACGGCCTTGCCGTTGACAATGGCCACGTTTTGCGCTGCAACCAGCGTCGCTGAGGTACTGAGCACCGCGACCGTGGCGAGAACGGAAATAAATTTCAACTTCATTAGGTTTTCCTGGGTAACAAGGTTCAAATCGGGGGGGTGTGGGCTTCAATGGCGAGGGCATGCAGGCCCTGCTCCATGAAATCTTGCAGCGCATCATACACAAGGCGATGCCGCTGTACCGCGGACTTGCCGGTAAATATTTGTGAAGTCACACGGACCCGGAAATGGCTGCCAAACCCGCTACCGTTGGCGCCAGCGTGACCTTGATGCTGGTAGCTCTCGTCGATGACCTCCAGTGAGACGGGATGCAGCCGCTCGCGCAGGCGTTGTTCGAGTTCAGTGGCGGTCGGCGGTGCGGTGTTGTCGTGGGTCATGGTGGGGGTGAAATTTGGGATTCATCGGCCTGCAGGTAGCGCGCAATATAGACGCCCTGACCGATGATGAAGAGCAACGGAAAGATGTAGCCCCAGATCTTGAAATTGACCCAGGCCTCGGTACTGTAGCAGGCGGCAACGTAGCCGTTCATGATCGCCATGAAAGCGCTGTAAACAACCCACACCATGTTCAGACGCATCCAGACCGGATCAGGCAGACTGAGTTGGCTGCCCAGCAGGAGCTTGAGAAAATTCTTCTTGTAAACCCAGACGGCCAGTGCCAGCGCTAACGCCATCGCTGCGTAAAGCACGGTGGGCTTCCACTTGATGAAGCGTTCATCATGCAATAGCAGCGTCAAGGTGCCGAAGATCAGAATCAGCACCAGTGTGATCTTGTGCATCATCTGGAGCTTGCGGTCGATCAGGTACACCAGGCTCATCTGCAGCACGGTCGCAGCCATCAGCACTGCCGTGCCGACATAGATGTCATGGAGCTTGTAGGCACCGAAGAACAGCAGGATCGGAAAGAAATCAATCAGTATTTTCATTTGGGCTTGAAGTTTAACGACGCCGAGTTCATGCAGTAGCGCAAGCCGGTAGGCGCCGGCCCGTCCTCGAAGACATGACCCAGGTGCGCGCCGCAGTCGGCGCACAGCACTTCAGTGCGCTGCATCCAGAGCGAGTCGTCGGACTTGGTCGCGACCGCAGCGTCATCAATTGGCTGAAAGTAACTTGGCCAACCGCAGCCCGAATCAAATTTGGTGCTGGAATCAAACAAGGGTTTGTCGCAGCAGATGCAGCGGTAAGTTCCGTCCCCATGCTGACCCTCGAACTTGCCGCTGAAGGGACGCTCGGTGGCGGCGTGACGTGTCACCTCAAAAGCCAGGGGCTCGGCACCTTTGGCCTTGAGTTCGGCCTTCCATTGTTCGTCGGTCTTTTCAATTTTGTAAGTCATGGCTGTCCTCAGGAACTGCAACTGATCTGGATACTATGCGCCCAATCGGGCGGAAAGTCTGCGTAGTGTTCGAACCCAGGGTGCTCGTCAAACGGCCGTTCAAGCACTGCGAGCAGGTTCGCGACTGTCGAGAAATCCTTCTTCTTTGCACCTTGAATGGCCAACTCAGCCAGATGATTGCGCAGCACAAACTTCGGATTGGTTTCGAGCATGAGCTTCGATAGCTGCTCGCGCGACGCGGCTTCGATGCGATGCGTATAGCGCAGCCACCACGCATCAAATCCCGCAGCGTCAGGAAACAGGTCGCGCAGCGGCGTCACATCGCCGTCACCGACGCTGTGACTCAAGCGGCGCCAGAAGATGGTGTAGTCGATGCCGAAGCGCGCCAGCAGGCTCAGAACGTCTTCTATCAGGGCCCGGTCGACAGGCAAGGACTGGCCCGTCAGGCCCAGCTTGTCGCGCATCTGCCTTTCCAATTCCTGGGGAAATACCGTCTTGAAGGGCTCCAAAGCGGCCAGTGCGATCTCCTGCTCTTCAATCAGTGGCATCAGTGCCTGCGCCAGACAGAACAGATTCCAGTAGGCCACGTTGGGTTGGCGGTTGAAGGCGTAGCGCCCCTGTGTGTCCGAATGGTTGCAGATGTGGCCGGGCTGGTAGGCGTCCAGGAACTGAAACGGGCCGTAATCGATGGTCAGGCCCAGGATGCTCATGTTGTCAGTGTTCATCACGCCGTGGCAGAAACCAACAGCTTGCCACTGCGCCAGCAGCTTGGCCGTGCGCTCGGTCACGGCCCGCAGCAGCGCCGCGTAGGCGTTGCCGCCGAGCGTGTGGTCGCTGCGGCAGTGCGGGTAGTGCTGGTCAATCACGTGGTCGGCGAGCGTCTTGAGTTGACCGAGCTGAGCCCGGGCCGAGAAATGTTCAAAGTGACCGAAGCGTACAAAGCTGGGGGCCAGACGGGTCAGCACGGCGGCCGTTTCCGCTGTTTCACGGTACACCGGCGCCTCGGATCCGGTAACGCACAGGGCGCGTGTCGTTGGTATGTGCAGGCCGTGCATGGCTTCGCTGCACAGAAACTCACGCACGCTGGAGCGCAGCACGGCGCGCCCGTCAGCCATGCGGGAGTAGGGCGTCAGGCCGGCACCCTTGAGTTGCACTTCGAGACCACCGGTCGTCTGGCCCAGCAGGATGGCCCGGCCATCGCCCAACTGACCGGCCCAAACGCCAAATTGATGACCGCTGTAAACGGTGGCCAACGGCTCGGCACCGGCGACAGCCCGGTTGCCGCTGAGTGCTTGCAGATGGTCACCGGACTCGCACCAGGAGGGGGGCAATCCCAGTTCGCGCGCCAGCGACGGGTTCTGTGCTACCCAATACGGGTCCGGCAACGGTTGCGGCGAAACGCAGCTATAGAAGTCTTCGCCGAGTCCGGCAAAAGTATTGCGCCAGGTCAAACCCAGATCGATGGTGTCGTGGCTGTGCGTACGCAGGTTCATGTGCGAATTGTCTCGCGCCGCCGCACAGCCTGTGGTTTGCAGGGTTATCCCGGAGAATTCGCAGTAACATGCGCGTGATTCAAACACTATCAGGAGTTCGTCCATGCTCGGGTTGATGCAAAGCCAACAGTTGTTGATTTCGACACTTATCGAATTTGCCGAGCGCCATCATGGCGAAGGTGAAATCGTGTCGCGCCGGGTTGAAGGCGACATTCACCGCTACACGTACAAGGAAGTGGCAGTGCGTTCGCGCCAGGTGGCGAATGCGCTCGATGGCATGAAACTGCAGTTCAGCGATCGGGTGGCGACACTTGCATGGAACGGTTACCGCCATCTGGAGCTCTACTTTGGTGTCAGCGGAACGGGACGTGTCCTGCACACGCTCAATCCCCGTCTGCATCCGGATCAGATCAGCTGGATCGTCAATCATGCGGAAGATTCCGTGCTCTGTTTCGACATGAGTTTTCTGCCCATTGTGAAAGCGGTGCATGGCCGTTGCCCGACGATCAAACACTATGTTGCGATGTGCGATGCCGACAAGTTGCCCGCCGACAGCGGCATTCCCGGACTGATCAGCTATGAGGCCTGGATCGGCGCGCAGAGCAGCGACTACAAGTGGCCCTCGTTTGACGAAAATTCCGCCTCCAGCATGTGCTACACGAGTGGCACCACGGGCAATCCGAAAGCCGCTTTGTACAGCCACCGTTCCACCATGCTGCACGCCCTGGCCGGTGCCTTGCCTGACGCCTTGAGCATGAGTGCGCGTGACACCGTGCTGCCGGTGGTTCCCATGTTCCACGTTAACGCCTGGGGACTGCCGTATTCGGCCGCCATGACCGGCGCCAAGCTGGTCTTCCCGGGGCCGGCGATGGACGGCAAATCCATTTTCGAGTTGATCGAAAGCGAGAAGGTCTCATTTGCCGCGGGCGTGCCAACTGTCTGGCAAATGATGCTTGGGCATATGCAGGCCGGTGGTCTGCGTTTCTCGACATTGAAGCGCACGGTGATCGGCGGTTCGGCCTGTCCGCCAGCCATGATTACCGCCTTCAACGACCTCTACGGCGTTGAAGTGTTGCACGCCTGGGGCATGACCGAAATGTCACCACTGGGAACGGTCTGCACGCTGAAGAACAAGCATCTGGACATGGCGCCGCAGGAAAAGATGCAGGTTCGACTGAAGCAGGGCCGCGGCGTCTTTGGTGTCGACATGAAGATTGTCGACGGCTCTGGCGACGAGTTGCCATGGGACGGCAAGACCTACGGTGATCTGCTGGTGAAGGGCCCGTGGATCATCAGCGCCTATTTCAAGGGCGAGGGCGGCTCACCGTTGGTGGACGGCTGGTTTCCAACCGGCGATGTCGCTACCATTGATGCTGACGGTTACATGCAAATCACGGATCGCAGCAAGGACGTCATCAAGTCCGGCGGCGAATGGATCAGCTCGATTGACGTTGAGAACATTGCGATGGCGCATCCCGCAGTGGCGATGGCAGCCTGCATCGGCATGAAGCATCCTAAGTGGGACGAGCGTCCCATCATCGCGGTAGTGAAGAAGCCAGGTACGGAGGTGTCGCGCGACGAATTGATCGCCTTCTACGAGGGCAAGACCGCCAAATGGCAGATTCCGGATGATGTGGTGTTTATCGATGCCATTCCCCTGGGTGGCACCGGCAAGATGCAGAAAACCAAGCTGCGCGAACTCCTCAAGGATTACAAATTACCGGACGCCTGATGTGGGTATTGCGACAGGGCTGTCGCATGGGTGATTCATGCTAGTGGAAAACCCTCGTGGTGCAGCGCACAAATCCTTGTACTCTGCGCGCTGGCCAGATGATTGAAACTCAGGAGCTAAATATGAAATTTGCATTGAAAGTCGTTGCCGCTACTGCCGCTGCGTTGTGCGTCAGCGCCGCTTTTGCCCAAAAGGGTGAGGTCGTCAAGATTGTCCGGATTGATCCCCTGACCGGCTTGCTCGGACCTGTCGGCGTGAGTCAGCTCAAGGGTTATCAGTTTTTCGCTGAAAAATACAGTGGTCTGCCGGTCCCAGGCAACCCCGGACAACCCGGTAATCCGGCCGGCGTCAAGTTCGAAATCACAGGCATCGACAACAAGCTCAGTCCGACGGAAAGTCTGAATGCGTTGAAGGCTGCGATTGATCAGGGCGTCCGTTATGTGATTCAGGGCAATGGCTCATCGGTCGCGCTGGCGCTGGTCGATGCCATCAACAAGCACAACGAACGCAACCCAGGCAAGGAAGTCGTCTACCTGAACGACTCTGCTGTTGATCCGGACCTGACCAACAGCAAGTGCAGCTTCTGGCATTTCCGTTTTGACGCGGATACCTCCATGAAGATGGAAACCATGGGCGGCTTCATGGCGGAGCAGCAGGACGTCAAGAAGGTCTACATCCTCGGCCAAAATTACTCGCATGGAGTGCAGGTTGCCAAGTACACGAAGGAAGTTCTGGCGCGCAAGCGTCCTGACATCCAGATTGTTGGCGAGGACCTGCATCCGCTGGCGCAAGTGCGCGACTTTGCTCCCTACATTGCCAAGATCAAGGCCACCGGTGCCGATACGGTCGTGACCGGCAACTGGGGATCCGATTTGTCTTTGCTGGTCAAGGCGGCCAATGAAAACGGCTATACCGGTAAATTCTTCACCTATTACACCGGCGTTACCGGCACACCAACCGCGCTGGGTACCAATGGCGGTGGACGGGTTTACCAGATCGCATACAGCCACTACAACATGGGTGGTCAGTTGGACAAATGGATGGCGGAGTTCAAGAAGAAGTACAACGACGATTTCTATACGGGTTCGACCATCCGCATTTATGAAATGCTCGGTGCCGCCATGGCCAAGGCCAAGTCAACCGACCCGGTCAAAGTGGCTGCTGCCATGGAAGGCCTGAAAGTTGCGACTTTCAATGGTGAGGTGGAGATGCGAAAAGCCGATCACCAGCTTCAGCAGCCGCTTTACATGACGGTCTGGCAGAAGGCAGACAAGAAGTACCCGTACAGCCCGGAGAATACCGGCATGACGCTGGCACCGGTGAAAGAGTACCCCAACTATGTTTCGAGCACGCCCACCAGTTGCCAGATGAAGCGCCCTTGATCTCCACCGTGTGAAGCTGGAGCCCGAACGGGTGTGCCGTCTCGGGCTCTTTTTTGTTTGCCGGTCAGTAAGGATTATCTGAATGGAGTTTTTCATTATCTCCATGCTCAACGGATTGAGCTATGGCTTGCTGTTGTTCATGTTGAGCTCGGGACTGACGCTGATTTTCAGCATGATGGGTGTCCTGAACTTTGCGCATGCTTCCTTTTACATGGTGGGTGCCTACGTTGGCTACACGGTGGCGGGCTTGGTCGGTTTCTGGCCGGCACTGATTCTGGCGCCGCTGGTGGTGGGTGCTTTGGGGGCGCTTTTTGAGCGCTTTTTTTTACGCAAGGTGCACAAGTTCGGGCATGTGGCCGAGTTGCTCATCACCTTTGGTTTGTCCTACGTCATTTTTGAACTGGTGCAACTGATCTGGGGTCGCATTGCACTCAATTTCCGTCCGCCGGACCTGTTGCAGGGGCCCGCTTTCACGCTGATCAATCATTCGGTGCATGGGCTGAGTGTGCTCTGGGGCGCCGCTCCCGCTGAACTGTGCAGTGCGGCCGAGGCCGGTGTGCGACTGGTCTGCTCGCCGTTTCCAGCAACCCGTGGCTTCATGATGCTGGTTGCCCTGATCATGTTGGGTTCGGTCTGGCTGCTGCTCACGCGCACCCGCGTTGGTCTCGTGATTCAGGCTGCGCTCACGCATCCAGAGACAGTC
This sequence comes from Comamonadaceae bacterium, assembly GCA_037133835.1. GTDB lineage: Bacteria > Pseudomonadota > Gammaproteobacteria > Burkholderiales > Burkholderiaceae_C > Rhodoferax. The sequence goes on along the minus strand of JBAXNI010000038.1, from coordinate 4,436 downwards.
GAAGCGCTGGGTCATAACGTGCCCATGGTCTTCATGATGGTATTTGGTGCCGGTGCCGCACTGGCTGGACTGGCGGGCGTGATTGGTGGCAGCACCTTCCTGACCGAGCCTTCGATGGCCGCTACCGTTGGCTCCGTCATCTTCGTCGTGGTGGTGGTTGGCGGCATGGGTTCGCTATCGGGTGCCTTTCTGGCTTCGGTATTGATTGGCGTGATCCAGACCTTTGCCGTGGCCTTTGACTACTCGCTTGGCACGCTTGCAGGACAGCTTGGCCTGCAACTCGGGTCTTACGCGCAAGGCAATTCGTTCATCAAGCTTACTCTGTCGCAGGTGGCGCCGATACTGCCTTACCTGTTCCTGGTGCTGATCCTGATCTTCAGGCCCAAGGGACTGCTTGGCACGCGGGAGGACTGAAGCATGACCACCGTTTACCAATTCAAACCCCTGAACGTTGCTCGCTGGCTGATCTGGGGCCTCTTTGCGCTGTTGCTGGCCCTCATTCCGATGCTGTTCACCAGCAGTCTGGCCATCACCATCCTGTCACAGATGGGCATCGCCATCATTGCCTGTCTGTCGTACAACATGCTGCTGGGTCAGGGCGGCATGCTCAGTTTCGGGCACGCCGTCTACACCGGCCTGGGCTCCTTCATGACGATCCATGCGCTCAACGGCATCACCGACGGTTCGCTGCCGTTGCCGGTGTCCGCGCTGCCACTGGTGGGTGGTCTTGCCGGCATGGCATTTGCCGTGCTGTTTGGCTACGTGACAACGCGCAAGGCCGGCACCACGTTTGCCATGATCACCATGGGCTTGGGCGAACTTGTGTATGCCATGTCCAACATGATTCCCGAGTTCTTTGGCGGTGAGGGTGGTGTATCGGGCAACCGCGTCGCTGGCAAAGCTTTCATGGGAATCAGCTATGGTCCGCCGATTCAGGTCTACTACCTGATTGCCCTGTACACCTTCCTCAGCGTGGCCGCCATGTTTGCCTTTACCAGAACACCGCTGGGGCGCATGCTCAATGCGGTGCGTGACAATCCCGAGCGGGTTGAGTTCGTTGGTTACAACACGCAGCGCGTGCGCTACACCGCCTTCATCATTGCCGGTTTTTTTGCCGGAATATCAGGCGGACTCGGGGCCCTGAATTTCGAAATTGTCACCGCAGAAGTAGTTGGCGCGGCGCGGTCGGGTGCCTACCTGTTGTTCACGTTTCTTGGTGGAGCCACTTTCTTTTTTGGTCCGATCATTGGCGCTGTGCTGATGGTGCTGGCCTTTGTGATGCTGAGTGAGTTCACCAAAGCATGGCTGCTCTACCTTGGTCTCATCTTCCTGTTCATGGTGATGTACGCGCCCGGTGGCATTGCGAGCCTGCTCATGATGAATCTGAGGATTGCCGCCTTTGGCAAACTGCGTCAACTGTGGGTGAGCTACCTGGCGCTGACCGTCACCTCCCTCTTGGCACTCATGGGTGCGGCGGGCATGGTGGAAATGGTTTACCACCTGCAGATGGCGGGTGCGGATGGCAATACGGTGCGTTTCATGGGTGTGGTGCTGGATTCGACTGGCCTGAACAGTTGGTTTGGCTGCGCTTTTGTGATTCTGACCGGTGCCGGATTGTTTGAACTTTGTCGACGCCAGTTCAGCAAGGAATGGGGAACGATCCAGGAAGAGATCGAGAAAGAAATCAAGCGGAGGGCTGAGTTATGACTTACGCGCTTGAGCTAAAGGACCTGCGCAAAGCCTTCGGCCGCACGGAGATCATCCGCGGCATCAACATGGCGATTCCGGCTGGGGAGCGCGTTGGCATCATCGGCCCCAATGGGGCCGGCAAATCGACGCTGTTCAATCTGATCAGTGGCCGATTCGCCCCCAGCAAGGGCGAGATTCTGCTCAACGGTCAGAACATCACCGGCAAGAAGCCGTTCGAGATCAACCGAATGGGCTTGTCACGCAGCTTTCAGATTACCAATATTTTTCCCAAGCTCAGCGTGTTCGAGAATCTGCGCTGCGGTGTACTCTGGAGCCTGGGCTACAAGTACAGTTTCTGGAATTTTCTGGCGGATCTGAAAGACGCCAACGAGCGCACCGATGAGTTGATGGAAATGGTCAAGCTCGACAAGAAACACGATGTGCTGGCCATGAACCTGACGTATGCTGAGCAGCGCGCACTGGAAATTGGCATCACCATTGCCGGTGGTGCCAATGTGATTTTGCTCGACGAGCCGACGGCGGGTATGAGCAAATCAGAGACCAGCCGGTTCATCAAATTGATCAAGGACGTCACTGTCGGGCGCACGCTGCTGACCGTGGAGCATGACATGGGTGTGGTGTTCGGACTGGCCGACAAGATTGCCGTCGTGGTGTATGGCGAATTGCTCGCCTACGATACGCCCGAGGCCGTGCGCGCCAATGCTCGCGTGCAGGAGGCCTACCTGGGCTCTTCCGTTGCCGACTCGCAGGCCGGGAGCCACGCATGAGCGCCGCGCCGGGCCGCCCCAAGCGAGCTCGCACCCCCTCGGGGGGCAGCGAGGACATGCAATGCCGAGCGTGGGGGTACCTATGAGCCTGTTGAAGATTGACAACCTGCACGCCTATTACGGCAAGAGTCACGTACTGCATGGCGTTCACATGGAAGTGAAGGCAGGTGAAATCACGGCGCTCCTGGGGCGCAATGGCTCCGGCCGATCAACCACAGCCAAGGCGATCATGGGTCTGGTGGACGCCCAGGGTTCCATGCTGTGGCGCGACCAGGAAATACTGGGTAAGAAAACTTATGAGATTGCCCATCTTGGCATCGGCTATGTTCCCGAAAGCCGAGACATTTTTCCGACCCTGACGGTTGAGCAAAACCTCTATCTCGGTCAAAAAAGCATGCGCAAGGCGGGACGCTGGTCACTGGACGACATGTACCAGATGTTCCCGCGCCTGAAGGAGCGCCAGCACATGCTGGCCGGTGTCATGTCGGGTGGCGAGCAGCAAATGCTGACTCTCTGCCGCACGCTGATGGGAGACCCCGACCTGATCATCATTGACGAGCCAACCGAGGGACTGGCGCCCAAGATTGTCGAACTCGTGGCGCAATATCTGAAGGAATTGAAACGGCGCGGCATCGCCGTCCTGTTGATCGAGCAGAAGCTCACCATCGCAATGGAGATCTCGGACCACTGCATGGTGATGGGCCACGGCAGCATCGTTTTCACAGGCACGCCTGCAGAACTGCGCAATGACAGTTACATCCGCAAGGAATGGCTGGAAGTCTGACAAGCTTGTCCCTCCTGCGACAAAATCGGCGTGCCGGCCGGGCTATAGTTCTTACAATCAAAAAGTGAACGATCGTTCTATTTTCACCACTGAGGAATAAAAGCATGACTGCCCAATACCAATTGCACGGCGACATCGCCGTGATCACGCTGAACAACCCGCCAGTCAACGGTCTTGGGCTGGCAACACGCCAGGGGATTGCCGATGGCTTGGCCAAGGCGAATGCCGAGACAGCGGCGCGTGCCATCGTCATCACCGGTGCTGGCAAGGCCTTTTCCGGTGGCGCCGATATCAAGGAATTCGGCAGTCCCAAGGCGATGCAGGAACCCAACCTGCTGAGCGTCATTTCGGCCATCGAAAATTCGGCCAAACCGGTAGTGGCGGCGATTCACAGCGTCGTCATGGGCGGTGGCCTGGAGTTGGCACTCGGGTGCCACTACCGCATCGCCGCTCCTGGCACCAGTGTTGCGCTGCCTGAAGTGAAACTCGGCTTGCTGCCAGGTGCCGGCGGCACGCAGCGGCTGCCGCGCGCTCTGGGCGTTGAGCCTGCGCTCAACATGATCGTGTCGGGCGAGCCGATCAAGAGCGAGATGCTGGCCATGCTGCCGGGGCAGAAGCTTTTCGACAAGATGGCAACATCCGCTGAGTCACTGCTGGAAGAAGCGCTCGCTTATGCGCGCTCTGTGGCCGACGCAAGGCCGATGCCACTGGTTCGCGAGTTGCCCTGCCGGCATCCACTAGGCGACGCTTACTTCCAGTTTGCCCGCAACATGGTCAAGGGCATGGCGAAGAATTTTCCGGCGCCTGGCAAGTGCGTGGATGCCGTCCAGGCCGCCACCAAGGGCAAGTTTGAGGCCGGCATGGCGACCGAGCGCGAACTCTTCATCAACCTCATGTGGACACCTGAGAGTAAAGCGCTGCGTCACATCTTCATGGCGGAGCGCGCTGCGTCCAAGATACCTGACGTGCCCGCCGACACGCCGCTGCGCGCCATCAACTCGGTTGCCGTGATTGGCGCCGGCACCATGGGCGGTGGCATCTCGATGAACTTTCTGAACGCCGGCATCCCGGTCGTCATGCTGGAGATGAAGCAGGATGCGCTCGATCGCGGCGTCGCCACCATCCGCAAGAACTACGAATCCCAGGTCAAGAAGGGCAAACTCAAACAGGACAAA
>JBAXNI010000037.1:0-23443 GCA_037133835.1 Comamonadaceae bacterium | reverse complement strand
GCTTCGTGCTGTGGCATCGGCATTTCTCCTTGCAGGGTCGTGTCCTGCGGCAGATTATCGTAACTCGGTGCTGCGCGTGGCGCTTAGCCGGCGTTGCCCGAACCATGCGGCAATGCTGGCGGGATCACCGCGCGCCTTGCTTGCAATCTCAAGCATAACGGATTTTGCCGCGACCGCATCCGGTGCGAGAATACCAATATGAGCCTGAGCATGCCCACACTGATGGTGGCGATTATTGTGACCAGCATGGTCTTGGCTTTCTCCATTGCCGCCGTCGCGTTTCGCCGGAGCCACGCCTTGTGGATCTGGGCCTGGGCACTAAGCACCCACACGCTTGCCTTCGTCCTGGTTGCCCTGCGCGCGCAGCTTGGTGAGTTTTGGGCGATTGCCGTCGGCAACCCCCTGTTGGCCGCGACTTTTACGCTGTTTTGTGTAGGCCTGTTTGAATTTCAGCAGCGCAGACTTTCGCTCTGGCTGATCTGGATGCCAGCTGTTGTTGTCTTGATGGCTTCTGTTTATTGGCTCGACAATTCATCGGCACGCACGGTCCTTACCAGCACGGTCTATATTTCGCAATGCATGTTCATTCTGGTCGCGCTGGTCGGACAGCATCAAAAGACGGCTGGACGCGGTCAGTATTTGCTGATGGTCGGGTTTTTCCTGCTCGTCGTTGTCATAGGCTACAGGGTTGTCGAGGCTATCGGCGGACGCATTGAAGTTCTCAGTCCGATGGTAACCGGCACCATCCAGGCGGCCACTTTGTTGGCATCCATCGTTACGCTGATGCTGCTCGCGTCGGGCATGACACTCATGAACCAGGAGCGGGCTGAGCATGAACTCGCACTCAATCGCGAGGTTTTGAAGCAGCAGAACGTCGCTTTGCAAGACTATTCCGCTGATCTGGAGGCGGCTAACCAAAAATTGGCGGAGCTGTCGATCACCGATGGCTTGACCGGACTGGCCAATCGGCGCCGTTTTGACGAGGTGCTGCCCGCGGAAAGCGCGCGCGCCCAGCGCACGGGGCAACTGCTGGCGATCTTGATGATCGATATCGATTGGTTCAAGAAGTACAACGACCTTTATGGACATCAGGCTGGGGATGTGTGTCTTGCCCGGGTTGCCAGCGTACTCAAAGGCAGTGCCAGGCGACCGAGCGACCTGGTGGCTCGGTATGGCGGTGAAGAGTTCATCGTGATCAGTGCCGATACCGATGCGGACCAGGCGGGCAAGCTTGCAGATGCGCTGCGCGGTGCCGTCGCGGAGTTGGGGATACCGCACGCCGAGTCGCTGCATGGAAAGATCACTATCAGCATTGGCTTTGCTGCAGATTTACCGGATCACGAAAACGGTGGCGAGGCTTTATTGAAAAGGGCCGATATGGCTCTTTACCGAGCGAAGGATGCCGGACGCAACCGGGTGGCAGCTGGGTAACGCTTGAGACTATTGCAGTTATAGTGGGCCAGGCATTAGGGGGACGTATGCATCCACGGTTTCGCACTGGCGGTCGTTCAGGCTTGAGGCGGCTGGCGCTTTTGTCCTGCATGCTGGCGCTGGTTTCGCAAGCTGCGCGCGCCACAACGCTCAGGCCCGCAACGGAACTCTTTTTCCAGAATCCGGCGGTCAGTGAAGTGCGATTGTCACCCGACGGTCGATTCCTCGGCATGTTGGTGACGCTCAAGAGCGGTCGCGTCCAACTGGTCACTGTGGAGATTGCAACGGGTCAGAGCAAAGTGGTCGCTGGTCTGATCGACACAGACATTCGCAGTTTTCACTGGGTCAACAGTAAACGCCTGGTGTTCGATACCCTGGACCGCGAATCTGCGCAAGGAGAGCGCAAGGTTGCTCCAGGGCTTTTTGCGGTGAACCGCGATGGCTCCGAGGCACGCGTCCTGATCTGGCGGTCGCTCGAAAGCAGGGACGGATCGGCCTTGCCATGGAATAACGTCTTTCACTCGGTCAAGCATGGCAAGGACGAGCCCGAGTCCGACGACATATTCGTCAACGGCGTGCGCCTCAACTATGCGGGCGAATTGGAGTACCTGACGCTGCTCAAACTCAACAGCGTGACCGGGAGCTTTGAACTTTTTCCGCGCCCTGCAAGGACCCGTGGCTGGCTTATTGACAACAACGGAGAGCCGCGTATCGCAATGGCCTACGACAAGGGAAGGTCGAGCATCCATTACAAAGATCCGGCGACCAGCCAGTGGCGCGTGATTGCCGAATTCGACCCGCTAAGCCCAGAGGCGTTTCGGCCACAGGGTTTTGGACCCGACGGCACCTTGTTCGTCACCGCTTCCATGGGTCGCGACAAAAGTGCCATCTACACCTATGATCTTGCCAGCAACCGGATCAAACCCGAAGCCGTCTTTTCGCTTCAGAACTATGATGCCTCGGGCGACTTTGTCGGCAACGCGACAGGTATCCTCGGTGTGCGTTACACGGCAGCATCCCCCAACACCTACTGGTTCGATACGAAGTTGCGATCAATACAAAAGACCGTGGATGACCTTTTGCCCGGACTGGTCAACCGGCTAAGCCCGGCTGAAAACGGGGACCTCCAACGGCTGGTCGTGATCTCGGCCTCGGACACCACGCCTGCACAGTTCTACCTGTTTGACGCAGAGACGCAAAAGCTGACACTGGTGGGACGGTCGCAGCCCGGCATTGATGCCGATCAGATGGCATCAACTGAAATGATCCGATATGTGGCGCGAGACGGCTTGGAAATTCCAGCCTACCTGACGCTGCCAAAAGACGGGGCCGGCAAGAATCTGCCCATGCTGGTTCTGGTGCACGGGGGACCCTATGTGCACGGCAGCGATTGGCTGTGGAACGCCCAAGTGCAGTTTCTTGCATCGCGTGGCTATGCGGTCCTGGAGCCGGCGTTCCGCGGCAGCACCGGCTTTGGCGGCAAGCATTTCCGGGTCGCCTTCAAGCAGTGGGGACTGGCCATGCAGGACGACATCGCTGACGGCGCCAAGTGGGCTGTTGCGCAAGGCTATGCCGACGCGGATAGGATCTGCATAGCTGGAGCCAGCTATGGCGGCTACGCAACCCTGATGGGATTGGTTAACGATCCCAAGCTCTTTCGCTGCGGTGTCAGCTGGGCCGGTGTCACCGATATCGAGTTGATGTACAAATGGGACTGGAGCGATACGCCTGAAGAGTTCAAGAACTACGGAATGCCCAAGCTGATTGGTGACCCTGAAAGGGACGCTGCACAATTGAAGGCCACTTCGCCGATTTTGCAGGCGGCCCGGATTACACAACCGCTGCTATTGGCCTACGGCAAAGCGGATCGGCGAGTTCCAATGATTCATGGAACCAGGTTTTACGAAGCGGTCAAAGTCAGCAATCCTGATGTGCAATGGGTAGAGTACGCCGAAGAAGGCCATGGTTGGTGGCTGGTCAGGACGCGTGTTGATTTCTGGAATCGGGTTGAGCGTTTTCTCGATCAACACATTGGGCCGACAGCTCCCAGGGCCATGGGTCCACGGTAACGTTGTCGCGATGGCAACCTGAAATGGTCTGGGTCAACCAACTCAGGCAAAATCAGGTCGCAGCATCGAGCAGATTCGAACATGTTTGTTGGCATCAACTTTGCATGTGAAAGTCATCGGTTCAATACGCCGCCTTCTGAATTGAAATCATCAACTGCATGACGACAGCCCGCCTCCAGCTTACCGACATCAGCAAGAGCTATCCTGGCGTGCGGGCCAATGACGCCGTGTCGATGAGCGTCATGCCGGGAGAAATCCATGCGGTTCTGGGCGAAAACGGTGCTGGTAAATCGACCCTGATGAAGATCATTTACGGCGCGGTCAAGCCCGATGCGGGCAGCATCCTGTTCAACGGCCAGGCCGCGCAGATCCGCAACCCGCAGGAGGCGCGCGCGCTGGGCATAGCCATGGTGTTTCAGCATTTCAGCCTGTTTGGCACCATCACCGTGGCCGAGAACGTCTGGCTCGGTCTGGACCGGCACCTGAGTCTGGCCGAAGTGACGCAGAGCATTCGCGACAAGGCATCCGAGTACGGGCTCGATATTGACCCGGCGCGTCCGGTCCACACGCTGAGCGTGGGTGAAATGCAGCGGGTCGAAATCATCCGCGCTTTGCTGACCGGGCCGCAACTGCTGATTCTGGACGAGCCGACCTCGGTTCTGGTGCCGCAAGCAGTGGAGAAGCTGTTCGTCGTTTTGAAAAAGGTGGCCAGTGCCGGTTGCAGCATTCTGTATATCAGTCACAAGCTGCATGAAATCCGTGAACTGTGCGACGTTTGTACGGTGCTGCGCAGCGGCAGGGTGACCGGTGTTTGCCAGCCTGCCCAGGAGTCCAACGCCTCCTTGTCGCGCCTGATGATTGGCGCCGAGCCACCCAGACTCACGCGGCGACAGCCCCAGCTTGGTGCGCCGGTGTTGCGCCTTCGTGCCCTGTCGCTGGCGCGCGAAGACCAGTTCGGAGTCGATCTCCATGACGTTACGCTCAAAGTTCATGCCGGTGAGGTGGTCGGTATCGCGGGCGTCTCCGGCAACGGACAGAAGGAATTGCTGTACGCCATGTCAGGCGAGGATGTTCGTTCTCCAGCGGGAACGATTCAGATCGGCGAGGTCGACGCGTCGGGTTTGCGTCCGAGGGCGCGACGCCGCTTGGGACTTCATTTTGTCCCTGAGGAGCGGCTTGGACGCGGCGCAGTGCCAACCCTGGGGCTTTCGCACAACCTGTTGCTGACGCGCAGTGAGGCGATCTCGCATCCGCGTTTTGCGGGTGGCTGGATTGGCGTCAAGCAGTTGGAAAGCCATGCCAGGCGCATTATCGAACGCTTCCATATCAAGGCCTCCGGCCCGGATGCCGTCGCGCGTTCGCTCTCGGGCGGCAATTTGCAGAAGTACATCGTCGGTCGGGAGATTGACGCCAATCCGAAATTGTTCATTGTGTCGCAGCCGACCTGGGGCGTGGATGTTGGCGCGGCGGCGCAGATTCGGGGTGAAATTCTGGCCCTGCGCGACGCCGGTTGTGCCGTGCTGCTGGTAAGCGAAGAACTCGATGAGCTCTTTGAACTCAGCGATCGTTTGCACGTGATGGCGCGTGGTCGCCTCTCGCCGTCCCTGCCGATTGCTCAGGCGACGGTCGAAAAAGTGGGTGAGTGGATGAGCGGTCTTTGGGATCTTGCGGGACAGACCGCAGCTACGCGAAGCGAGCCAGCTCTGTCCCCAACAGGAGACGGGATGTTGGATGTCCATCTGGCCGGACAGAAGGGAGAGCAGCATGCTTAAGCTCGAAGCCCGGCCAGCGCCGTCGAACATTTGGAGCTACGCCTCCCCGTTGCTGGCCCTGGTGCTGACGGTGGTCATCGGTGTAGCCCTCTTTGCGGCGCTGGGGAAGGATCCGGTGAGCGGCTTGCGGGTCTTTTTCTGGGAGCCGATTCGCAGCCCCTATGCGTTGGGTGAACTGACCGTCAAAGCGACGCCCTTGCTACTGATTGCGTTGGGTCTGGCCGTCTGCTTTCGCTCGAATGTATGGAACATTGGAGCAGAGGGGCAATATGTGCTGGGCGCGATTGCGGCCAGTGGTGTAGCGCTGCTGGCCGACAGGAACAGCAGTGGCTGGATTGTTGTCCCGATCATGCTCGCGGGCGTTGCCGGCGGCATGATCTGGGCCGGCATCACCGCCTGGTTGCGCGACCGCTTCAACGCCAACGAGATTCTCGTCAGTTTGATGCTGGTCTATGTCTCAGTGCAGTTGCTGAGCTATCTGGTGTCGGGGCCGTGGAAAGACCCGCAGGGCTACAACTTTCCGCAGACTCAAACCTTTGCCCTGGTGACACGCATCCCGCGCCTCGTTGAGGGTTCTCGCATCAGCATTGGTGTCTTTCTTGCACTGATGGGCGTACTGGCTTGCTGGATATTCCTCTTTCGCACGCGTGCCGGCTTCTCGTTGCAGGTGGGTGGTCTGGCACCGGCGGCGGCGCGCTATGCCGGGTTTTCATCGCGCAGCGCGCTCTGGGTGGCCTTGTTGATCTCGGGGGCCACTGCGGGGCTGGCCGGTGCGCTGGAGGTGGCAGGTCCCATCGGGCAACTCACGCCCTACGTGCCGGCGGGCTACGGCTTTGCTGCCATCATCGTCGCCTTTGTCGGGCGCTTGCACCCGGTGGGCATGGTATTTTCAGCCTTGTTGATGAGCATGTTCTACATTGGCGGTGAACTCGCGCAGTCGCGTCTTGGGCTGCCCAAGTCCCTGACCGGCGTTTTTCAAGGCCTCTTGCTCTTTAGTTTGCTGGCCTGCGACACGCTGGTCAATTACCGCCTGAAGTGGAGCAAGTGATGGAGTCCTACGCATTGCTGATTGCAGCCACTTTGAACGCCGGCACCGTGCTGGCGCTTGCGTCGCTGGGGTTGCTGATCAATGAGAAGGCCGGTATCGTCAATCTTGGCGCCGAGGGCATGATGCTGTGCGCCGCGATTGCCGGATTTGCCGCCGTGGTGCATTCCGGTAGTGACACTCTGGGCTTTATCGCCGGCATGACTGCTGGCGCCGTGCTGGCGCTGGTTTTTGGCGGCCTGGTGATCTGGCTCAATACCAACCAGTACGCGACGGGTCTGGCCGTCAGTCTCTTTGGCGCCGGTTTCTCCGCCTTTGCCGGCATCAGCTATGTTCAGGAAAGAATCCCGCAACGTCCGAGCTTTGCTGTACCCTGGTTGTCGGATATTGCGCTGCTGGGTCCGGCGCTGTTTCAGCATCATCCGCTGGTCTATCTGACGGTGCTGCTGGCTCTGGGCATGATCTGGTTCCTGTACCGCACACGTGCTGGTCTGGTGCTGCGCTGCGTTGGTGAAAGCCCGGAAGCAGCGCATGCGCTGGGGTATCCGGTGCGTCGCATTCGCCTGCTGGCGGTGCTCTGCGGCGGTGCGCTTTGCGGCTTGGCCGGGGCCTATGTTGCCATTGTCTATACGCCCCTGTGGGTTGAGGGCATGGTCGCCGGCAAGGGCTGGATTGCCTTGGCTCTGACAACGTTCGCCACCTGGCGCCCAGCGCGCGTGCTGCTGGGTGCCTATCTGTTTGGCGGTGTGACCATGCTGCAGTTTCATTTGCAGGGACTCGGCGTGGAAATACCAAGCCAGTTCCTGACCATGCTTCCCTACCTTGCAACCATCGTCGTGCTGGCGCTGATTTCGCGCAACCCGCTGTGGATCCGCATCAATATGCCTGCGTCCATGGGCAAGCCCTTTCACCCAGGAAATTGAGTTTTCCGGTTCATAATCCTGCTTTTCTCCGCACCCTCCCGCAACCTATCCAACAAAGGAAATCCCATGACCGATTTGCAAAAACGTTCCCTCCTGAGAATCGCTGCGCTGACCGCAGTCGCCTCAGCCGCCCTGGTGGGCTGTGGCAAGAAGGAGGAGGCACCGGCTGCAGCCGCGGCGCCGGCCGCCGCGGCTTCTGCACCGAAAGTGGAACCACTGAAAATCGCATTTGCCTATGTCGGACCGGTGGGTGATGGCGGTTGGACTTTTGCGCACGACAACGGTCGCAAAGCGCTGGAAAAGGAATTCGGCGACAAAATCAAGACTTCGTTTGTCGAAAGCGTGCCTGAGTCGGCAGATGCCGAGCGTGTGATCCGCGACATGGTGGGCCAGGGCAACAAACTGGTGTTTGGCACGACCTTCGGTTACATGGAGACGATGCTCAAGGTAGCCGCCGACAGCAAAGACGTGAAGTTCGAGCATGCGACCGGCTACAAGCAGGCCGAAAACATGCGCACCTATGACAGCCGCACCTACGAGGGTGCCTACATGGCCGGCGTGATTGCCGGCAAGATGACCAAGACCAATACCCTGGGCGTGGTGGCCTCGGTGCCAATTCCGGAAGTCGTGCGCAATATCAACAGCTTTACGCTGGGCGCGCAGTCCAGCAACCCCAAGATCAAGACGAAGGTAGTGTGGGTCAACGAATGGTTCAACCCGCCCAAGGAAACTGAAGCCGCTACGTCGTTGATCAACGGCGGCGCTGACGTGCTGTTCCAGAACACCGATTCACCCGCCGTGTTGAAGACCGCCGAGGCCAAGGGCAAGCGCGCCTTCGGCTGGGATTCGGACATGACCGCCTATGGCCCGAAGGCCCATCTGGCCTCGAGCGTCATCAACTGGGGCCCGTATTACATCAAGGCGACCAAGGAAGCGCTGGACGGAACCTGGAAGGGTGGCACAGGCGCCTGGTGGGGCGTGAAGGAAGGTGCGATCGACATCGTTTCGATCGCCGAAGACGTGCCGGCCGAAACCAAAGCCAAAGTGGCTGAAGTCAAGAAGGGGCTGGCTGACGGCAGCTTCGTCATCTGGAAGGGCCCGATCACCGACAACACGGGCAAGGTGCAAGTGGCCAAAGATGCGGTTGCTGACGACAAGTTCCTGGGTGGCCTCAGTTTCTTTGTCAAGGGCGTTGAAGGCAAGGTGCCGGGCGCCAAGTAATCCGCTCCAGCGCGGCGAAAGAGAGGCCGCCTTCGAGCGGCCTCTTTGCTTGGAAATTGACACGAACATCGATGATTCCCGGTTGTGATGGCACTGGCGTCGTCCAACTGACCAATTCTTGAGGTGCGCCATGGACACTTTTGTTTGGGATCAGAATTTCGTCACCGGCATGTCCCAAATCGACGAGCAGCACCACAAGCTTGTGGACCTGTTCAACGAGCTTAGCAATTCGCTGTTCTTGTCTGACTCCATTCAGGAGGCGGTGTTGTGCGATACGTTCGTGCGCGTGATCGACTACACCCGATACCATTTTCAGGACGAAGAGACATTGATGCGGATTGAGGGCGTGGACGTCCGGCATATTGAAGCTCATCACGCCTTGCACGAGCAATTCGTGGCACAGGTTCAGTCCATGTGGGAGCGACGTAGTGCCATGTCGGACCTGGGTGAGAGCCTGGTGGGCTTTCTGACGACATGGTTGAGCCTGCACATTCTGGGTGTCGATCAATCTCTGGCGCGCCAGATTCAACTTATTCGTCAGGGTTTATCTGCCGGTGCTGCGTATGACCGTGAGTTCCATGCCGACGACCGTGGAATGCAGGCGGTGCTCAAGCTGGTCAACAAGCTTTACCATGTCCTCTGCTTGCAAAACACCGAACTGGCGCAGACCAACCAGCACCTCGAAGAGCGTGTAAATCAGCGCACGCTGGAGTTGGAGAAGACCAACAAGGAACTGGAGCAAGCGTACGCCCAACTGGAGGCCTACTCACGCATCGATGGCCTGCTGCAGATAGCCAATCGCAAGTACTTTGATATACGCCTGCGGGAAGCGTGCGCAAGTGCCTTTCGACGCAAGCAGACACTTGGCCTGCTGATGATTGATGTGGACTTTTTCAAACGCTACAACGACAGCTACGGGCACCAGGCCGGCGATGCCTGCCTTCAGGCAGTAGCACAGGCGGTACAGAAAGCACTGGTGCGCTCGACCGACCTTGTTGCGCGGTACGGCGGAGAAGAACTGGTAGTGATACTGCCTGATACGGATCAGGCGGGGACAATCGCGGTGGCCGAGCGAGTTGTCGCGGAGGTTTTCGCGCTGGGCCTGGCGCACCAGGCATCGGACGCCGCTCCGGTTGTCTCCGTCAGCGTCGGTGCGGCGAGCCAGGTACCCATCGAAAAGGACAACGGTCTAGCGCTGCTGGCCCACGCTGATGAAGCCCTTTATGCCGCGAAGCATTCGGGTCGAAACCGGGCCGTCGCTTACAAAGTCTGAACGTCAGTCGTCCTGGTCTTCAACGTCGATGTCCGAGCCTGCTGGGAGTGCCTGGATCGCTTCCTTGACCATGCGGACGTGCTCTGTTTCCTCGTCGCGAAGTTCGGTAAACAGTGCTCGTACACCAGCGTCCTTCACGTGCTTGATGGCCTCATCGTAGAACCAGTAAGCCTTCTCCTCTGATGCAAGTGACAGCTGCAAGGCCTTGAACGCCGACATGTTCCAGCGGGGAGCGCCAAACTCTGGTGCCTCGACGTCGAAGATGGCGGTCTTGTTGACCCGCACTGGTTTGTCGGCAAAGAGTTCCTTTCTGCGCGCAGCGAGTTGCTGACCATGCTTTTCTTCGTTAACGGCCATCGATTCAAAGATCGATCCCGCGTCCACTGCATCGCGCCGACCAATCTGCTCAGCGAAGAAGTTATATCGATCCCGAGCTTCGGCTTCGATCAGAACTGCCAGATCCAGGGCATCCATGAGATCGAGGGTCGAAAAGTTGATTTTGACGGACATGAGGTCTCCTTTAGTTGATAGCCAATTGCTGTCGTAAACGCTGTTTCCGGATAAACGGACTTTAGCAACGGATCTGTTCAAGCTGGATGATATGGATCAGAAAGATTGGAAAAATCACTTTCACGTCAAACGGCAGTCGCCTGGCACGCTGCCGCTGCAATGTCCAGCGAGCGCAGTCGCAGAACCGGGTCAAAGATGTCACATACCAGCATGAGTTCGTCGGCGGCCGTAGCCCGCGCCAGCGCCGCCAGACCAGCGCGCACTTTAGGAGGTCCGCCAATCACGGCGGCGGCCAGGAAGTCGGTGATGGCCGCGCGTTCCTGTGGCTGCAAGTTGTTGGCGAAATTTCGCACTGGCGGCTGCAGACGCTTTCGCTCCCCGGTCAGGATGCCCAACACGCGCTGATAGGTACTGCTGGCAAGAAATTCGGCTTCGTCGTCGCTCGGCGCTGCGATCAGTGGCACGCCGATCACGACGTGCGGCTTGCTGAGTGTGACCGACGGACGGAACAGGTTGCGGTAGAGATCAATGGCCTGGTGCAGCAGGCGTGGCGCGAAGTGCGCTGCAAATGCGTACGGCAGGCCGCGCTGGGCTGCCAATTGAGCCGAGAACAGGCTGGAGCCTAACAGCCAGATGGGTACTTCGGTACCGGCGCCCGGCATGGCGATCAGCCTCTGGTTCGGCTGGGCAGGAGCCAACAGTTGCTGCAATTCGGCCACATCACGCGGGAAGTCGTTTTCAGTTTCAACGCGATCACGGCGCAGTGCACGCATGGTGAACGGGTCCGTACCCGGCGCGCGCCCCAAACCGAGATCTATGCGCCCGGGGTACAACTCGGCCAGCGTGCCAAAGGCCTCGGCCACGACCAGAGGCGCGTGGTTGGGCAGCATGACGCCACCCGAGCCAACGCGGATGCGCTTGGTTCCGCCAGCGATATGTCCAACCAGCACTGCTGTGGCAGAACTCGCAATACCCGCCATGTTGTGGTGTTCGGCCAGCCAGTAGCGCTTGAAGCCAAGTGACTCTGCATGCTGCGCAGTGCGCAGTGAAATGGCCAGCGCATCTGCCACCGTGCCGCCTTCGCGCACGGCAACCAGATCAAGCATGGACAAGGTAACGGTTGGTTCGGAATTCATCGCTTTGATTGTCGTGTATTTCAGTCGCAAGTGGCCTTGACCCGAACTTGGTCACAGAGGCGGAAGCGCGGATTCCTATACTCGCGGCATGCAGTTGCAGGAAATTCTCTATTCCCAGGGCTTTGGGACCCGGCGTGTCTGTGCCGGAATGATTCAACAGGGGCTGGTTCAGGTTTACCCATCACTGGACGCATTGATGCCGCTCGGCTGCACCGACGCGAGCGAAGAATTTGTCGCCGAGGGCTTGCGGTTTCGGGTGCAGGGCGTTGACTGGCCGTACCACGAAAAAGCCTATCTGATGCTGCACAAGCCATTGGCTACCGAGTGTTCTCAAAAGCCGTCAACCTACCCAAGCATTTATACGCTTCTGCCTTCGCCTCTGCGAATGCGTCCGCAGAAGGCGGCGGTCCAGGGGGTGCAGGCCATAGGCCGGTTGGACCAGGACACAAGCGGCATGTTGTTGCTTACAGATGATGGCCAATTCATCCATCGGATGAGTTCACCGCGGCACCATGTGCCCAAGGTGTACGAGGTAAACGTGAAGCACGCACTGGACGAAAAGCAACTGCAGAAACTGCTTGCCGGTGTGGTTCTGGATGATGATCCCAAACCAGTGAAGGCGGCAGCGGCCGAAGCGGTGACCGAACATCAGCTACGGCTGACCCTGACCGAAGGAAAGTACCATCAGGTCAAGCGCATGGTGGCCGCTGTCAGCAACCGGGTGGAGGCACTGCATCGCTCGCAGATCGGTGGCCTGCGCTTGCCCGACGATCTGGCGCCGGGGCAGTGGCGCTGGCTGAGTCCGCTCGATCTGGACAGTATCAAAGCATGAACCTGTTTCTCGACTCCTTCTGGCGGGCCGTCGTTTACTGCCTTCGTCCGCGCGTCATAGCCCTGTCGTTTTTGCCCTTGCTCTTGACGGTCGGCCTGGCGTTGGGACTGGGTTACCTTTACTGGGACGCCGCGCTCGACGCGGTGCGTCAGGCACTGGAGACTTCGATGCTGGTCAACAGTGTCTGGACCTGGCTGAAGAACGCAGGTGTTGGCGGCCTGAAGATGGTGCTGGCACCGCTTGTCGTGGTTTTTGCAGTGACACCGGTGATCGTCGTGCTGTCATTGCTGGCGGTTGCCCTTTTGATGACGCCAGCGTTGACCTCCCTGGTCGCGCGGCGGCGTTTTCCGGCACTCGAGCGCAAGCGCGGCGGATCACTGGTGTTTAGTTTGCTGTGGTCTCTTGGTTCAACACTGATGGCCCTGTTGGCGTTGCTGATCTCATTGCCCTTGTGGCTGTTGCCACCGCTGATCCTGCTGCTGCCGCCGCTGATATGGGGTTGGCTCGCTTACCGTGTCATGGCGTTTGACGCGCTGGCCGAGCATGCCAGCAAAGAAGAACGCAGGGAAATATTCCAGCGCCACCGTGGCTGGTTGTTGGCCATTGGTGTGCTGACGGGTTACCTGGGGGCCGCGCCCAGCGTGATCTGGGCGTCAGGCGCCTGGCTGGCAGCAGCATTTGTCATTCTGGTGCCACTGGCCATCTGGATTTACATGCTGGTGTTCGCCTTTTCTTCCCTCTGGTTTGCGCATTACTGCCTCGCTGCCTTGCAGGCCTTGCGTGCCGAACAAGCCCTCGCCCAGAGTCAGGTCGTGTCGACGGCGACGATGCTGTCCGGCGCGGACAGGCTAACATTGCCGCATGACCCACCGAACGACACCTGAAACGCCTTCCATTACTGTGCCTTCTGTTGGCCTGATCATCATTGGCGATGAAATTCTCTCTGGCAAGCGCGCCGACAAGCACTTGCCAAGGGTCGTCGAACTGCTCAAGGCACGCGGTCTGCAACTGGCTTATGCCGATTATGTTGGTGATTCGCCGGACCGGATCACTGCCACCTTGCAGCGTGCCTTTGCATCGGGGGACATCGTATTTTCATGCGGTGGCATCGGGGCGACGCCCGATGATCACACGCGTCAATGCGCGGCGCGTGCTTTGGGTGTTGAACTGGCGCTGCATCCGCAGGCCGAAGCCCTGATTCGCGAGCGCATGCAGGACACAGCCCGGGAGCAGGGCGTTCCCTACGAACCTGACCGCAGCGACAACATCCACAGACTGAACATGGGCATGTTCCCGGTCGGTGCAAGCATCATTCCCAATCCCTTCAACAAAATCGCCGGTTTCACTTGCGGCTCGGTGCACTTCGTCCCAGGGTTTCCGGTCATGGCCTGGCCGATGATCGAGTGGGTGCTTGACCACCACTATTCGCATCTGCAGAGGGTCGCTGCCTGGATCGAAAAATCGGTCATTGTCTACGGAGCCATGGAGGCCACACTGACGCCGCTGATGGAGCGAATCGAACAGTCCTACGCGGGGGTCAAGGTCTTCAGCCTGCCCAGTGTGGATCACCCGCAACATGGCCGGCATATCGAGTTGGGCGTCAAGGGTGAACCGGGCCTGGTCGAAATCGCCTACCAGGCTTTGTTGACCGGCTTGAACCTCTTCGGAGCCCAATTGGGCCCTGAATTGGTGCAAAAGTAACCAATTCCTTTTTGGTGCAAAAATACAATGCACCTAAGTAGTGCGTTGGGTTGCTCGCAAGCGACGGATTGTTCGGTCACCATGACCAAAAATTTGGCAAAGTCAGGGCAAAATACGCGGTTGAGCAGATTTGTTCTGTCGCCAGTCTTGGCACAAAAACTGCATCCGCTTAGATGTAAGCTTTTCAACAACGATTCAACCAGGAGTATTTGATGGCAAAGACCGTCGCAGACGTCATGAAGATGGTGAAAGAAAACGAAGTCAAATTCGTTGACTTCCGTTTTACCGATACCCGGGGCAAGGAGCAGCACGTCACTGTGCCGGTTTCCCATTTTGACGAGGACAAATTCACCGCGGGCCACGCGTTTGACGGCTCATCGGTCGCTGGCTGGAAGGGCATTGAAGCTTCTGACATGCAGTTGATGCCTGATCCCAACACGGCCAACATTGACCCATTTTTTGAAGAAACGACGCTGTTCCTGAGCTGCGACGTTGTTGAACCCAGCGATGGCAAGGCCTATGACCGCGACCCACGCTCGATTGCCAAGCGCGCTGAAGCCTACCTCAAGGCTTCCGGCATGGGTGACACCGCCTTCTTCGGTCCGGAACCCGAGTTCTTCATTTTTGATGATGTGCGCTGGAATACTGATATGTCGGGCACCTTCTACAAGGTCGACGAAGGTGAAGCACCGTGGAATTCGGGCAAGAAGATCGAAGGTGGCAACAAGGGTCATCGTCCGACCGTCAAGGGTGGCTACTTTCCGGTGCCGCCAGTCGACAGCACGCAGGATATGCGTGCCGAAATGGCGCTGATCCTGGAGTCGCTTGGCATCCCGGTTGAAGTCTTCCACCATGAGGTGGCTGGCGCTGGTCAGAACGAAATTGGCACCAAGTTCAGTACGCTGGTGCAGCGTGCCGACTGGACGCAGATCCTCAAGTACGTGGTGCAGAACGTGGCCCATGCCTACGGCAAGACTGCTACGTTCATGCCCAAGCCCATCGTTGGCGACAACGGTTCTGGCATGCACGTGCACCAGTCGATCTGGAAAGATGGCAAGAACCTGTTTGCTGGCGACGGCTATGCCGGCCTGTCCGACTTTGCCCTGTACTATGTCGGTGGCATCATCAAGCATGCACGTGCCCTGAACGCCATCACCAATCCCGGCACGAACAGCTACAAGCGACTGGTTCCGGGCTACGAAGCGCCGGTCAAACTGGCGTACTCTGCCAAGAACCGCTCTGCCTCGATTCGCATTCCTTATGTGGCCAACCCGAAGGCACGCCGCATCGAAGCGCGTTTCCCGGATCCGCTGATGAACCCCTATCTCGGCTTCGCGGCTCTGATGATGGCAGGTCTGGACGGCGTGGAAAACAAGATTCATCCTGGCGAAGCAGCGACCAAGGATCTGTACCATTTGCCGCCCGAGGAAAATGCCAAGATCCCGACCGTCTGCCACAGCCTCGATCAGGCGCTCGATTGCCTGGACGCTGGCCGCGGTTTCCTGACCAAGGGTGGTGTTTTCACTGACAGCATGCTCGACGCCTATATCGAACTCAAGATGACGGAAGTGACTCGTCTGCGCATGGCGACGCACCCGATTGAATTTGACATGTACTACTCGCTGTAACTTTTTTTGCAGTCTGTGACAAGCAAGGACGGCCAGAGCCGTCCTTTTTCATTTGTGTGTCATTTGGCGCATACTGGCAAGCATGCATCGACCTCTAGAATGTCCTTTATGAATCATGCCTTGATCGTGCCGCTTCTTGCTTGTGTGCTGTCGTCCAGCAGCTATTGCCAGGACCGCATCTACCGCTGTGGCAATGAGTACACCAACGTTGTGCCGAGTGCGCAGACCAAGACTTGCAAACTGCTGGAAGGCGGAAACGTGACAGTGGTGCAGGGAACGCGCACGGCGGCCCTGGCGCCGGCGCGAACGGCGGCAGCATCAGCCGCTCAGCGTGTAGACGCGGCCGACCAGAAGGCGCGTGATGCCGATGCCGTGCAAATTCTGGAAGCAGAACTCAGGAAGGCACAAGAGCGTCAGCTTGAGTTGCAAAAAGAATACAACAATGGCGAGCCGGAAAAACGCGCCGATGAACTACGCAATGCTCAAAAGTACCTGGACCGGGTCGGGGCGCTGAAGGCCAGTCTCGCGCGCAATGAAAGCGATATTGCCGGCATCCGGCGCGAACTCGGGCGCGCTTCCTCCCTCTCTGCGACAAAATAGTCAGTTTGAATCTGCCTCCACTTCTCATTGATCCGTCGTCTGTCCTTGCGTCGGCAGAGCGTTTCCAGTCGTTCGACTTGCTGGCGACGCTGGTTGCTGTCGTGCACAGTAATGGCGCAGTGTTGTTTGCCAACGCGGCTCTGGAAGATGCGAGGGGACTGTCGCGGCGAGCGATTGTCGGCTCGGTCTTCAGTGACAGTTTTGCTGACCCGATGGCGCTGAACAACGCCTTGCAGGGCATCCGTGGCAACGATTTTGCGGCCTTGCGTTATGACGCCTGGCTCAAGCGGCTGAGCCGGGAAGCATTGCCAGTGCACGTCATCGTGACGCAGACAGAGAGACTTGATGAAATCATTGTCGAGTTGTTGCCGCTCGAAATGCAGGCACGGCAGGACCGGGAAGAGCGCCTGGCCGAGCAAGCCCAGGCCAACAAGGAACTGATCCGCAATCTGGCGCACGAGATCAAGAATCCACTGGGTGGCATCCGTGGCGCTGCGCAACTGCTTGAGATGGAGATCGAGTCAGCGGAACTCACCGAGTACACGCAGGTCATCATTCATGAGGCGGATCGTCTGCAGTCGCTGGTCGACCGATTGTTGGCGCCGCACCGGCGCCCGCATCTGGTGGGGGACGTCAACATCCATGAAGTCTGCGAAAGGGTGCGTCTGCTGATTCTGGCCGAGTTTCCAAAGGGATTGGAGGTCATACGCGACTTTGACACGTCGATACCGGAATTTCGGGGTGACCGCGAACAGTTGATTCAGACTGTGCTCAATATCGCGCACAACGCCTGTCAGGCGCTGACCGAGCAGATTGCACAAGGCACGGCGACGCTCACATTTCATACGCGAATAGCGCGCCAGACGACGTTTGGCAAGCAGCGCTACCGGTTGGCACTGGAATTGCATGTGATTGACAACGGGCCTGGTGTACCGGACTCGATCAAGGATCGCATCTTCTATCCGCTGGTCTCCGGGCGTGAAGGGGGTTCTGGTTTGGGGTTGACGCTGGCGCAGACTTTTGTCCAGCAACACCACGGCCTGATCGAGTGCGACAGTGTGCCAGGCCATACGGATTTCAAGATATTGATCCCGTTGCCCTAGTCAATTCGGGACAAAGCCGGCTCGCTGCGCGTAGCTGCGGGCTGTCCCGCAAAATGAGGAATATATGAAGCCGATTTGGATAGTAGATGATGACCAGTCCATCCGCTTCGTGCTGGAAAAAGCCTTGCTGCGCGAGAACCTGCCAACCCGCAGTTTCAACAACACGCGCGACGTTCTGGCAGCTCTGGAGTCCTCCAATGAGGACAACGGCCCGCAAGTGCTGGTGAGCGACATCCGGATGCCAGGCGGTTCTGGTCTGGATCTGCTGGGCAAGGTCAAGGAGATGTTTCCGGCGCTGCCGGTCATCATCATGACTGCCTATTCGGATCTGGACAGTGCCGTCTCGGCTTTTCAGGGTGGCGCCTTCGAGTATCTGCCCAAGCCCTTTGATTTGCCGAAGGCAGTCGAACTGATTCGGCGTGCCGTCGAGGAAAGCCAGCGCGAAGAGGTGAGCGAGGAGGGTATGGCCGGTACGCCTGAAATGCTGGGCCAGGCGCCAGCGATGCAGGATGTCTTTCGTGCCATTGGGCGTTTGAGCCAAAGCAATGTGACGGTCATGATCACGGGTGAATCGGGTTCCGGCAAGGAGTTGGTTGCGCGGGCTCTGCACAAGCACTCAACGCGTGCAAGTGGTCCTTTTGTGGCGATCAACACTGCAGCCATTCCAAAGGATCTGCTCGAATCCGAGTTGTTCGGCCATGAGCGCGGTGCTTTCACCGGTGCACAGACGATGCGCCGTGGCCGCTTTGAGCAGGCCGACGGCGGTACGCTGTTTCTCGACGAGATTGGCGATATGCCGTTTGACCTGCAGACCCGGTTGTTGCGTGTTCTCAGCGATGGCCACTTTTATCGCGTTGGCGGACACAGCGCGGTCAAGACGAATGTGCGCATCATCGCCGCGACGCACCAGAATCTGGAACAGCGTGTCAAGGATGGTGCATTTCGCGAGGACCTGTTTCACCGCCTCAATGTGATCCGGTTGCGTCTGCCGGCCTTGCGCGAGCGCCGGGAAGATGTACCCATGTTGACGCGTCACTTTTTGCAGCAAAGCGCCTTGCAGCTCGGGGTTGAGCCGAAGCGGATTTCTGATGCAGCCTTGGTATGGCTTGGCCATTTCGCCTTCCCGGGCAACGTGCGCCAGTTGGAGAACATTTGCCATTGGCTGACAGTGATGACGCCGGCCCAGCTGATTGAATCCAAGGACCTGCCGCCCGAAGTTGGCGTCATGCAGGCGGACTCCCAGGCTCAGGCTCCCGAGCCAGCGCTCTCGGAACGAGCGCCAGTGACTGCAGCCGCTCCTTCAAGTCAGCCATCGTTTGCGACGGCGATGGCGGTGCCGCAACCGGATGCCGATAACTGGGAACGGGACCTTGCGGTCGATGCAGCTTCTTTGCTGGCCAGCGGGCGCACAGATGTCTGGGACACCTTGACGCGTCGCTTTGAATCCCGCCTGATACTGGCGGCACTTGCGGCGACGCGCGGGCGACGCATCGAGGCCGCGCAAAGACTGGGCATTGGCCGCAATACCATCACGCGCAAGATCCAGGAGTTGGGCCTAGAGTAATGGTCATCCCGGACTTGATCCGGGATCCAGTGCTACGCTGATACTGGATTGCGGGTCCAGCCCGCAATGACAAGTCAGGGCCCCAGTGGCAATGAATCAGCCTGCACGACCACGGGAGCATGATCGCTGGGGCGCTCGTTGCCGCGCGGCGTCTTGTCGATGACGCAGGAACTCACCAGCGGCTTGAGCGCGTTGCTGACCAGGATGTGGTCAATGCGCAGTCCACGATTGCGCCGGAAACCAAAATCACGGTAGTCCCACCATGAATAACTCTTTGGCATTTGCGGAAACAGGCGGTACGCGTCATGCAAGCCCAGCGCAAGCAATGCGCGCAAGTGGTAGCGCTCCTCTTCAGTGCAATGGATGGTGTCCTTCAGACCCACTGGATCCCAGACGTCCGCATCGTCAAAAGTGATGTTGTAGTCGCCCATCAGAACCAGTCGGGGGTTCTTAGCAAGTTCTTCGCGCACCCAGTTGCGCAGGCCCTTCAGCCAGTTCATCTTGTATTCGAATTTCTCGCTGCCTGGCTCCTGTCCGTTCGGAAAATAGCCGCCAATGACACGCACGCCGCTGACGTCGGCACTGATGACGCGCGCCATATCGTCAGCAAAACCGGGGATGTTGCGGACGACTTCGGTGGCTGCGCAACGGGACAGCAAGGCCACGCCGTTGTAGGTCTTCTGACCGAAGCAATGCGCCTCATAACCGATCTGCTGGAAAGCCTGAAACGGAAACTTGTCGTCCGTCATCTTGAGTTCCTGCAGCGCCAGCACGTCGACCGGATTGATCAGCAGCCAGTCCAGAACCTGCGGCAGACGCACGGTGAGCGAGTTGACGTTCCAGGTGGCAAGTTTCATGGCCTGGTCAATTCTGCAAGCGCTTTTCAATCTCGACACGGCCAGTCGGTGTCGCCATCAACACCAGGGTTGCACCGCCCTTGAGCAGGTGCTCGTCGGCCGGATTGAAAACCCACTTGCCCTGCTCATGGGTTGCGAGCAGGATGTAGTCTCTTGACCTTGCCAGCAGTTCCTTGATGGGGGTGTCGGGATAGTTCGCCGGAACTTGCACCTCCTCAACCCGTAGTTGATCGTCCGTGCGCAGCATCTGGTCCATGAAATTCACCACGTGCGGCCTCACCATGGCCGACGCGATGCGCATACCGCCAGTGAAGTCGGGCGAGACGATTTCGTCCGCGCCCGCGCGCCGTGCCTTGTCCGCGTTGCGGATGTCGTGCAGACGCGCGACCACGCGCGCCTTCGAGTTCAACAATTTCACCGAGAGCGAAACCATCAGGTTGTGACTGTCATCTCCCGTCACCGCAAAGACACCAGCAGCTGCCATCACTCCGGCGGCGCGCAGCGCTTCATCGTCGGCTGCATCGGCGTGCAGATGCGGCGTGCCAGGGTGGTCTTCGAGCCAATGGTCCAATGCTTCCCGGTCATTCTCGACCACCACCAGGGTGCGCTGGGTCTGAATCAATTCATTGGCGACGTTGCTGCCAACGCGTCCAATGCCGCAGACGATGTAATGACCGGAAAGTCTGGCAATTTCCTTTTTCATGCGTTTCTTCCTTAGCGTGGCATTCAGGTCGGATTCGAGCAGCAAGGCAACAAAGGTGGAAAACAGGTAGCTCATCGTTCCTATGCCGATCACCGCGATAAAAACGGTAAACAGCCGACCCATGGGATGACGGCTCAAGTCCACGATCTCGCCGTAGCCGATCGTGGCCACGGTGATGAAGGTCATGTAGAAACTGTCGATCCAGGTCGCTTCGGGTGCACCGATGTGGCGGTAGCCCAAGGTGCCGACCAGCAGTATCAGCAGCAGCAGTGTCGCCCCGCGTCGCAACCCGGAAAAGTGTGCGCTCGGTGGCGAGGGTTTCACGCGGCGCTGCGTCAGCGTGCCAGAGAACTAGATATGCAGTGCCGCCAGGGCGCCGACCAGGATACCCAGGCCACCAGCGCCAAACATGGCGTATTCGAGCCACTTCTTCCTGGTCAGCAGCGCAATGGCGGCCAGTGCGATGCAGATCTGCAGCACGGTGGTGGACTGCGCCCAGCGGTGATGTTGGTGCATCTGCTCATCACTTTGCTTGTCCCACTGTGTCGCTTGCGCTTCCAGTTTTTCGGCTCCGGCCTTGATCTCTGCCTTTTCCTTTTCGTAGCGATCCACCTTTTCCTGGTATTTGGTTTTCTTGTCGTCGGGTGACAAATCACGTGCCAGCTCTGCCAGTGACTGTTTGGTGCTCTTGGACTGATAGTAGTTCCACTGATCGGACGCTTCTGTCTTCTTGATCGCGGCGTTGTTCTTGAAGAGACCCGCATTGGCCTGCGTTGCTCCACCCATATAGCCAAAAATTGCACCGATGGTGGCGATGATGGCGGTGAACATCGCGATCTGATTGATCATGCCGCCATGTTCGCTGCCATGTTCACCTTGCTGGGCGTGTTCCAATTCGTGGTCGTGCGGACCGTGGACGTGAAATCCATCTCCTGACATATCAAACTCCTTTATCTTTGCGATAGGTGACAAAACTGAATTTCAAACCACTATCCGAGATCTTCCGATCACGGGCCGTTTCAGTCCATTGTGGCCCGAATTGTGGCGCAAAAGCGTCTCCATCAAAAGTCGCGTCAATTTCGGTCACGACAGCGCCACACGCCAGCGGCAAAGCCTGGGTATATATTTCAGCGCCGCCGATAACCCAGGCATCACTCATCTCGGGGCACAGCGCGCAGGCATCTTGAATTGAATGGGCCGTCAGTGCCCCCTGCGCCTTCCAATTCATCTGGTGCGTCAGCACCACATTGAGTCGCCCGGGCAGGGGACGAAACCGCTCTGGCAGCGATTCCCAGGTCTTGCGTCCCATGATCACGGGGCATCCCAGGGTAGTGCGTTTGAAGTGCGCCATGTCTTCGGGTAAATGCCAGGGCAGTGCGTTTTGGTTTCCAATCACGCCATTGGCGGCGCGGGCAAAGATCAGATGCAGCTTCATTCAGACCGCCACTGGCGCTTTGATCGCCGGGTGGCATTGGTATTTGATGAACTCGAAGTCTTCGAACTCGTAGTCAAACAGCGTTGCCGGGCGGCGCTTGATGGCGAGCGTCGGGTAGGCATAGGGCGAGCGGCTGAGTTGCAGCGCGACTTGCTCGGCGTGATTGCTGTAAATGTGGCAATCACCGCCGGTCCAGATGAAGTCCCCCACCTCAAGATCGCATTGCTGTGCCAGCATGTGCGTGAGCAGCGCGTAGCTGGCGATGTTGAAAGGCACGCCCAGAAAAATGTCGGCACTGCGCTGGTAGAGCTGGCAACTGAGCTTGCCCTTTTCCCCTGCGGCAGCGGCGGGCGCCACGTAGAACTGAAAGAAGGCGTGGCAGGGCATCAAGGCCATCTTGCCGAGTTCCCCCACGTTCCACGCACTGACGATGATGCGGCGCGAATCCGGGTTGGTCTTGAGGGTCTTGATGACTTCAGCAATCTGGTCAATATGGCCACCGTCGGGTGTCGGCCAACTGCGCCACTGGACGCCGTACACCGGACCCAGGTCACCGTCAGGCGCTGCCCACTCGTCCCAGATCGTCACGCCGCGCTCTTTCAACCAGTTGTTGTTGCTCGACCCGGTCAGAAACCACAACAGTTCCTGAATGATCGAGCGCACGTGAACCTTCTTGGTCGTTACCAGTGGAAAGCCCTGGTTCAGGTCAAAGCGCATCTGGTAGCCGAACACGCTCTTGGTGCCGGTGCCGGTGCGGTCCGGCTTGAAGACGCCATATGTATCCACGTGGCGCAGAAAGTCTTCGTACTGGGAGTGGACGGGATGCTGTGTCATAAGCATGGATTATCTATTGATGGACAAATTCCTGAACCCTCAGCACGCGTCCCGGATTCAGCAGATTTTGCGGGTCCAGCGCACGCTTCACGGCGCGCATCATGTCCAGCGCGACCGGTGATTTGTAGTTTTCCAGTTGTTCCACTTTCAGGCTGCCGACGCCGTGTTCTGCGGAGATCGATCCTTTGAACGCGGTAACGCTGTCATAAACCAGGGTGTTGACCTGCTCCTCATGCTCGGCCAGGAAGCGCGCCGGTTCCATGTGCTCGGGAGCCTGGACGTTGTAGTGCAGGTTGCCGTCGCCGAGGTGGCCGAAATTGACCATGCGCACGCCGGCGATGGCTTGCTGCAGCAGCGCGTCGGTCGTGCGAACGAATTCGGCGATGCTGGAAATGGGCACCGAGATGTCGTGCTTGATGTTCAGTCCTTCGAGTGGCTGCGCCAGCGGAATGCTCTCGCGGATATGCCAGAGCTGATTCGCCTGCGACAGGCTCTCGGCCACCACTGCATCCATCACAAAGCCCTGTTCCAGCGCTGCTTCCAGCAAGCCTTCAAACTGCTCTCTTGCGTGTTGTTCCGACACATGGTCCGAGGTCTCCAGCAGCACGCAGTAGGGCACGTCCGTGTGCGCTGGCATGTGCAGGTGAGAAAAGTGTTTGGCTACCAGGCTGAGCGCAAAACTTCCCATGACTTCAAAGCCGGTCAGGCCGGCATCAAAGTGGCGGCGCGCCAGCGTCAGCAACTCGATGGCGTGCTCCAGCGACGGCACGGCGGTCCAGGCCGTCAAGCGGGCTGCTGGCCCCGGG
>JBAXNI010000036.1:0-23554 GCA_037133835.1 Comamonadaceae bacterium | reverse complement strand
GACAAGATTCTGCCTATGGTGCGGGAGCTGCAAAAATGAAATACTGGCTGGCCCTGATCCTGACGCTGCAATGCGTCCTTTCGAGTTATGCAGGTGAGGCCGTACCACTGGCGGAAGATCCTGTGGTGGAACAACGCATGATCGCCATTTCGGAAGAGTTGCGCTGCCTGGTTTGCCAGAACGAATCACTGGCAGGGTCGCGTGCCGATCTGGCCATGGATTTGCGACGTGAACTGCGCACGCTGGTCAAGGCGAACAAGAGTGATGCCGAGATCATGGAGTACATGGTCAGCCGCTATGGCGACTTTGTGCGCTACCGACCACCCATGAAGCCGCTGACCTGGATGCTCTGGTTTGGCCCCTTCCTGCTCCTGATCGGGGCCCTGTACTTCCTGGTGCGTGTGATACGACGCCAGCAGACCGGCAGTGCTGCGCCGGTACTCAATGCAGACCAGCGCAAGAAGGCGCAGTCTCTTCTCAAAGATACGGAACTTCCCTCATGACTGTTTTTATTGCCATCGCAGCCGTCCTGACCCTGTTGGCTCTGGGCTGGCTGGTGCGCCCCTTACTGTGGCCTGTCACCGCCACCGGCGTTTCAAGCCAGGGTCTGAATGCGTCCATTTACCGCGATCAACTGGAAACACTGGAGCGTGATCTGGCGCGAGGCCTCATCAGTACGCAAGACTGCGAAGCGGCCCGTGATGAACTGCAGTTGCGCCTGCTCGATGACACGCAGGAGTCGCCCGCTTCACATGGGGCGGGTGCGAGCTTCTGGACGGGTCGGCGCACGGCGCTGGTGATTGCGCTGCTCATGCCGCTTGGCGCTGCCGGAATGTACTGGTGGCTCGGAACTCCCGAAGCGATCGACCCTGTAGCAACTCAAAAGGCAAATGATGATCAGGTTGCAACCATGGTCGACGCCCTGGCGGCGCGCCTGAAGGCCAACCCTGACAATCCCCAGGGCTGGGCCATGCTCGCGCGTTCCTACAAAGTGATGGGACGTTTTGCTGATGCGGAACAGGCGTTCCTGAAGGCCGGGGACCTGATCAACAAGAATCCGGATTTGCTGGTGGATTACGCCGACCTGCTGGCTGTACGCGCCAACAACAACATCGAAGGCAAACCGCTGGAGTTGGTCAACAAGGCACTGGCGCTAAATCCGCAACATCCGATGGGACTGATGATGTCAGGCGTTGCCGCCTATCGGCGCTCGGACTTTGCTTTTGCCGTAGCACAGTGGGAAAAATTGTTGACAATACTTGATCCGGGTTCACCGGATGCCCAGCAGGTGGAGGCCGACATCGCCGAGGCACGTGCCAAAGCGGGGCTACCTGCAACTGCCAAGGCGGCACCCAGCGCCAAGTCCGCCGGTACCGGATCCGAATCCGGCAAACTGCCACCGGTTGACCCGGGCGCTGCAGGCGTCATGACCCCGGAAAAAATCAACCAGATGATCGACGGGCTGGCCGCCAAGCTGAAAGCCAATCCTTCAGACCTGGCCGGTTGGGCACGTCTGGCTGGCGCTTACAAGGTTCAGGGGCGTTTACCCGAGGCCGAACAGGCCTTCGAGAAAGCCGGCAAACTTGTCGACGGCGACGCCGGTCTGCTGACCCAGTACGCTGACCTGCTGGCCATGCGCACGAACACGCTGGAAGGTCGCCCGCTGGCACTCGTCAACAAGGCGTTGGCAATCGATCCCAGACACCCGATGGCTCTGATGCTGGCGGGTTCCGCGGCCTATCGGCGCTCAGACTACAAACTGGCCATCAGTCATTGGGAAAAAGTACTCACGGTGCTGCCACCCGGCTCACGTGACGCAGCGCAGGTGGAAGCCGAAATCGCCGACGCTCGTAGCAAAGCCGGCCTGGGCCTGCAGCCCAAGGCGAAACCCTGATCCGGTCTCAGAGCCGGATCACCCCATCGTGCCGAGTTCGCGGCCAAATTCCTCGACTGCCTGCCAGTCTGTGAACTCGACCACGACCGAGGGGTCGGTAGGTCCCTTGGTGATCAGCATGATGAACCTGATCATCTGTCGGTCAATGAAGCGATAGCGCGGGTAGTCGAGTTTGCCGGCAAAAACGCCGAGCAGCTTCGGTTTCCAGCTGATCGTCCGCAAAAACTTGATCAGATAGGGGTTATTCTCGGGCCGGTTCTTGTTGGGCTTGCGCGCCACAATATTGACCGTAAAAAAGGCGTTTGCCTTGCGCTCCAGCAGCGCCTGATGCCGCGCAATAAACTGCGACACCTCTGGCTGATGCTTGCCGTAGCGGATGCTCGCACCTACGACGATAACGTCGAACGCCGCCAGATCCAGCGCCTCAGCCTGGGACAAGGGCACCACCTTGGCGTCATGCCCCTGCTGCTCGATGACCTGTCGCAAGCGCTCGCAGATGCGTGGCGTATGGCCGTCCGTGGTTGAATATGCCAGCAGAAGATGGCTCATCGAACCGGCCCTGCCGGAGCATCATCGTCGAGATTGACGGCCTTGTACTTGCTCGCAAGCTGCTGCTGCGTGGCGTCAGGCACTTGCGCGTAGTGCGAGAACTCGATGCTGTAGGAACCCTCACCGGCTGTCAGCGATTTGAGGCGTCCCTGGTAGTCGCCCAATTCGGCCAAGGGGATAAGACCACTGATGGCCACCGCCCCGTTCGGGCGCGGCTGCGTGCCGGTCACATGGCCACGCTTGCTGGCCAGGTCACCCGTCAAATCTCCGATGGTGGCTTCGGGCGCCAGCACCTCGATATGAACCAGTGGTTCCAGCACCATGGGACGCGCCAGGCGCACTGCCTCAATGGTCGCCTTGCGGCCCGCCGAAGTGAACGCAATATCCTTGCCGTCGACGGCATGTGTCTTGCCGTCATGCACAATGACGCGCAGGTCGTGCACCGGGTAGCCGGCCACTACACCTTCAGCCAACGCCTGGCGCACACCTTTTTCCACCGCCGCCATGAACACGCCTGGAATGGCGCCGCCTTTGACAATATCGACGAACTCGAAGCCAGCGCCGCGCGGAAGGGGTTCGACGCGCAGCATGACCTCGCCGAACTGGCCGGCGCCGCCGCTTTGCTTCTTGTGGCGGCAGTGACCCTCCGCGTTGCCATTGATGGTTTCGCGGTAGGCGATTTGCGGCACACTGGTGTCGAGCTCGAGCTTGTACTGCTGCAGCATGCGTGAAAGCTTGGCTCGCAAATGCATGTCCCCAAGGCCCCGAATCACGGTTTCATTGGTGCCGGGGTGGCGTTCCACCTTGAAGCAGGGGTCTTCAAGTTCAAGCTTGTGCAAAATATCGAACAAGCGCTGCTCGTCGCCCTTGCGTCGCGTTTGCACGGCCAGACCATGCATGGGTTGCGGAAAAGCGAGTGGTTTCAGGTGAATGTGATCCTCGTCGTGCGAGTCGTGAAGCACGCAGTCGAATTCGATTTCGTCAACTTTGGCAACGGCGCCGATGTCACCTGGCACGAGGTCTGCGACTTCGATGTGATCCTTGCCTTGCAGTCGATACAAATGCGATACCTTGAAAGGCTTTTTGGCGGATCCAACAAACAACTGGGCGTCGCGCCGGATCGTTCCCTGGTGCACGCGAAAGATCCCCAGCTTGCCAATGAAGGGATCGATCACAATCTTGAAAACGTGTGCAAGAACATGCAGCGCGTCGTCAGGTTGTGCCTGAAAAGCCTGGGGCTCGGCGCCCGGCTCTGTGCGGTAAAACGGTGGTGGGTTGCCCTCAGCCGGATTCGGGGCCAGTCGTGCCAGAGCGTCCATCAGTTGCGGCACGCCGGCGCCGGTTCGGGCGGAGACAAACAGGATCGGGATCAGATGCCCGGCCCGCAAGGCACGCTCGAAGGGCTCATGAAGTTGATCCAGGGTCGGGTCCGCGCCAGTTTCCAGGTAGCTGGCCATCAGGCTGTCATCTTCTTCAACGATCTGGTCAATCAGGCTCCGGTGTGCGGCAGCAACTGAAGCAAAGTCGCTCTCGCCATCATCATGACCCAGCAGTTCGACCACATCCTGACCGTTGTGTGTCGGCAAATCCAGCAGCAGGCACTGCTTGCCGAAACGTTCACGAATTTCGTTCACCAACGCCGGTAAATCGACGTTGTCGGCATCGATCTTGTTGATCACAATCATGCGGCACAGCCCACGCTCACCGGCCAGCGTGAACATGCGTTCGGTCGCAAGTTCAATGCCGTTCTGCGCATTGATCACCACCAGCGCGGTGTCCACTGCCGCCAATGCGCCCATGGACTGGCCGGAAAAATCCGGAAACCCGGGCGTATCAATCAGATGAATCTGGGTGCCTTCCCAGTCAAAACCGACAATCGATGACTGAAGTGAGTGACCCAGCTCCTTTTCAATCGGATCGAAATCACAAACTGTGTTTCCCTTTTCGATCGATCCGCGACTCTTGATCGCTCCACTGGCCGCCAGCAGGCTCTCGGCCAGTGTGGTCTTGCCGACGGCCCCGTGGCCAACCAGGGCAACGCTGCGAATCCGGGTACTGCGTGTCTGACTCATAAATGACCTTTGTCTTTATCAAATTGCAAATTCGAACATACATCTTACTGGACAAAATGGGCCGTCTAGCGACTCCGTCCGGCCTTGTATTTGCCACTGCCGGCGCCAATCACTCCGTCCGCCAACGCCAGGCGCGCCAGCGCCTTGGCGGCATGCGCGTGGGTAATCGCCAACCCCAGCGCGTCGGCAGCGTCCGCCCCTGGCAAGCCGGGCAATGCGAGTAAACGACGCACCATCTCCTGAACCTGCGTCTTGTCAGCCCGGCCATAGCCGACAACGGCCTGCTTCATCTGCAGCGCCGTGTATTCGGCAACGGGCAGGTCCAGCGAGACCAATGCCGTAACACAAGCGCCACGCGCCTGACCCAGCAACAAGGTAGATTGCGGATTGACGTTGACAAAGACAATTTCTACTGACGCGCAATCGGGCTGGTAACGGGCAATCACTTCACGTACACCGGCAAACAACACCTTCAGGCGCGCTGGCAACTGACCTTTCTCAAGATGGACGGTGCTGATGGTGCCACTTGCCACGTAGCCCAGTTCAGCGCCCCGCGCGTCGATCACACCAAAGCCGGTGGTGCGAAGGCCGGGGTCAATGCCGAGAATTCTCATCGAGCTACAGGCCAAAATACCAGCGCACGGAGTGAAAGAAAACGGGTGCAGCAAAGCACAATGCATCGACCCGGTCGAGCAAACCGGCGGCACCGGTAAGCGCCGTGCCCTGACCACGCCATATCGGGATGCCACGGTCGCGCTTGAGCGCTTTCATGACCAGATGGCCGAAGGATCCGGCCATGCAAGCGATAAAGGACAGGGCAAACGCCTGCCCCGGCACAAAGGGTGTGATTCCTGCCAGCAAGGCACCAAGCAGACTGCCGACCGTGATACCAATCCACCAGCTAGGCCAGTTGAAGCTCTGGCTGATAGCGGGTGCGACCGGTGGTCTGTGCAGTCGGCGCGAGGCCAGATGCTGCGCAATCATGCTGGTTTGCACCACCAACACGAGGAAGAAGACGAGAAATGCGTTCTTCTTGTCGTAGTGGGGAAAATCAAGCAGCAACAGTGCCGGCACATGGCTCATGCCATAAATACAGACCATGATGCCCCACTGCAGTTTGGCATTGCGTTCCAGGAAGCGCTGCGGATCGTTGGCCAGGGCACTGACGACGGGAATCGCAAGAAACACGTAGACCGGAATGAACACAGTGAACAGGTTGAACAGTTCGTTGCCGACCAAAGCGTACTGAACCGGCAACACGACAAAGAACGCCAGCACCAGGCTGCGGTGATCACCGCGGCGCGTCGGTGACAGCGTCATGAATTCACGCAGTGCAAAAACGGATACCAGTCCGAACAAGGTCAGCGCAACCCAGTCGCCGGCGAGCCAACTGACCCAGAACACCAGCATCACCAACCAGCTGGTCCTGAGAACACCCTCGAAATTACGCAGATCACTGCGCTGTTGCTCGGCACGATGACTGTCGCCCAATTCGCGCATCGAAAGCAACACGGCGACCACACTGGCCAGCAAGAGAATGCCAAACACAATGGTAAAGAGCGCACCCACCTGTTGGCTTGCAGTGAGATTTTTCAGGGCCTGATACATGTCGTCAGACCTCACGCAAGGCTATCACGGCATTTCGGGCGCGATCAAGGAAGGCCAAGCGCTCTTCACCTTCCTGCACATGAAGCGGTGCGCCAAAAGTTACAGAACATAGCACCGGTACCGGCACCACCTCGCCCTTGGGCAGGACACGCTGGACATTGTTGATCCAGGCTGGCACCAACTCAACGTCCGGATACCTGCAAGCCAGGTTGTACAGCCCGGCCTTGAAGGCCTGCGGGTCATCCTTGTTGCCACGCGTGCCTTCCGGAAACAAAATGATCGAATCACCATGGTCCAGCGCCTCAAACAGCGGCTCCAGCGGATCCTCTTCGGCGTTGCGCTCACGCGATACGTAGATGACGTTAAACACGGCTGTTGTAATCCACTGCTTGAAAGGCGTCCTGGTCCAGTAGTCCCTCGCCGCAATGGCCCGGGTTGTCGAGCGCAGTTCCTTCGGCAAGGCCGCCCAGATCATGACCAGATCGGCATGACTTTGATGATTGGCAAAGTAAATGCGTTGCTCCGCCTTCGGTGGACAGCCATACCAGCGCGCCTGGGATCCGGTCAAAACACGGATCAACCCGAGGAGAAAGTAACTCATCAGCATGGCACGCATGCAAGCATGATAAATGGATTGCGCATCACAGCCGCAAAAGGGCGGATCAGCAAGTTGTCGTCAAGGCAGTTCAGCACTGCCCAGGCGAGTCGCAATCACACCCGCGCGTTCGGCCAGGTAGCTTGAGTTGGGCAGTTTTTCGAAGTATTTCGGTCGCGGCAGCATCACGGCCAGCCTGGCCGATTCGAAAGCATCGAGCCGGGACGCCGGTTTGTGAAAATAGTGCTGCGCCGCCGCTTCGACACCAAAGACACCTTCACCCCACTCGACGCTATTAAGGTAAATCTCCAGAATGCGCTGCTTGCTGAGCAAAGTCTCAAGCAGCAGCGTCAGCACAAACTCCTGCCCCTTGCGCAGCAGCGTGCGTTCACCCGACAGAAACAGGTTTTTTGCAAGCTGTTGGGTGATTGTCGATCCACCCACAACCTTTGGTGTACGAGCTGGTGGCTTGTTGTTGGTCCGTGCCGCTGCAGCTCGATTGCCGGGTACTTTTTCCGCCTGTGCCTGTGCCCTGGCGTTCTTTTGCCAGGCCTTTTCAAGAGCATCCCAATCCACGCCATCATGGTTGGTGAAGCCGTCGTCTTCACTGGCAATCACTGCCTGTTTAAGCAGGTCTGAAATCTCTCCATAGGAAACCCATTGCTGGCGCCAGGGCAGGCGGCCTTTTTCCGATTGCAGACGCCAGGCTTCGGAACGCTGAAAGGCCGTCGACTGTGGCTCAAGCACAGCCATGGCTGCTATGCGACCGACAAAGAAGAGTTGCAACGCCAGCACCGCAAGAAACGTCAAGCCAAGCCAGCGTAGCAAAGGTCTCATCGCCGTCATCAGGTCAGGCCGTGAGCAGTCGCAGTTCGGCAAGCACCTGCCGCGCTGGCGGGCGTACGCCGCGCCAGATCATGAAAGCCTCGGCTGCCTGCTCTACCAACATACCCAGCCCGTCGCGCGCCTGCGCACCATGTGCCTGTGCCCAGTTCATGAACCCCTGGGCCGCGCTACCGTACATCATGTCGTACGCCAACGTGCCGGAATTGAGCGTGCAATCCGGGACCGGTACGGAGCCGCCCGTGAGGCTGCTGGCAGTTGCATTGATCAACACGTCAAAACTTGATACCAATGACTGCGAGCTCTGCGCCCCCAATTCAACTCCCTGTTGCGCCGCCAGCGCAGCATGCCG
Source organism: Comamonadaceae bacterium (assembly GCA_037133835.1). Lineage (GTDB taxonomy): Bacteria > Pseudomonadota > Gammaproteobacteria > Burkholderiales > Burkholderiaceae_C > Rhodoferax. The sequence goes on along the minus strand of JBAXNI010000036.1, from coordinate 15,641 downwards.
TGCCACCAAAGCACTGGCTTTGGGTAAAGTGCGATTGGCCACCGTGATGCTGGCTGGACGGGCCAGCAACAGCGGACCGAGTACGCCAGCCGCGGCGCCGCCCGCACCAATGAGCAGCAGGTTTCGCCCTTTCAATTCGACTCCGGCGTTGCATTCAATATCGTTGACCAAGCCGGTGCCGTCGGTGTTGTCAGCCAGCAGTTTGCCATCCTGCAGGCTCAGAATATTTGCAGCCATTGCCAGCGCCACCCGCTGCGAGGCCCGGTTGGCCAATGCAGCCGCTTCAAACTTGAAAGGCACCGTGATATTGCAACCACGCCCCCCCTGTGCAAAGAAGGACTGCACCTCTGCGGCAAATCCATGGATCGGTACAAGCCGCCTGTCGTAGTGCAGCGTCTGGCTCGTCAGTTCGGCAAAGCGCGCGTGAATCCACGGTGATTTGCTGTGTTCAATCGGGTTACCCAGGACGCAGTAGTTATCCATAAACTTTCAGTTCGCAGTAAGCCGACTTTCAAGCGTTTCATCGCGCGTAAATTTGAAACGCGAAACAACCCATATCTGTTCAGCCTGCCGGCGCATGGCAGCATTAAAGCGCCCAAAGGGTCCAGCGCTCCTGACAATTGCCATCGCGCGTCGGTCCAACGCGCGGTTGCCCGAACCTTCAACAATTTCAACCTCATGAATTCGGCCGTCAAAATTGACAGTCACAGCCAAAGTCAGCTCCCCGTACATCTTTTTGCCAGCGGTTTCCGGAAAATTCTCCGTGCCCTTGTCCTCAATGCGACGGCGCAAACGGTCGTAATACAGGGCATATACCTCTTCCCTGGTGGAGGGGCCGATATAGCGTTTTCTGGGGCGTTCGTTTTCCACTCTGATCCGGTGTTCAATCTCCGCGAGCAACTTGCTTAGCTGACGACGAGTCTCCTCGCGCTGAGCCTGCTCTGGCGTCGGCTTGTTGGGCTGAGGGTCTTGTACGGGCATGCTGGCCAAGCGAGCTTTGACCTCTGCCAACAACAGGTTTTGTTGCTCCTTCAGCGTCTGCAATTGTGCCTGTGTCTGGGTTTCACTGGCATCCCCAACCTGGGACAATGGCGCCGGCGGCAGTGGACTGATGGCACGACCTGCCTGCGCTTCACCACCACCAACCATGCTGGCCTGGGCGATGGCCTGGGCCTTCGCCGGTCGTTCACTGGTCCGCGCGTTAACCAGGATGACTTCAAGCGGCGTGTCCTGAAACACGCGGTTGAAAGCGTCTGGATCGACAAAGCGCACGGACAGCACCACGGCATGCACGGCAATCGATGCGCCCAAGGCCCACTGCAGAGAGCTAAGAGGAAACCACTTCACGACACTGAATCATCGCTGGCCACTGCGCTGACGGCAGCATCGGCATCGTTCATATCGACGGCAATGGCAATCGGCCCTGCCGCGACACCATCGTCAACTTCATCATCATCGGCGTCGCCATCCGGCGCTGTGTTGTCGGTGTCTGTCGAGGCATCGAGTCGCGCCAGTACCGTCCCCGTCACGTCCAGGCTTACTTCGTCAATGCTGCCGAGCCTGACGCGCAAGCGCACGCCACGCGCCAAGCCTTGCGCCCCGGCAACCACCAGCACCAGCGGCAGTTCATCAGCACGCACCATGTTCTCCTTGAACACCGTAGCATTGATTTCAGTAATCGCATTTTGCTGCAGGTACTTCAGTGTCCAGAAGCGCTCCATGGCACCCTGGTATCCGTTGTAGGCCGCGTAGGCGGCGTCAAAACTCGAAATGATCGAAAACAAATCAGCGTCTTTCGGCTTGAATGGCGCCACAAGTGCAGCGGTCTTGCCATGGCGCGCGCACGCGATGATTTGCCACTGATTCACCAGGTCGGTGTAGCGGCGCAGCGGCGAACTGCTCCAGGCATAGCTCCTGACACCAATACCCGCATGCGGCAGCGCCTTGGTGCCCATGCGGACCTTGACTCCCGGCAACAACGAAGCCTGACTGCGGTAAATGCCCGGCACACCATGTTCGGCCAGCCAGTTACCCCAGGTGCTGTTGGCAAGAATCATGGCCTCCGATACGATCAGATCAAGCGGCGCGCCACGCTGGCGAATGCTAATTTGCACCGTCTCCGTGCCCTGCGGTTCTGTGCCCTGGTTTTCGAGCAGTTTGAAGTTGTAGTCCGGGCGGTTGAAGCTCTCTGGCTTGCCGCGTACCAGTTCACGTCCGGCTTTCAGATGTTTGGCCAACCGGAACAGAAAGGACAGTTGCTCACGCTGCTGCTGCAAGACCTGCTGCTCAATGTGATGCTCGAACGCCGGATCCTCCAGCCACTGCGTTGTCACAATGGCATCAAGCTGGTCATGACGCAGGTTGGCGCTGATGTGGACGCGTTCGATTCGTGTCTCACTGCTCGCGATCTCCAGCGTCAGTTCATCCAGTTCGATGTAGAGAGAAACGGCAGGGCAATCGCCGCCTTCCCGCAAGGTATAGTTTTGCACCACATGCTCGGGCAGCATGGTGATCTTGTAACCTGGCATGTAAACCGTTGACAGCCGCTGGCGCGCCGCAACGTCAATAGGGCTGCCGGGCAGGATCGCCAAAGCTGGCGCTGCAATGTGAATGCCTAGTTGTATCCGACCGGTACCGAGTCCCTGCACCGACAGCGCATCATCGATCTCCGTGGTAGCGGAGTCATCGATAGAAAACGCATGGGCCGTTGACAGTGGCAATTCCTCGCGAATCGGCGGCGCGTCCATCCTGGAAAAACCCGTTCCTTTGGGGAAGTTCTCCAGCAGGAAACGCTTCCAGTGAAACTGGTAGGGTGAGTCGATCGCACCGGCCTTGATCAGCAGTTCCAGCGGCCCCAGATGGGTCGCCCGCGACGCCTCCACGACGGCTTTGTATTCAGGCGCATTCTTGTCCGGCTTGAACAGTATTTTGTACAGTTGATCGCGCACCGCCTGGGGACAATGCCCCTCGCTCAGGTCCTTGACCCACTGCCCAACCTGCAACGCGATCTGCTTCCTTTTTTCAATCGCTGCCAAGGCCTGCGCCAGTATCTCAGCCGACGCCTTGCGAAAACGCCCCTTGCCAGCACGACGAAAGTAGTGTGGCGCCTCAAACAGGCGCAGCAAGGTGCCAGCCTGTTGCTCCAGAGTCGCTGGCTGGTTTGCCTTGCTGCTGAAATACTCTCGCGCCAGGTCGGCGAATCCGAACTCACTTTCCGGAGAGAACTCCCAGGCCAACTCCAGTTCTATGTCCTGGCTGATCAACTGTGCGCTGGCGAGCAGCTGGGCCGGCGCCGGCTTTTCAAACCTCAGCAGAATACTGGCAGCCTTGACCTTGACGCGCTTGCCACTGTCGAGTTCAAGCTGCGCCGAGGACTCCGTCTCGGACAACACTCGCCCGGCGAAAAACTTCCCGGATTCTTCAAACAATAAGTACATGAGGAACATTGTCCCAGCAAAAAGGTGCGGCGCCAGCGCCTCAGTCCAGGCCCAGGAACTCCAGCAGCGCAGGCAAATGCGCCTCAAAGTCACTCAGCGCATGGTCGCTGCCATCAATCAGTCGAACCTGGGCACGAGCGTAGTGCGCCAGCATCTCGCGCCAGTCCAGCAATTCATCCCCCTTGGCAATCATCGCCAGAGAACGCTCAGGGAAACTCAGGTGTGGCAGCGTCAAGTTGCGCAATTCCTGGACAAATTCTTCCCGAAAGAAGAAATGCTCGGCTGGGTCATGCCAAAGGCTGTGCTCGCCAATGTGCTGCGCCAGATCACGTGCCGGGTCGACCGCCGGGTTAAGCAGTACGGCCTTGCATCGCGTCTGCTCTGCCACCCACGTGGCATAGAAACCGCCAAGCGAAGAGCCGATGACGGCCATGCGGTCGTGTGGCCAATCCGCCACTGTCTGCATCACCTCCAGCATCGCCTGACGGGGGGAAGCAGATAGTTGCGGACACCACCATACCAACTCTGGATGCAGCGTGGCAAGAAGTGAGGCCATCCGACGCGCTTTGTTTGACTTTGGCGACGAGCGAAAGCCGTGCAGATAAAGCAGGTGCGTGATTGGACGCTGAGCAGTCATGTTGGCTTCATGGTAACGCCCGGCAAGGGATAATTGCAGCATGGCAGTGGTTTTCAAGAATCTTTCCGTGTGGCAGCGCATGGCGCCCTGGTTTCGCGGGTTTGACGGGCCATTGGCGTTTGCCGTCTTCCTGCTCGCTTGCGCGGGTATGCTGACCATGTATTCATCCGGCTTTGATCAGGGTACGCGCTTTGAAGACCATGGACGCAACATGCTGCTGGCCGGCTTCATCCTGTTTGTTGTGGCACAGATTCCACCGCAGCGCTTGATGTCACTGGCCGTACCGTTGTATCTGGTTGGCGTCACCCTACTTGTCGCCGTCGCAGTTTTCGGCGTCACCAAGAAGGGTGCACGGCGCTGGCTCAATGTCGGCGTCACCATCCAGCCCAGCGAAATACTCAAGATCGCGGTACCGCTGACGCTGGCCTGGTGGTTCCAGAAGCGTGAGGGACAGTTGCGACCGCTCGACTTTGCTGTGGCCGCTTTATTGCTGGTCGTGCCGATTGCGCTGATCGTGCGCCAGCCCGACCTGGGCACCGCCATTTTGGTGCTGTCAGCCGGTCTGTCAATCATCTTCTTCGCCGGACTGTCCTGGAAGTTGATCCTGCCGCCTTTGCTGTTAGGCGTACTGGGTGTGGGCTTGTTGGTTGGTTTTGAGCCCCAACTGTGCGCGGAGGGCATGCGCTGGCCCGTCCTGCACGACTACCAGCAGCAGCGCATTTGCACGCTGCTGGACCCGACACGTGACCCGCTGGGCAAAGGATTTCACATCATTCAGGGCATGATCGCAATTGGTTCGGGTGGCTTTTGGGGTAAAGGCTTCATGCAGGGCACTCAAACCCATCTGGAATTCATCCCCGAGCGCACCACCGACTTCATCTTTGCCGCGTTTTCTGAAGAGTTCGGCCTCTTTGGCAACTTGCTGCTGATTGCCGGTTTTGGCTTCCTTATCCTGCGCGGCCTGAACATTGCGCTGGAAGCCCCAACCCTGTTCTCAAGACTGCTGGCTGGCAGCATCACGCTGATCTTCTTCACTTACGCCTTCGTCAACATGGGTATGGTCAGCGGCATTTTGCCGGTGGTCGGTGTGCCACTGCCGTTTGTCAGCTACGGCGGCACCGCCATGGTCACGTTGGGCATGGGACTCGGCATATTGATGTCTATTGCCAAGTCCAAGCGGCTGGTGCAATCCTGATACCTTGCGGGACAGACCGCAGTGACGCGAAGCGAACCAGTTCTGTCCTCAACTGATACCATCAACCATGATCTCTCGCGAACCCACTCTTGAACGCCTGGCAGTTGCCAAGGCCCTGCTGCTCGACCCTTTTGGTCTGGACGAGTCCGACCTGACACGCGCTCTGAACGCAATCAAGTCACATCAAGTTGACGAGGCTGACCTGTATTTCGAGTACACGCGATCGGAGGGGTGGAGTCTGGAAGAGGGCATCGTCAAGACCGGCTCCTTCAGCATAGATCAAGGTGTCGGCGTGCGCGCTGTCAGTGGAGAAAAGACTGCTTTCGCCTACTCTGATGATATTTCCGCAGCGTCGCTACTGGACGCTGCCCGCACCGTGCGTTCCATTTCAAGCGCTTCGCAAACGGCACGCGTGCGATCGAGAACCAAGAAGTTGGCAACCGCTCGCTCACTCTATCCAGGTCTGGATCCGATTGCCACAATGGACAGCGCCGGCAAGGTAGCCTTGCTTGGAACCGTGGAGCGTCTGGCGCGTGCGAAGGACCCTCGCGTCGCGCAGGTGATGGCGGGTCTGGCCAGCGAATACGACGTGGTGCTGATCGCGCGCGCTGACGGAACACTGGCGGCCGATGTGCGCCCGCTGGTCCGCCTGTCGGTCACGGTCATAGCGGAGCAGATGATCGGTGGCAAGAGTAGGCGTGAAGTCGGCACGGCGGGCGGCGGCGGCCGATTTGGTCTGGCCTACTTCGACGCTGCGCGCATCAGTCAGTATGTCGATGAAGCGGTCCATGCCGCGCTGACCAATCTGGAGGCGCGCGCCGCCCCGGCGGGAGAAATGACGGTGGTTCTGGGCGCCGGCTGGCCTGGCATTTTGCTGCACGAAGCGATAGGGCACGGCCTGGAAGGCGACTTCAACCGAAAGGGTTCAAGCGCCTTCAGCGGCCGCATTGGCCAGCGTGTCGCCGCCAAGGGTGTGACCGTGCTGGACGATGGTACGCTGACTGAACGCCGCGGCTCGCTTAATGTCGATGACGAAGGCAACATCAGCCAGCGAAATGTACTGATCGAAGATGGCATTCTCAAAGCCTATATGCAGGACACCATGAATGCACGCCTGATGGGTGTAGCTGTGACCGGCAATGCCAGACGCGAGAGCTATGCATCGGTACCGATGCCGCGCATGACCAATACCTATATGCTCGGTGGCGACAGAGACCCCCAAGAAATCATTGCCAGTATCCGGAAGGGTCTTTATGCGAGCAACTTTGGTGGCGGACAAGTCGACATCACTTCCGGTAAATTTGTTTTTTCGGCGAGTGAAGCTTACTGGGTCGAGAACGGCAAGATTCTGTACCCGGTCAAGGGTGCGACTCTAGTTGGTAGCGGCCCCGAGTGCCTCAAGCGTGTCAGCATGATCGGCAATGACATGAAGCTCGACAGCGGCGTCGGCACCTGCGGCAAGGAGGGACAAAGTGTCCCCGTCGGCGTCGGCCAGCCGACGCTGCGCATCGACGGCCTGACCGTCGGTGGGACCGCGTGAGCCACTTGTCGCCTACGATTGTGATACATTCGTCGTCATGAAGTCGGCCAGTTTTTACTTTAGCTATTTTTGGTTCTCCAGCGCCTGCGGCGGTAGAGAGTTCTGAACGTATCTGAAAAAAGCGTCCTGATCTTCCCAAAACCGCCGGCAGCCCCGGCGGTTTTTTTTTCCGCGTGAAACCTCGTGGGACAGACCCCAGCTACGCAAAGTGAGCCAGTTCTGTCCCCAACAAATGAAGGAAACAGAAGATGAAATCAAAAGCCAGTACAAACCAATCTGATGCCTGGTACACCAAAGCGACCGCCCCCATCACTGATCGCACCGGTCAGACCGACGACGAACGCATCAAGGACATCACCGTGTTGCCCCCTCCTGAACACTTGATTCGCTTCTTCCCGATTCGTGGCACCGCTGCCGAGTCCCTTATCAGCGCGACACGCCGACGCATCCACAAAATCATGACCGGCCATGACGACCGCCTGCTGGTCGTCGTCGGCCCCTGCTCAATTCACGACCCGTCTGCGGCGCTGGACTATGCACAGCAGCTGAAGATGCAGCGTGAAAAGTACGCGGACACACTGGAAATCGTGATGCGCGTGTATTTTGAGAAGCCGCGCACCACGGTGGGCTGGAAAGGATTGATCAATGATCCGTATCTGGATGAGTCCTTCCGCATCGACGAAGGCTTGCGCATGGCGCGCCAGTTGCTGATTGAGATCAACCGTCTGGGTCTGCCCGCGGGCAGCGAATTCCTCGATGTGATCTCGCCGCAGTACTTGGGTGACTTGATTTCATGGGGTGCCATCGGTGCACGCACCACCGAGAGTCAGGTGCATCGCGAACTCGCCTCGGGTCTGTCGGCCCCGATTGGCTTTAAGAATGGCACCGATGGCAACATCAAGATAGCCACCGACGCCATTCAAGCGGCTGCCGGGGGTCACCATTTTCTGTCGGTCCACAAGAACGGACAGGTCGCGATTGTGCAGACCGCTGGCAACCCCGATTGCCACGTCATCCTGCGCGGCGGCAAGTCACCCAACTACGACGCCGCGAGCATCGCCGCCGCCTGCAAGGACCTGTCAGCTGCGAAATTGCCAGCAACCCTGATGGTCGACTGCAGCCACGCCAACAGCAGCAAGCGTCACGAGAAGCAAGTCGAAGTTGCGCGTGACATCGCAGCTCAAATCGCGTCCGGCTCCACGAGCGTGTTCGGCGTAATGATCGAAAGTCACCTGCGCGCTGGCTCCCAGAAGTTCGTTGCCGGCAAGGACGACTCTTCGCAACTCGAATACGGCAAGAGCATCACCGATGCCTGTCTGGGCTGGGACGATTCCTGCAACTCGCTGGAATCCTTGTCGCAGGCAGTCAAGCTTCGTCGAGCCCGCTAGACTTCCTGCAGTGCCCTCAACAGTTTGCGGTGAATGTCGCCAAAGCCACCATTGCTCATGCACAGGATGTGGTCCCCGGCTCGGGCTTGCGTGATCACCTGCCCGACCAGCGCCTCGATGCTGTCGGCGACCTCAGCTTTGGCACCCATGTCGAGCAGGGCTTCGCGCGCATCCCAGCCCAATGCACCGCCATGGCAAAACGCCAGATCGGCACCTTCAAGACTCCAGGGGAGTTGAGCTTTCATGGTGCCGAGTTTCATGGTGTTGGAACGCGGCTCAAAGACTGCCAGAATGCGCGCGCGCGGCCCAACTTTGCGCCGCAATCCGTCGATGGTGGTTCGAATCGCCGTTGGATGATGAGCAAAGTCGTCATACACGGCAATGCTGCCACCCTGACGTGCCACGGTGCCGCGCAGTTCCATGCGACGCTTCACATTTTCAAAAGTCTGCAAGGCCCTGGCTGCCTCAACCGCTGACACACCAACATGCTCAGCCGCCGCAATGGCCGCCAGTGCATTCAATTGATTGTGAACGCCAGTTAGTGCCCACTTCATACTGGCAACCCATCGACCTTGATAGAGCACGTCAAACGCGTCCGGTTCTCCCTCCGCGCTGAAGTCGCTGATGGCGGAGCCAAAGCTGCGGACCTCGCTCCAGCACCCCAGGTGCAGCACACGCGCCAGGCTTTCTTCCAGACCGTTGACCAGTATGCGACCACTCCGCGGGACTGTCCGCACCAGATGGTGGAACTGGCGTTCGATCGCCCCCAGGTTGTCAAAGATATCCGCGTGATCAAACTCAAGATTGTTTAGCACTGCGGTGCGTGGTCTGTAGTGCACAAACTTGCTGCGCTTGTCGAAGAAGGCAGTGTCGTATTCATCTGCTTCGATAACGAATGTGGCCCCCACGCTTGCCACTTCGCGTCCTACGCTGCCTCCCGAGGGGGCTAATCTTGGCTCGCGCCGAACTTCGTTTCCCTGGGGCGGCCCGTCGGAAAATTGATGACCCATTCCTCCCAGTCGGGCTGAAACTCCAAAGTTCAGGGGTACGCCACCAACCAGAAAACCAGGTCGCAGACCGCTACACTCGAGAATCCAGGCGATCATGGCTGTGGTCGTGGTCTTGCCATGCGTGCCGGCAACGGCGATCACATGGCGCCCTTGCAGTACGTGCTCCGCCAACCATTGCGGGCCGCTGGTGTAGGGCAGTCCAGCGTCCAGAATGGCCTCCATCAACTCGAACTTGGGGCTGCCGTCGGCCATGTGCGCCCGGCTGACGACATTGCCTACGACGAAAATGTCAGGTTTCAACGCGAGTTGGTCGGCTCCAAAACCTTCGATCAGTTCAATGCCGAGAGCGCGCAACTGGTCGCTCATGGGCGGGTAGACGCCGACGTCACAGCCAGTCACCCTGTGGCCTGTATCGCGCGCCAGCGCTGCCAACCCGCCCATAAAGGTTCCGCAAATGCCAAGAATATGAATATGCATTAATGGATTCTAGGCCGACCCAATCAAGGCAAAATTGGACCTCATGGACAACTTGAAGGCGGAAATATCGGTGGTTGCAGCGCGTCTCGTCGTGGAAGAAGGGCTGGACTATGGATCAGCCAAGCGGCGCGCCTTGCGCCAGTTGGGACTGCCAGTACGCAGCGCCTTGCCAGACAATGACGTGATCGAAGACGCGGTTTTCGAACACATCGCGCTGTTCTGCGCTGATAGCCAAGCCGTTGAAATCTTCGCTCTGCGACGCCTTGCTCTGCTTTGGATGGAGCGCCTGGCCGCATTTTCACCGCACCTGGGTGGTGCCGTCTGGCACGGCAGCGCCACTCGATTGTCCGATATCTACATCCAGCTCTTTTGTGATGACAGTAAGTCGGCTGAAATTCTGCTGATTGGTCACGGTGTCGACTACACCGCCCGCAGCGTCACCGGCCTGCATGGCGACATCGTGGAAGCCCTGAGCGTGCACGCCTTCTGCCAGGACCTGCATGAGGACATTGGCGTTCATCTGCTCATCAATGATTACGACGATCTGAAGGGCGCCATGCGGCCTGACGCCAAAGGACGCCGTCCTAGAGGCGATCTGGCGGCGGTTCGGCAATTGGTGCATGATCAGAGAACATGAAGAACTCAGATTCCCATCCAAATCGACGCCACTGGCTTGTTGGCCTAGTGGCTGGTACCGCCACGTTGGGAGGGATTGGTTTGGCGTGGCTCAAACTTCAAAAAGAACCTGTCCAGAACGGTTTGGACCCGACTTTTTGGCAGCTCAAATTTACCGCACCGGATGGAACAACCCTCTCCATGCATACCCTGCGCGGCAAACGACTGCTGCTCAACTTCTGGGCCAGTTGGTGCCCCCCCTGCATTGAAGAACTTCCCTTATTAAGCGCTTTTTATAGAGAAAATATAGCTAACGGCTGGCAAGTTCTTGGATTAGCCGTTGATGAACCTGATCCGGTAAAGCGCTTTCTGGCACATGCACCCGTCAGTTTTCCGGTCGGCGTGGCAGGTATTTCAGGCGTTCAACTCAGCAAGTCACTTGGCAATTTGATTGGTGGTTTGCCATTCACGGTCGTGCTAGACCAGAACGCTCAAATTGTGCATCGTAAAATGGGCAAAGTAACGCTGGAAGAGTTGTACGCATGGGTTGGATCAGCGTAGGATTCGAGCGCAAAGCAAGCAATTCTGCGCTTTGATCATCAATGTCATTTCCACAAAATACTTACAAATAACGTATTTTGCCTAAATTTAATGTAGATTAGAATACTGTTACAAGAACTTCGTTGGAGATGTAATGGACTTAAGAAAATTGAAGACGCTGATTGATCTCGTCTCGGACTCCAATGTTTCCGAATTGGAAATAACCGAAGCCGAAGGCAAGATTCGTATCGTCAAGGGAAGTGGCGCAATTGTTTCGCAACAACCTGCTCTGGCGGCGGTTCAGGCACCGACTGGCGTCTTGATCGCCGCGAGCACCTCCACAGTTGAGCAGGCCATTACGGCACAGCCCCCAGTTGTCGGTCACAAGGTCAAATCACCCATGGTTGGCACTTTCTACCGATCCGCTTCACCGGGCGCGAAGTCTTTTGTCGAAATCGGCGACTCGATCAAGGCTGGCGATACCATCTGCATCATTGAAGCCATGAAGATTCTGAACGAGATCGAATCTGACAAGTCCGGAGTCGTCACCCAGGTTCATTGCGAAAACGGGCAGGCTGTTGAATACGGTCAACCCTTATTCACCATTGAGTAAGGTCAAGCGCCACAACTTATGTTCAAAAAAATCCTGGTTGCCAATCGAGGCGAAATTGCCCTCAGAATTCAGCGTGCCTGTCGCGAACTCGGAGTTCGGGCAGTCATGGTTTACTCCGAAGCAGACCGCGAGGCCAAATACGTCAAGCTGGCTGAAGAAGCGGTGTGCATCGGCCCGGCACAGTCAACGCTAAGCTATCTGAATATGCCGGCCATCATTTCGGCGGCTGAGGTAACCGATGCCGAAGCTATTCATCCAGGCTACGGCTTTTTGAGCGAGAACGCCGATTTTGCCGAGCGAGTAGAGAAAAGTGGTTTCCAGTTCATTGGGCCCACGCCAGAATCAATTCGCCTGATGGGCGACAAGGTGTCGGCCAAACAGGCCATGATCAAAGCGGGTGTTCCCTGTGTTCCTGGCTCTGAAGGCGAGTTGCCGGACGATCCCGCACAAATTCGCCGTATCGCCAAGACAGTCGGATATCCGGTCATCATCAAGGCCGCAGGTGGTGGTGGTGGCCGCGGGATGCGGGTAGTGCACACAGAAGCGGCGCTGATCAACGCTGTGACAATGACACGCGCTGAGGCTGGCGCCGCGTTCGGCAACCCAGCTGTCTATCTGGAAAAGTTTCTCCAGAACCCCAGGCACATCGAAATACAGATTCTTGCTGACAAATTCAAGAATGCCGTCTACCTCGGCGAGCGCGATTGCTCAATGCAACGCAGACACCAAAAGATCATTGAAGAAGCACCAGCACCCGGGATCGCACGCAAATTGATTGAACGTCTGGGAGAACGCTGTGTGACCGCCTGCAAGAAGATTGCGTACCGGGGCGCCGGTACTTTTGAGTTCTTGTATGAAGACGGCGAGTTCTACTTCATTGAAATGAACACACGCGTACAAGTTGAACACCCGGTCACAGAAATGACGACCGGCGTTGATATCGTCAAGACTCAGATCATGGTGGCTGCCGGAGAGAAGCTGCCTTTTACGCAGCGCCAGATCCAGATTCGCGGGCATGCAATTGAATGTCGAATTAACGCTGAAGACCCGTACAAATGCACGCCATCGCCTGGACGCGTCACTATGTGGCATGCCCCCGGTGGCCCTGGCGTGCGGGTCGATTCCCACATCTATACGAACTACTTTGTCCCGCCGAATTACGACTCGATGATTGGCAAAATCATTGTGCATGGCGATACCCGTGAACAGGCTGTGGCTCGCATGGTGACTGCGTTGGGTGAAACCGTCGTGGAAGGCATCAGCTCCAACATTGCGTTGCACCGTGAACTCATGCTTGATGCAAAATTTGTGGCTGGTGGCACGAATATTCATTACCTTGAAGATTGGCTTGGTCACCACCAGCGCTGAGTTGAACAACGCATGTTTGAATTGAGTCTGCTGTGTCCACAGCACCAGTTGGACCTCTTGACTGATGCCCTGGATGCGCTGGACGCCTTGAGTGTCAGCGTGGAGGATGCAGACGCCCAAACCGAAGCTGAAGAAGCCATGTTTGGCGAGCCTGGCATGCCTCCCCCTCAGGAAGGTTGGCAACGCTCTCGGGTTTCTGCGCTTTTCGCCTCCGACATATTGGCTAAAGATGCACTGATCATTCTGCAGGCACAGGAATTCTTCACCCAGTGCAAGTTCCTGGCGAACCAGGAAGTACCGCCGCAGGATTGGGTGCGACTAACCCAGTCCCAATTCTCTCCGGTAGAAATCACGCCCGAGTTCTGGATCGTGCCAAGCTGGCATGAACCTCCAGCGCAGGCACGAATCATGATTGAGCTTGATCCTGGACTCGCCTTTGGGACCGGCACCCACCCAACAACCCGTATGTGTTTGCGCTGGATTGCACAGAAGGAAGAACTCGGTCGCGTCCTTGATTACGGCTGCGGTTCCGGGATACTGGCTATTGGTGCTGCCAAATTCGGTGCCACCCAGATTGATGCTGTTGACATTGATGAGGCGGCCGTGCAATCAACCGTTTTGAACGCCAAGGCAAATCAGGTCAGCGTCCGCACAGGCACGCCAGACATTGCAGAAGGCGTGTACCAGACCGTGCTGGCAAATATTCTGGCAATCCCGTTGAAAGTCCTCGCACCACTTTTGTGGTCTTATGTGGCACCGGGCGGCTCTCTGGTACTGGCAGGGATTCTGTCGCGCCAGGCCGATGAACTCAAGGCCGCTTACGCACCCTATTGTCAACTCGACATTAGCGACGAGGAAGATGGCTGGATACGCATGACCGCGCGGCACTAGGACACTACGCAGATCACCCTACAATTTGCGCTTCATGAGCCTGATTACACGCTGCCCGGCATGCCAGACCCATTTCCGGGTGGTACCAGACCAGCTTCGAATTTCTGAAGGTTGGGCTCGCTGCGGGTCGTGCGACTCCGTATTCAATGCGTCACTGCACTTGCTGGCCGACACCGTGCAAGCCGACCCAGCCGCGAGCAATGACCCGGGCCCCGAATCATCTACTGACGTCTCAGTTTTCACCCCTAGCACCGAACCCGCTACCCAATTGACCATAGAACCGGCCACAACCGGTCCGAGAAGGACTGGACGGCAATTCGTATTGGTTTCCTTGATTGTTACGCTATTTCTGGTACTGAGCGCACAAGTACTCCTGTACGAACGTGACCGGATTGTCGCCTGGCAGCCATCACTCAGACCATGGATGTCGTCACTTTGTCTGCCTCTGAAATGCCAGTTGTCGCCGCTACGGCAAAAGGAATCGATCACCATAGACCGCGCGTCTTTCAGCAAGATCATCGGAAACTCCTATCGTCTAAATCTCACCGTCCGAAACACATCCACCGTTCCCGTTGCAGCACCAGCAATCGAATTAACGTTAACCGACATTAGTGATCAAGCCGTCATGCGCCGCGTGCTCCTGCCCAACGAACTTGAGTTCAAGTCGGACACGCTGGAGGCCGGCGCCGAATGGTCCACTTCATTGGTTGTCACTGTTGATCTCTCTGACACGATGCAGCAGACAGTCGGCTACCGTGTCTACGCCTTTTATCCCTGAACTCATCTCCAACACCATGGCAACCATCATTTGCGGCTCACTGGCCTTTGACACCATCATGAACTTCGAGGGCCGCTTTGCCGAGCAAATTCTGCCTGATCAACTCCATATACTGAACGTATCGTTTCTGGTGCCTGCGTTGCGCCGCGATTTTGGCGGGTGCGCTGGCAATATCGCTTATGCCATGCGGCAACTCGGCGGAACCGCACTGCCCATGGCAACTGTGGGGATCGACGGTTCGGGCTACCTGGAACGGCTGCGCAGTCAGGGAATTTCAACAGAATTCGTCCGGACCATTGCAGGCACTTACACAGCTCAGGCCATGATCATTACTGACCGTGATAACAACCAGATCAACGGCTTTCATCCGGGCGCCATGGAGCAGGCGCATCAAATTCAGATTACCCCACGCGACGACATCAAACTCGGCATCGTTGCTCCCGATGGACGTGACGCGATGTGGCAACATGCGGAACAATTTGTCGCCGCAGGAATTCCTTTCGTATTCGATCCGGGCCAGCAATTACCTCGCTTCAACAGCCATGAGTTGCAAACGCTGATAAATCAGGCGACTTGGGTCACTGTGAACGACTATGAAGGCAAGATGCTGAACGAGCGCACCGGTTGGAGCAACGCAGAGATTTCGCGGCGCGTCCAGGGGCTGATCGTGACTCTGGGAGCGGACGGTTCAGAGATCTGGCTGGAGGGCACAAAGACACATGTCGCGCCAGTCAAAGCGAACACCGTGGTGGATCCAACCGGCTGCGGTGACGCCTTTCGAGGCGCACTATTGTTCGGGCTTGAGCAGGGGTGGTCGTTGACGCGCAGCGTCGCCCTTGGCAACCGCCTGGGTTCGCTCAAGGTAGCGGAGCGCGGCCCACAAAATTACACTTTGGACTTAGAGTCATTCGATCTCCAATAACAAAAAAGCCCGATGCTTTTATGCACCGGGCTTCAAGTCGAACTTGTCTAAAGTTCAGGGCTTGGTGGCCGTCGGAAATGGCCATGCGGCCTGGGGGCTCAAAGTAGTTTGAGCAGCAGGGGCGGCCGGGGCAGGCGCTGCCTTGGCAGCGGGTGCTTTCGCGGCTTTCTTCGCGGCCGGCTTCTTGGCTGCTTTCTTGGCGGCTGGCTTTTTGGCAGCAGGTTTCTTCG